>JAUZRY010000010.1 GCA_030949995.1 Ardenticatenia bacterium
ACCACACCGCGGAGGTTCAATGTCCCGAAGGGAGGAAGGAGCAGCACAATGACTGCCCTCGGCCCGGCGCGTACTCTGAAGGAGGCCTACCGTTTCTGTGATCCCATGCGGCCCCTGAACGACCCCGACTGGCAGGCGGCCTTCTACGTGGAGCGCTCGCCTGACAGCCGCATCGACACGCTACAGGCCTCACTCGAGCTGGACGACGCCGAAGACGACAAGACGGTCGTCTCCAGTCAAGTGGGCGTGGGCGAGACGACAGAGCTTTACCGCCTGGCCCAAGCGCTCGAAGGGACGCACGAGATCATCTTCTTCGACGTGGTCGCGAGTCTCAACCTGGGCGACATTCACTACACCGACCTCCTCGTACAACTGGGGCTCACTGTGTACCAGGCGGCCCACCAGCGGGGCATCTCGGCAGACGAAGCGCAGGCCGAGGGGCTGCGCTTTTGGTATGAAGAACATGAGCTGATCGAGGCCGGTGCTTGGCAATTGGAAGGAGGGGCCGAAATCGACCTCGCCCTGGTGCGCTTCACGGCCCGGCTGAGCGAGGAGAAGCCTTTCCGTCACCAGGTACGCGCGACCGCCGAGGCCCACCTGTCCGACCTGCTGGAGCGCCTCAACGGCCTGTTGGAGCACTTGCGCGCCCGTTTCGGCCGGCGCCTCCTGGTCATCGTGGACGGGCTCGACAAAGTGTTCGACTTGGAGCTCGCGGCCAAGCTCCTGCTCCACGGCGCCAACGCCCTCCTGGCGCCCACCTGCCGCATGATCTACACCGTTCCCTTTCCTCTCTTCTACAGCGACGACTTCCAGCAGGTGCGCCACCAATTTCACCGCACCTACTTGCTCCCCTGTGTGAAAGTTCGAGAGCATGATGGTGCGCCCTACAGGCCGGGACGTGACATGTTGACCAACGTCGTCCGCCGGCGGGTCCATTCGGAGCTCATCACAGACCGGGCGCTGCACGACTTGGTGGAAGGATCGGGCGGCATCGTGCGGGAGCTCCTGCGCCTGGTGCGTCTTAGCATCGTGGCCGCACGTCAGCGCGGGGCCACGCGCGTGGAACGCCAGGACGTGCGCTGGGCGCGGCGGGAGGTGCGCAGCACGTACCGCCGGCTGCTCACCGTGGAAGACTACCCCCACCTCTGGCAGGTCGTGGAGACCAAGCGAATCGACAGGCTGCCGAGGGAAGTTTCCAGGAAGTTGTTGCACAACATGAGCGTCCTGGAGTACAACGGCGACACGTGGTGGGACGTTCACCCAGCCGTCCGTGAGCTGCTTGAGCAGAGCTCAGCGTAGCCATGGCCTCTCTGCCTCCGTCCACATCCGAGGAGCTGGTGTCTTTGGAGACGGCCCTCGATCTCGCCGCCGGAGGATCGGCTTTCTTCTTCGCCATCTCGCCCCGCGGCCAAGCGCGCCAACGCCTCCAGGAGTACGTGCGCCGGCGGCTGGCCGGCCGTCCCGTGCTCCGCATCTTCCTCACGCCCGAGCATCCCCTTGACCCCCGAACAGTAGGCGTTCAATTGCACGCCATCGCCGGGCAGGGCCAGCCCGTTGTCTTTGTGGACGTGAAGAGCCTGGGCGTGGCCGAGCTCGAAGCACTGGCCTCGCCTACAGTCCGCCGGGCGCGCTGGGTGCTTCAGACCCTCAACTTTCAACGGGAGAAACTCGTTGCCCTCAATGTGCCCATCGTCTTCTGGGTGACCTCACTCGTCCTCAAGGCCATGAGCACGTGGGCGGCCGACCTCTTCTCGGCCCACAGCGGCATCTTTGACTTGGAACCCCCGCTGCCTCCCCTTCGGCCGGACGACCTCTCCCGAGACGAAAGACGTATGCGGGACGATGACAAGGGAAGTGCGGCACATCTGCCGGAGAAGGAAGTGAGGGGGCGCATTCGCCTCTACGAGGAGCAGCTTCACCGCGAGGCCGGCAAGCGCTGGCCCCGCGTGTCCCGCATAGCCGGTTTGGAGGAGGAGCTGGTTCGCTTGTATTTGGCCTTGGGCGAGCTTCCCCAAGCTGCACTCCACAGCCGGCGGGCTGTGGCCCACTACCGGAAACTGGCCACACGGGACGCGATATTTCGACCTCACTTGATCCGGAGCCTGATTGACCTGAACTCTGTGCTCCTCTCCATGGGCCAATGGGAAGAGGCGTTGACGGCCACTGAGGAGGCTGTGGAGATCTCCCTGACCTTCGACCGCGTTGACTCCGAGAACCTTCAGCCCCTCCTGTCCAGAGCTCTCCGGAGAATAGCTGGGACAGCGCGGCTTGGGGAGGTGGAGCGGGCGCGGGAGCTGTTCGCGCGCGGGGTGGAGGCCGACCCCTCAGATGCCGCGGTGTGGCAGGCATGGGCGCTGATGGAGGCGCGGCTTGGGGAGGTGGAGCGGGCGCGGGAGCTGTTCGCGCGCGGGGTGGAGGCCGACCCGGGCCATGCGCCGGTGTGGCAGGCGTGGGCGCTGATGGAGGCGCGGCTTGGGGAGGTGGGCGGGCGCGGGAGCTGTTCGCGCGCGGGTGGCGGCGACCCGGGCCATGCGCCGGTGTGGCGAGCGTGGGCGCTGATGGAGGCGCGGCTTAGGGAGGTGGAACGGGCGCGGGAGCTGTTCGCGCGCGGGGTGGAGGCCGACCCGGGCCATGCGCCGACCTGGCAGGCGTGGGCGCTGATGGAGGCGCGGCTTAGGGAGGTGGAGCGGGCGCGGGAGCTGTTCGCGCGCGGGGTGGAGGCCGACCCGGGCCATGCGCCGGCCTGGCAGGCGTGGGCGCTGATGGAGGCGCGGCTGGGGCGGCACGAGGAGGCGCGGCGCCTCTTCCGGCAGGGGGTGGAGGCCGACCCTGCGAACGCGCCGACCTGGCAGGCGTGGGCGCTGATGGAGGCGCGGCTGGGGCGGCACGAGGAGGCGCGGCGCCTCTTGGACGAGGGCCTGAGCCGGGTACAAGAGCCTCGCGGCCGCGCCCTGCTTCTCTCCACGCGGGGGAGCATGCTGGCCCGCCAACAGAAGTACGCGGAGGCCGAGGCGGACTTCCGCGCCGCCCTGGCGCTCCACGAGGGCGACCCCCTCACCCACTACCACTTCGCCGTGGACTGCCTGCTGCCCCAGAACCGCCGGCAGGAGGCCTGTCAGCACCTGCGCCGTGCGGAGGAACTGCGGCCGCGCAAGCGCCGCGACCGGGAGCGCGTCGCTCTGGCCCTGCGACGGGCCGGAGGCGGATGAGTCCGCTTACCCCTTCACCGACCCGGCCAGGATACCGCGCACGAAGTACCGCTGGAGGGAGAAGAAGAGGGCCAAGGGCAGGGCCATGGAGACGAAGGCCGCCGCGGTCAGCAGCTCCCAGTTCTGCCCCAGGGAGTTGACCAGTGTGCTCAGCCGCACGGTGAGTGGGGCCACGCGCTCCGTGCCTCCCAGATAAATCAGGGCCACCAACAGGTCGTTCCACACCCACAGGAACTGGAAAATGGCCAAGGAGGCCAACGCCGGCACGGAGAGGGGCAGGGCCAGCCGCGTGAAGGCCGTGAACCAGGAAGCTCCGTCCAGGAAAGCCGACTCGAAGAGCTCGCGGGGCAGGGCGCCGAAGAAGTTCCTCAACAGGTAGACGGCGAAGGGAAGGCCGTAGCCCGTGTGGGCCAACCAGATGCCCAAGAATGTGCCGGAGAGGCCCAACTGGTTGTAAAGCCGCAAGATGGGGATCAGCGTCATCTGAAGGGGGACCACCAACAAGCCCACCACGATGGCGAACAGGGTCTGCCGGCCCGGAAACTCCATCCACGCGAAAGCATAAGCAGCCAGCGCAGCCAAAGCAAGGGGAAGCAGGGTGGAGGGGACAGCGATGATGAGACTGTTCAGGAAGGCACGCCCCATGCCTTGGGCGGTGAGCACGGCGACATAATTCTCCAGCGTGTACTGGGTGAAGTCGAAGGGGTTCACGAAGACCGTCCACCAGCCGGTGGAGCGCACCGCGTCGCGCGGCCGAAAGGAGCTCACCAGAAGCCCCACGGTGGGCGTCATCCAGAGCAGGCTGATGGTAATAATGATGGCGTGGAGGGGGAACCGGGCCGCCCATCGGCGTGCCGCGCGTACCCACATGTTCACCTGGCCCGCCTTCGACGGCTTCACAGCCCGTGCCACGTTGCTCATCGCAAGGCCTCCTGTTCCTGAAAGCGGCGGATGTTGACCAACATCACCGGCACGATAGCCAGCAGCAACACGACGGCGATGGCGCTCGCCCGGCCGAAGTCCCGGAACTGAAACATCTCCTTGTACATGCGGTTGGCCAGCACCTCGGTGCCGAACTCGCCGAAGGTCATCACGTAGACGATGTCGAAGACCTTGAGCACGTTGATGACCATCGTAGTGGTCACCACGGCCACGGTGGACTTCATCAGAGGAAGAATGACCCGCCAGAAGATCTGCCACTCGTTGGCCCCGTCCACCCGAGCAGCCTCGATAATGTCCCGGGGAATGCCCTTGTAGGCGGCCGAGAGAATGACCATGCAGAAACCCGTCCATATCCAGACGCCAGCCACGATGAGGGCGAAGTTGTTGATGGGGCGTTCCACCAGCCAGCCAACGGGATCACGCCCGAAGACGCCCACCAACACAGCGTTGAGCACGCCCACCTGTGGCGTGTTGGGCGGCCTGAAGGCGTACATGAAGCGCCAGATGACGCCCGCGCCCACGAAGGAGATGGCCATTGGGAGAAAGATAGTGGACTTGGCCAACGCCTCGTAGCGCACGCGGTCCAGGAGCACGGCCAACAGCAGGCCGAACGAAACGGTCAGGGCCGTGAAGACCACCAGCCAGAGCAGGTTGTTGCGGAAGGCGATCCGCATGGCATTGGAGGTGAAGAGCCACCGGTAGTTGTCCACCCCCACAAATGTCTCAGAGCGCTTGTCCAGGAGGCTGAGATAGATGGTGGTCAGCGTCGGGTAGACCAAGTAAATCGCCAGGATGAGAAGCGTTGGCCCCACGTAAAGCCACGCCAGCAGGCCTCCGCGCCGCATAGTGCCCTCCTGATAAACCATCAAAAGCGAGGGCCCTCCGGGAGAGTGCCCGGAGGGCCTTGCCGGGCTCGCTCGTTACTGATAGGCGTCGGCCGCCGCAGCCTCGATCTCCTCCAACACCGTGTCCAGATCGGCGCCGCCCACGTAGTCGAGCACGCTCCGCCAGAAGGCACCGGCGCCCACGGCCGCCGGCATCAGGTCGGAGCCGTCGAAGCGGGCCACCTCGGCCTCCACAATGGCTTGGGCCATCTTGCGCGTCAGCTCATCGGGGTACACGTCGAGGGAGACATCCTTGTTGGCCGAGATGAAGCCGCCGTTGGCCGCCCAGATTTCCTGGGGCGTGGATGAGGCCAAGTACTCCACCAATTGTCGTGCCTCGGGGGTGTCATTGAACATCACGATCACGTCCCCGGCGATCAGGGCCGGCGTGCCGTACATCTCGTCAATGGGCGGGAAGGTGAAGAAGTCGTACTCCTCGCCGGCTGTGAGCCCCTCGGGGAAGAAGCCCGTGATGAAACTGGCTTGGCGGTGGAGGTAGCAACCCGGCGGGTCATCGAACATGGGGGCCGGCGAGTCGCCGAAGTTCGTGGAGAGCACGCCTGTGGTGCCGCCCCAGACGTACTCCTCGTTGCGGGCAATCTGGCCGAAGAGCTCCCAAGCGTTCCGCACGGCGTCGTCGGTCCAGGGGATCTCATGGCGCACCCATTGGTCGTAGACTTGGGGGCCGGCGGTCCGCAGCATGATGTCCTCGATCCAGTCGGTGCCCGGCCAACCGCTGGCCGACCCGCTCTCCAAGCCAATGCACCAGGGCGTGCCGCCATCGGCCACAATCTGGTCCGAAAGGGCGATGAGCTCGTCCCACGTGGTGGGCACTTGGTAGCCGTTCGCCTCGAATGCCTTGGGGTTGTACCAGACCAAGCTCTTGATGGCCACCTTGTAGAAGACGCCGTAGAGCCGGCCATCGTAACTGCCCAGCTCAATCCAGGAATCGCCGTACTGTTCCCGCATGGCCTCGATGTCGATGAACTCGTCGAGGGGCACCAGTTCACCTTGAGAGGCGAGCTCGTAGAGCTGGCCGGGGTTGGGCAGGATGGCCAGGTCGGGCGGGTTGCCGGCCTCCACACGGGTGGTGAGCACAGCGGCCAAGTCACGAGTCCCTTCGAAGGCCATGCCAATGCCCGTCTCCTCGGTGAAGGGGAAGACAGCTTCCTGGAAGTTGGCCAACTCGTCACCGCCCCACACGCCGAGGACGGTCACCACGCCACGCGAGACAGGAACTTCCACCACCTTGGTGACTTCCACCGGCTGCTCGACAACACGGGTCACTTCGACGGGTACAGTCTGTTCCACGACTTGGGTGACGACACGCTCGACAACTTGGGTGGCCGGCTGTTGGGCGCAGGCGGCCACCAGCCACAACAGCCCAACGAGTACGGCCGGAACGAGCAGCTTTCTGAACATCAGTCTCCTCCTCTTGGTATTGATCCACTCCGTCCCAACCGGCCGGCGGAATCTCCCTCCACGCCCCTCATGGGGTTTGAGGGGACGCGGCCCCGCAGGACCGGCGCACGACCAGTTCCGTCTGGAGCAGCACGTGGGGGGAGCGCACCTCTTCCTCCTCCAGAAGCCGGATGAGCAAGTCTCCGGCTCCCCACCCTAGGCCGTAGGCGGGCAGCCGCACGGTGGTGAGAGGGGGGGCGAAGTAGGCGGCCAGAGGAATGTCGTCGAAGCCCACTACAGCGACATCGTCGGGGACGCGCAGGCCGGCCTCTTTGGCCGCTTGGAGGACGCCCAAGGCCACCGTGTCCCCTGCCACGAAGACGGCCGTGGGTCGCGGCGAGACGGTCAGCAGGGCGTACATGGCCTGCTTGCCGCTTTCGGGCGTGAAGGCGGCCTCGCGGATGTAGGTGGGCTCCACGGGCAGGCCGGCGGCTTGTAGGGCCTGGATGTAGCCAGCCCGACGGTCGGCAGCGGCCGTGTAGACCAGGGGGGCGTGCGTGATGAGGGCAATGCGCCGGTGGCCCAGCCGGATCAGGTGCTCAGTGGCCAAGTGAGCGCCGTGGACGTTGTCCACGTCAATGAAGGGCCACTCCCCAGAGGGAGGCCGGCCGTGAAGCACGACGGGCACCTCTTCGTGACGGATGGGCAACAGGGAGCGGTCGTCAAATCTGGGCCCCGAGAGGATGACGCCGTCAGCGTGGCGCTCCCGCACCAGGCGCACAAAGGCTTCCCGAAAGGCCTCGTCGGAGGGGGTAAGGGGCTCGAAGAGGATGTGGTAGCCGCGCTGGCGGGCGACGGCGTGCAGGCCGCGCAACACTTCGGCGAGGAAGGGGTCAACCAGAGCGGCGTGAGGAGAGTGGTATTCAATGAACGCCACAACCCGTGTGCGCCCCTGCACGAGCCGGCGGGCCGAGGCGTCGGGATGGTAACCGAGGGCACGGGCGGTTTCCAGCACACGCTGGCGCGTTTCGGCGCTGATGCGCATGCCCTCCACGTTGTTGAGGACGAAGGAGACGGTCGTCTGGGAGACGCCGGCCTGCTCAGCCACATCCCGGATGGTGACCCGCCGCTTTGCGGTCACGTTGCCTCCTCTTGGCCTATTGGGGCTTGTCGTCGGGCGCCCGGCATGGTCGCTAAAACGATTTAGCCCCAATATAACATACCTTAGGCCCCTTGTCAAGGGATAAAAAGGGGGCCCTGTTGACTCCAAGGGCAGGAGGGAGAACAGTGCCGGTGGGGGCCAGCACGGCGTGGTGCCCGGTGCAGGCCCAAGGAGTGCGGAAAGAACGAGAAACAAAACAACCGTGGCCCGACGGCAACATCGGCAAGGGAGATCACGGGGACGCCGGATCGGGGTCGGTGGGACCGGCATTCCCTAGTCGGGCGGAGGAGGGACTCTGAGCGGTGGTTGTGGACCAGGAGCAGGATGTAGGCTTGTGGGCCGGCACGATCCACGAGCACCGTCCCGCCTGTTGGCGCAGGTGATTGGCCGGGGACCGCCGGAGGGATCACAGCGACGAAGCGGTAACACGGCGCCGGCTGCTCCTGGTGCAGCAGGCGCGACCACCGGACCAGGGGCAGTCGGCACGTTGACTGTGCCGCTATCGCCCGGTGTTGCTCGAATCGAACGCCCACGCCCCTCATCAGAGGGGCGTGAATCGCACGGAGCAGGTGGTGATCGGGCGCGGCTCCAAGATCCGGGTCAGGTGCGTGCAGGGGTTCAAGCGCGAGCCCCCCTGAAAGGCGCTTCTCCCACCTGGCGCCGGCTGTGGATCAACGGGCTCGGCGCGAAGGCCTCCTGTATCTCCTGAGAGACGGCCAAAAGGGGGCTCCTCGTTCTCCACGGCTTTGGAACAACGGTTACCGCTGTCCTGTCCATACCCCGCCAAGGTCCACGAGAGGCTCAGAGCACTCCACGCACTACGTGGTCATCACGCGCTGGTGCCAGAGGAAGGGTAACACGAACCCGGCCAGGCCACTGCTTCCCAGCATGTCGGGCCGCTTGAGCCACGCTTGCACCAAGGCCACCAGGCGAGCATGTTGCTCATCGGGAGGAGAGCTGTCATCCCGCAGAAGGTGTGCCAGATGGTGCCAAGGCTCGTCGAAGACGTGGTTGAGCGCCCCTTGGAGGAGCTCCCACCCCAATGCATCGGTGCGCTCGGCCGCGCCGAGGATCAGCCGGCGGAGCACAGGTTCCAGCTTGAGCCCGGATGCCTCGACCACATGGGGCCACACGCGCAGGCCGGCGACCAGCCCGATCAGGAAGTGATCTCCTGCCGGTGGGGTTCCGGGCCCCAGGCCGGCCGCACGGTTGCCCAGCGTCTCGACCACGACCATGTCCCCTGTCTCCAAGGCCGGCATGAGGGGGCGCAACACGCGCGCGGCCCGCCAACGGAGCAATCGGTCGTGACGCGCCAGGTCGGGCCGATCGGTCAACTCCTCGCCGGCCACCAGCTCCGGCAAGAGGCCGGCGAACGATCCTTCCGGCGCGCGGGCCAGCAGGGCATCGGCCAGCCAGTGCAGACGGCGTCTCAGCTCCACGTCCTCAATGCCGTGCAGGGCACTCCACGCCAACAGGCCCATCCACGGCTCCACGTCAGGCAGGCAGACGGTCAGGCTGTCGCCGATCCACAGTTCGCGACCAACGCGCCACGCCCACGTGCC
>JAUZRY010000011.1 GCA_030949995.1 Ardenticatenia bacterium
TCGACTTACAACTCTTGCTCCGGCGCCACCGATTGGCACTATCTGGTTTCGCACCAAGCCGGCGTGTGAGCGCCTCCTGAAAACCCTTGGGGTGAGTATCTCCCAGGAGGAACGCCGGCAAAATGAGAACTTAATGGGGCAGCTCTGGGAGGAAATTGACGATATCTTCCCACACAGCTAGGGAAGTATCCTGAGGAACAAGGAGGCGCGTTGGCCTTTGGGATCACTAGGGTTCCGGACCAAATATGTGGCCCGGTGCTCGTAGCGGGGTGGCCTTGGTGGTGTCTGCTGTCCGACGCTTGAAAAGAAAGGAAGGTGTCCCCGTGAAGCAAGCCGAGACCAACCGGAAGCTTTTGGCAGAAAAGCCGCGCAGGAAATGGGCGCCAACGTGTTGGTTGTCTTTGATGGAGCCGGCCATCTCATCGAGACGGTGCGGACGGCCCGGCTTCAGCACTGAGACCATGAGCAGCCTGGCGGCCGCCAGCTTGGCAGCTCCCTCCGGGAAATCTCGTGCTGCCTCTCCCAAATCGGCGCCGGTGACGATGTGAGAACTGGTGCTCTCTGGAAGCGGGGCCTCAAGCGCCGGGTCCTCATGGGAAAGGGAAAAGGGGAACTGCTGTTCGTGGCTGTGCTCCCCCGGAGAGTTTCTTTTGGGCACGGCCCGGCTCATCTTCAAGCAGCTCCTGGATCGGGAGTGGGAGGGTGTTGAGCTGCCCGCCTCGGTCGATGATCTCCGTTGCCATCGTTTTCCTCTGAAGCGATCAGAAATCTTTTTTGGATGATTTTGATGGCCTCGAAGGGTTCGGACTTGGACGCCATCTGGAACAACGGGGAGTAGCTAATGTGCTCGTCAACACCCAAAAAGCGTGAACTGCAAATCAAAATCGTCTATTATGGCCCGGCCCTGTCGGGCAAGACGACCAACATCGAACAGGTCTTCAAAAGCATTCCCCGACCGCCGCAGAGGACCTCACGGTCATGAAAACCAGTGGTGATCGCACGCTCTTCTTCGACTACATGCAGGTGGAATTGGGCAAGCGGTTATTAGCAGCACTTGCAGATCACACACCACACACACACACACACTGTCACATACACAACTACACACATAAGCGTGTAGTAAGCAAGCACAACATTGTTGGGCATTACAAGGTAGTATACATAAAGCACATAATATAAGCGAAAGCAGCCACGATAGCCGTGAATGATTAAACACCTGTTCTCCCGAAGGGAACGAAGTCACTGATTTCAAACTCACTGTAATAAAAAAAAGAGAAAATAAAATAATGTAATAATAAAAGTTCCCACGGTCAAAGGACCATCGCGGTGGGGATACGGGAGCGTGGTAGCGCTCGTACTCGATAACCCGCCGAATGATTTCGTCAATGCCCACGCGCGGCTCATACCCGATGGTACGCCTAATTTTGCGCAGGTCCGGTACTCGTCGGCGCATGTCCTCGAAGCCCTCCCCGAAGGCTTGGTTATAGGGCACGTGGACAATTTGCGACGTGCTATTGCTCAGGGCTTTAACGCGCCGGGCCAGTTCATTGATTGTGATCTCCTCGTCGTTGCCAATGTTGAAGACGTGACCTACAGCCTCAGGTGTCTCCATGAGGCGAATGATCGCCTGGACCACGTCCTCCACGTACCCGAAGCAGCGGCTCTGCTCACCGTCGCCGTAGACCGTGATAGGCTCCCCCTTCAACGCCTGTTGCACGAAGCGGGGCAAGACCATGCCGTACCGCCCTGTTTGGCGTGGTCCCACAGTGTTGAAGAGGCGGCCGATTACCACCGGCAGCCCTCGCTCGCGCCAATAGGCCAGGGCAAGAAATTCGTCCATAGCCTTGCTGCACGCGTAGGACCACCGGCCAACGTGGGGCGGCCCGATCAGGAGGTCGTCGTCCTCAGAATAGGGGACATGTTCTGACTTGCCGTACACTTCGCTGGTGGAGGCCAGGAAGACAGGCTTTTGCTTCTTGGCGGCCAAGGCCAACACGATCTCCGTACCCCGCAAGTTGGTCTCGATCGTGCGTACCGGGCTCTCCACAACCAGGCGGACACCCACAGCCGCGGCCAAGTGGAAGACAATGTCAGCCCGGTCCACCAGTTCTGCCATGACAGGGACGTTCTCGATGGTGTCAACAATGTAGTGGAAGCGATCGTTCACCTTGAGGTGATCGATGTTGCGGATAGTGCCTGTGGAGAGATCGTCAATCACGTAGACGACATCCCCACGGGCAAGGAGCGCTTCGGCCAAGTGAGACCCAATAAACCCGGCACCGCCGGTGATCACAGCGTACATGACTCTCCTCCGGTGAATTTTGGGCCAATTGACAAATGAAGCTCCGAGTGTCAGAATACAATACAACTTGACTCAACTCCATTGAACGCGGGGAGTAACGCTATGCGCACACTCGGTGTCAGCATTCCATCCTATCCCCGTCCCCTGCCCCTCGCCCTTGCCGTGGTGCTCATTGTGCTCTTGAGCGCGTGTGGGATCACTGAGCGTTTCTCGGTCTCGCCTGCTTCCTTCGACCGCAACAACGCCCAGCGCCAGGCGTGGGAGGCGCTCGGCATTACCTCGTATCGATCCCTGATCGAGGTGGAACGCTACAACGAACGCCGGCGAGTTGAAGTGGTGGTACAAGACGGGCAGATCGTGCGCGTCACGCTGCGCTATTGGAACGATGAAACCCGGGACTGGGACCCTCCCCAGGAGCTCACGGGCCAGCGTGCTGAACCCTACACAGTGCCCGGGCTCTTCGGCATGGTGGGTGGCGAACTGGCCGGCCAGCAGCGGAACGTGGCCGTGCGGTACGATGACCAGTACGCCTTTCCGGTGCTGATTCGCCTGGGGAACGTGCACGATCAGGATGGCACTGTGCTGCCCGACACGGAAGTGACCGTCCGGGTGTTGAAATTTGAGCCCCTCCGGTGACCTGCACGACCCTGTACGGCAGCCTGTAGCCGTAGGGCTATCGGCGAGTGTAATAGCGGCGGTGCACGGGCACACCGTGTTCCTCACACCAGCGTTGTCGCGACGTGAGCGGTGCGTCCCGAAAGCGCTCAGCCAAGGCAGGGTTGTGGGGAATAAACGCCGGGTGGTCAGCCACTAACATGTCCACCAGCTCAGGATATCCCTCCACATCGGTCTCGAAGCGGAAGATGCCGCCCGGCTTCAGCACAGCAGCCAATACGTCGAGCATGTAGGGGCTTATGAGGCGCCGGCGGGCTTGGCGTTTCTTCCACCAAGGGTCGGGCATCAGCAAGTGCACAACTTCCACTGTGTTCGACGGCACAATGTTCAGTAGAACCCCCCGCGCGTCGTCGTCACACACCCACAGGTTGTCCAAGCCCCGCTCCACCACGCCCGCGTACACGCGCTTGACATGTTTGAGGCGAATTTCGAAGGCGAGAAAGTGACGATCCGGGTGCTGCTCAGCCCACTCGAGAATAAACCGACCATCTCCGGCGCCGATCTCGATCTCCACGGGCGCTTCCAGCAGAAAGCGGCGCAAACGGCGCCAGTGAGCCGGCGACGCCTGTGCCACGCAGAACCAAGGGGCCGGCTCGGGCGGCACCAACGAGTTACGCGCGTGGCGCTTATACGGGTCCCCACCAATCAGGCCCTCCCCAGCACGGTGCAGGGCATCGATCTGTCTCAGCTCCTCCGGATCAACGGCCAGCTTTCCCCTTCCCCTACGCAGTCGAGTCATAGGCGCGGACCTCGGCATCACCGAAACTCTGGCTCCCGGCACGTGGAAGCCTACCACACTTTGCGGTTTCACGCCACTTGGCTCCCTTTGTCCCACTCCCGCTATCGGCTACACGAAGGCCGCGGGGCGCAATCCCACCCATGTGGCCACCCCGCGGAGCAGACGCCCCCATGACACCCACACCACCGTTGGCAGCCCACGCCGTGCGCGGCTCCGCGTACATCTTCGCGGCCTCCTTGGTCACCCTAGCCCTTGGCCTTCTGCGCTCCATTCTCCTGGCCCGCCTCTTGGCTCCCGCGCATTTCGGCACTGTAGCCTTGGCCATGTTCTTCATCGGCCTGGTGTCGAGATTGCGGGGCCTCGGCTTGGACAATGCCTTTCTCCACCAGCCACAGCCCGATGAAGCGTTTCTCCGCACTTACTTTTGGTTGCGCCTCGCTCTCGACACCGTGGCCTTTGGCATCCTCATCCTGCTGGCCCCCATTTTGGGCCGGCTCTACGCCGACGTACCTCATTTCACGCCAGTGCTGGCTGCCTTGGCCGGCGTGGCCTTTCTCTCCAGCGTGAGCATTTTCCAGGAGATGTTCCTCCGCCGGGAGCTGGCCTTTGCCCGACTGGCCACCGTTGACGTGGCTGCAGCCACCGCGATGGTCATCGTGGGGCCATACGCGGCCTGGCAAGGCTGGGGTGTCTGGGCTCTTGTGGCCGAGCAGGCCGCCGGAGCCATGACACGCTTTGTGTTCAGCTGGGGGGCCTTCCGCTCATGGTGGCCCGGCATGGGGTGGCGCCGTTCATGGGCGACCTGGTTGTGGCGATACGGCCGCTCCATGTGGGTCATCGGCAACGTCAGCCACGTGCTGGACACATTTGATGACTTCTGGGTCGGCACTGCCCTCGGGGATCTGGCGTTAGGCTACTACAACCGGGCATACACCTTTGCCCGCTACACGCGGCGCGCGGTCGCGGATCCGCTCACGACCGTCTTCACCCCCATCTTCGCTAGGCTCCAACACGATCGTCCACGTCTCTCGCGCGCCTACACCCGGTCGGCTTCCGTGATCTTGCGCACCGGGTTTCTCGTGGCCGGCTTGGCCGCCCTCATGATGTCGGAATTCATTCGCTTCATCATCGGCACCAAGTGGATTCCTATGTTGTGGACATTTCGGCTCCTGGTGGTTTACGCCTCCCTGAGCCCTGTGGTTATGTTAACACAAAACCTCTTTTTCGCCACCGGTCAACCCCACGTGCCCCGGCAGGCCACGCTCGTTCAGGCGATGTTCTTCGTACCGGCCGTGATCGTGGCCACCGAGGTAGCCGGCATTGCCGGAGCCGCGCTGGTAGCCGACGCGATGCTCCTGCTGGGGCTCGGCATCATGTACCGTTCCCTGGTGACCACGGTGGACTGTTCCGTGGGCGATCTCATGGGCCGGCCCCTGGTGGCCATGACCGCAGGGTTCGTCACAGGGCTCTGGGTCGAACACACGTGGCCGGTCGTGTGGGCCCAACTCCTGGTCAAACCAGCGCTTTTCGTGGGAGTGTACGCTGGTCTGCTCCTAGCGTTGGAGCGGGAGGCATATGGGGAAATGCTCCACGCGCTCCGCCGGGGCGCCGTGGCAGGCAGGACGGACACTCAAACTGATCCCGGCGCGAAGCAGGAATGAGCCGGCGGCCTCACCGTTGAAACCACGGTTGGCCGCTGCTGCTCTCACCGGGAAATGAACGGCAAGAAGATCTCCGAAATCGGCGGGAGGAAAACGGGCACATCCTGCCCTACGGTCACCCAATCCACCCACGCGGTGGTGGGTCGTTGGGGAGAAGACTGGTAGAGGTTGAAGATCAGCCGTACTTCCTGGCCGGCAAAGGCGGAGAGGTCCAAGGAGAGGAGACCACCCAAGCTGCTCGTCTCCTGAACGTAGAGGTAATGGGCCCGGTTCTCCTGATCCACCACGATGATCTCGAACTTGTCGTGGCCGGGCTCGGTCTCGGCACTCTCCACGCCGTACCAGAGGGCCAAGACAGGCGAGCCATCGGGCAAGCGCACCCGCTGCGAGACAGTGGAATTTCCGCCCACACTGCCATCTTCGCCGGGCACACAGCCACACGGATCGGGCACGAAGGCCGGGGCCAGCCGGAGGCGATGGTCCTGGGTGCCCGGCCACCGTTCAACAGTGGCCGGGGTGCTCCCACTCAACTCCCACGCTGTGAGATCCTGTTCAAAGTCACCGTTGCGCACTGGAGATGGGTTTGGTGAGAACAGGAGGGTCAACGTGAGCGGGGCCGTGAGCACCACACCACGCCGCACTAGACGCTCTTGGACGCGCACATCCCACCTCCCAGCCGGCACGCTGAGCACGAAACGACCATCATCCCGGGCGAACGTTGACACATCCCCTACCTTCACGCGCGCGTAGGGCACGGAACGGCCGCGCACGTCCACCACTTGACCGCTCACGCGGAGGCGCGGGGGATCATCCGTGGCCAACGTTTGGACTACGCCCGCAGGGGCAGCATTGCGGTTGCCCGCACGATCTTCGGCCACCACGCCAAAGGCATATCGTCCAGGGGCTGGTGCTTCAAACGTGGCCTGGCCCTCGGGCAACGGGGTGCGACGCCACATCTGCCACGTTCCCCCCTCCGGCTGCACCCACACTTCGACTGAGGCTACCCCAGAACCCAAATCCCGAACACTCCAGGCCACGGGCACGGTCAACGGGGAAACGACATCCACATTCACCGTGGCCGTCGGGGGGCGCGTGTCCTCCTCCACGATCAAAACGGGAGGGCCGCCGATGGTGTAGAGGGATGACCCGGGAAAGTTCTGGTTGGTGGCCGGTGCTAAGTCCAAACGGTATTCGCCGGCAAGCGGTTCAATGAGGCGTTCGGAGCCGTCAAGGGCCACCAGGCGGCCAGACGTTCCAGTGGCGGGCACGCGCACTTGGAAGGGGCGGCCACCGGTGTTCCACACCATGAGGCGCCGCTCTCTGGCCGTTGGCTCGTAGAAAGCGACCCGCCGTGCCGGTCCGGCCATGTCTGCCCAGAGGAACTCGGTGCTCTCCAAGTAGCGCACGGCCACTTGGAAGGCAGTGTAAGCCGGTCGGGGCTCCGCGTTGGCAGGCGAACAGAAACTCTGGGGCTCATTCTTGCGCAGGCCAAAGCCGTCAGGTGAATTGGGGGCAATGACATTGCCACAGTCATCGTGGAGTTGGAAGTGGAAGATGGGACCGCCGCCGGCCATGCGGGTGTAGGCGATGTTCTGCCAAATGTAAGCAGCCTGTTCTTGGGGCGTGGCCCGGTAGGGACTCGGGCACGGCGGCCCAGGGTAATCGTCACAGACGGGCACGCCGCTCTCGGTGATCCAGATCGGTTTGTCTGCCCACCCCACGGAGGCCAACGTCTCCCGCACCCGTTTGGTGTACCGGTAGCCAAGCCAGGAGGCGCTGTACTGATGACTGGCCGCCGCGTCGAAGAAGCCGTTATAGGCCTCCGCCAAGGGGTCTTGAGCCAGGATGTTAACCAACGTGGGCAGGAAATCGGGCTGTTCATAGTGGGCTAGGCCGCCCCACAACACCGTGGCATCTGGGTCGTCCTGTTTGATCACCAGGTAGGCCACCTTGAGCAGACGCGCATATGCCTCCACGCTGCCGTTCCAGAACTGGCAAAGATCGGGTTCGTTCCAGATCTCCCAGAAGCGGACGTTCGTGCCGGCCGTTCCACCCGGCCGGTAGCGCTCAACAGCCTGTGCCACAAAGTGGGCCCAAGGGTTATCGGGGTTGACGGCCTTGCCCGGCCCCGGCTCGTCGGTGCCGTCGGAAAAGATAGGCTCGAAGAGGCCCACCGGCGGCGCAGGGCCGCAGCGGCGGTCTGCCGTTGAAGGGGTGATGGTTGCTGAGCGCACCACTGAACCGCCCAAGGGCGGCAACGGGACCGTGGCCACGCCAGCACCACTGCCGGACGAGTAGAAGGCCGGCACGCCCAAGAGCACAGCCAACACGCCCAGCCCTTGGGCTTCATCGGCGCGGATGGCCGCATCCTGCCGGCTCCACTCAAAGGTGTTGGGGGCAGTTTCGATGAAGTGCCAGTAGAGGGGAAAACGGTCCAAGCGAGCTCCGGTGGCCACACCCCGTCGGATGCGCTCAGGGGAGCGAAGGGTCTCCGCGGAGTTGACGAAAACCAAGCCGAATTGGTCCGGCGAGATGGGGCGTGTGGCAGGGATCGACGGGACCGGGAAATCACCGCCCCTTGGCCCTGCGCCTGTGAGGATCGCTGCGGCCAGAAGCCACCAGGCCACCACCACACTGTTGACAACCTTCATGGGCTTCCACCCTCCTCCCGGAGAACGGTGTGCTCAGTCGGGACCTGTGTTGTGTTTCAAGGGTACAGGGCTCGGGTGAACGGAGGGTGAACGACCGGCGGAGGAACGGCTAAAAATTCATACACCTGTGGGAGTGTGGGGAGAGCCTGCCGCCAGCCCCTGCTCCTCGGCCGGAGGAGGAGCAGGGGAGAGGCGGCCACGATGGCGGAGCGCGTTACGAGCGTTCGTCAAACTTGGCGATCTGGTCCTCGAGGAAGACCAAAATAAGCGGCACCTGCAAACGGATGATCGAGTCGTCCATTCGGTCCACTTCGTCAATCAGGGATTCCATCAAGGACGACGTCAACTTCAACAACTCAGCGTAGTACATCCGGTTGTCGATTTCTCTAGCACGGCGCTGTGCCTTCAAGGTATTCAGCCGTTCGGTGAGTTCACCAGCGGTTTCCACCATGCTCTTCCTCCCCATGTTCGTGATCGGTGATGGACGGGTGTCCCTCGGCGTCACCGTGCGTGCCGGCCGAGCCGCGGCCCGCACGGAAACACACGGCCTTGAACAAGCCTGCTGCCGGTGGAAGCCCATCGTCCCACCGGCAGCATCGCCTACAGGTAGAGGTCGGAAGATAGAACAGCGGACGCGCTTCCGCCAACCACACCACTATTCTACTCGATTCAGGTGAGATGGCTACTCGCGTTCCCCCAACTTGCGCACTTGTTCTTCGATGAAGACGAGAAGCAGTGGCACTTGGGTGAGCAACTCCTCCTCGCTGATGTCAGTGGCTTCTTCCACGAGGGACTTGACCAGCGTTCCGGTGAGCACAAGCAGTTCCCGGTAGTAGGCCCTCATGTCGAGCGCACCGTTCTTGCGTTGCTCCTTGAGCGCGCGCAGGTGTTCGGCCAATTGGGCAGCAGTCTGAGCCACCATGCCGTGAATCCTTTCTGAGTTTAGACACCTCTCGGCGGGAGGTCTCCCAGCAAGAGTTAGGCAAAGTCGGCCAGGACATCGGCCAACTGCTTGGCGATGGTTCGCGCCTCGGCGAAGGCCATGCCTAAGTTCACGTTCTTGGGCGTAAGACCCACGAAGAGAGTCCGATCGTTGATTCGCTCTGGCTGCAACGATGTTACCATCATCGCCCTGAATGAGCGTGCGCCAGAGCTTACCCCGTTTGAGCTGGTTCACACTGCGCATACTGAGGGCGTAGACGGCCGCTGCCACTGCGCCGGTGAGGTCTTCGTCCATGTCACGGTGGGGCATGTTCGCGGAGTAGACCAGGCCGTCCACGCCGACGACGGCGGCCCCCTCAATGTCAGATGATTGGTCCAGGAGTTCCTGAAGGTGTTGCGAGAGAATTTCGCCGGTTTTTTGCGCCATGATTGTTTACCCCCTCTGTCCTTTCGTTTGGTTTTGGCCTCACGACGACTTCGTCACAGAAGACAAGCCACAGCATGGCTGTGACTAGGAGGCTCGAACTAGCTCTCACGTTCGTCGAACTTGGCCACCTGTTCTTCGAGGAAGAGAAGCAGGAGCGGGGTCTGAAGGATGATCTCCTCGTCGGTCAAGCTGTCTACCTCCCCGACCAACGAGTGGACGACGTGGTCCAAGAGCTCCAAGAGCTGTTGGTAGTAGGCACGCATGTCGATTTCGCCCTCACGCTTCCGTGCCTTGAGGGCACGTAATTGTTCGACCAGTTGTGAAGCAGTATGCATGAGAACACGTATCCTTTCTCGAAAATTGTAGCACGTTTTTGTTATCTACCAGCCTGATCCCCAAAAGGGAAAAAGGTGCTTGTGTAGAACAGAGCTCAAGCCCTGTTCACCGCCTCGGCCAACCGTCGAACCATCCGGCTGGCCTCGGCAAAGGCCATGCCCGCTCACGCCCTCGGGCGTGAGCCCCACAAACAGGGTGCGGTCGTCAATGACCATCACGATGATATTGCCCCCATCGCCTTGGATCAGGGTGTGTTGGAGGCCGCCGCGCTTTAATTGCGCCACGCTGCGCGCTCAAGGCGTAGATGGCCGCCGCCACCGCACCGGTGAGGTCTTCGTCCACGTGGCTGTCAGGCGTGATCGCCGCGTGGACGAGGCCGTCGGTGCCTACAATGGCGGCGCCATGAATGGCCGATGCCTCCTCCAACAGCCCGTGGAGGAGCACCACGAAGGGGTTCTCACCCGTTGTCGGGCCCGCCTCTTGGGAGGAGTCCAGCTCTGCGATCTCCTCTTCAGGTAACGGGGCGCCAATCGTCAGGCCATGTTCGTCCAAGTATTGGAGGGCGTCCAACAGGAGGGAATTCCACGGTTGATTGATGGTGTGCCCGGGCACTTGGTCCACAGGCCGGAGCTCGAAGGTCCCTTCGCTCAAGGTCATAAGGTGGTAGAAGGCCTCTGGCCCCACCAATTCGCCGTACTCGGCATGGACGACGTGTCCCCGCTCAACGTAGATCGTGCCCTGTTCGTCACCGTTGGTGAGGACCACGACCACACTCTCCATTGTCTGGCGGGCCAATTCGACCACACTAGGCACGTCAACTTGGTTGAGTTGTCCTTGCACGTTCACGGTTACGGCTCCAATTCCAAGTTCCACGCCTGTCGAATGTCCCGAATGGCTCGGTTCATCACCCGGCGGTAGGCCACATCCTTGGGGACCACACAAGCCAAAATCAGCGGCTGGTCGTTTACTGTGAAGAACCGACACACGATTCGGGTCCGGTCCACATTTTGGATGACGACCTCGTCCGCCGACTCCAGTCCTGAGTGAATGTTGGACTGATAGGCCGCCCGTTCAATCACCGGCGCGACGGCTGCCAACACCTCGGAGAGCAGACGGTCCTCGCCGGCAGCGGCCGAGAGGGGGAGACCTTCGGCGTTGGTTAGGACAGCGGCCAGAAAACCGTGGTCTCTCGTGACGCGGGAAAGCACCTCCTCAAGATGTTGGCTTCGGCTCTGGCTGCGGTTGTGGTTTGGATTGTGGTGTACGCTCATTCCTCGCACCTTTTTTGAACAGGAGTTTCAACGTTGCCTGCAGGGTCTCTTTCACCCCCACGTTGCGGATCGCGATGGCCTCAAACGTCGGATACCGTCCGCGCACTTGCAGCACTTGTTCCAGCAGGGGAATGGGAGCGGCGTTGGGAAGGTCTCGTTTGTTCCACTGCACCACGATGGGAAAGGACTTCAAGTCCACGTTCAGGTCCTTCAAGTGTTGAAACAGTTGCCGCCAGGAGTAGAGGTTTTCGCGGATCCGGAAGGGCGAGCTGTCGGCCACGAAGATGACGGCGTCGGCACCTCGCAGCACGATCTTGCGGGTCATGGCGTACATGACTTGGCCGGGCACGGTGTAGAGGTTGATGCGCGGCGTGAAGCCAGCCACTTTGCCCAATTCCACCTGCATGTAGTCGAAGAAGAGCGTGCGATCACCACTGGTTTTCATGACCGTGAGGTCACTGCGGCGGTCCGGGGGAATGCTTTTGAAGACCTGTTCGATGTTGGTCGTCTTGCCCGACAGGGCCGGGCCATAATAGACGATTTTGATTTGCAGTTCACGCTTTTGGGTGTTGACGAGCATTAGCTACTCCCCGTTGTTCCAGATGGCGTCCAAGTCGAACCCTTCGAGGCCATCAAAATCATCCAAAAGATTCTGATCTTCAGAGGAAAACGATGGCAACGGGAGATCATCGACCGAGGCAGGCAGCTCAACACCCTCCCACTCCCGATCCAGGAGCTGCTTGAAGATGAGCCGGGCCATGCCCAAGAAACTCTCCGGGGGGAGCACAGCCACGAACAGCAGTTCCCCTTTTCCCTTTCCCATGAAGACCCGGCCTTGAGGCCCTTCCAAGAGCACCAGTTCCTCATCGTCACCGGCGCCGATTTGGGAGAGACGACGAATTTCCCGGAGGGCTGCCAAGCTGGCAGCCGCCAAACTGCTCATGGTCTCAGTGCTGAAGCCGGGCCGTCCGCCCACCGTCTCGATGAGATGGCCGGCTCCATCCAAGACAACCAACACGTTGGCGCCCATTTCCTGCGCGGCTTTCTGCCAAAGCTTCCGGTTGGTCTCGGCTTGCTTCACGGGGACACCTTCCTTTCTTTTCAAGCGTTGGACAGCAGACACCACCGGCCACCCCATACGAGCACCGGGCCACATATTTGGTCCGGAACCCTATGATCCCAAAAGGCCAACGCGCCTCCTTGTTCCTCCAGGATACTTCCCTAGCTGTGTGGGAAGATATCGTCAATTTCCTCCCAGAGCTGCCCCATTAAGTTCTCATTTTGCCGGCGTTCCTCCTGGGAGATACTCACCCCAAGGGTTTTCAGGAGGCGCTCACACGCCCGCTTGGTGTAAAACCAGATAGTGCCAATCGGTGGCGCCGGAGCAAGTTGTAAGTCGAAAACGGCCGTCAGAAAATGATCCGACGTGATGCTGGTGCAGATCACTTGGTAGAAGCGATCCTGGTAGGAGAAGAATACGCGCTGCCCACTTTCTCCCTTGGAAATATGGGACAGTTCGTAGAAGGCCGCCATCCCATGGCCGAGGAGAGCCGCCAAGGTGGCCTTTTCAATGCCCTCCACCTGGCCAACTTCCTCCAAAATGCGACCATCGACCGCCAGGATAAGGGTTGTACTAGCTCCGGTTTTCTGTTTCAGATCCCCGAGTACCTCCCTGACGTGTGTATCATTCACAACATTCCCCCTTCAACGGCATTCTTGGCAGTGTCTGAAGTCGACCTGTGAAAGGTTCGGTTCACACTCCGCCTCTCACAAACAAATCCAGGCTTCCCTGAAAAAAGCCCGATTTGATGGATCCGGCGGGGCCAAGGAGCCCACTTTTGCCCGATATACGGGCAGACTCAGGAAAGAGAGCACCCGAAATGGCCATTTTCTCCCTCGCTCTCGCCACCAATTGGTGGCGAGTGAGCTTTTCTTCAGTAGAGTCAATCCAGAAACACGTTGTCGGACAAAAAAATAAAGCCAGCATTCAGGTCAACTGATAACACTCGAGTTAGGGGATGTGTAATGAGGTGTCGCACCAGAATGGTTGAAGAACACCCAATACATGTCTTCATGATAGACTTCATCTCCAACATGTGCTTTGGTCAGTCAGAACACAGATAACGAGAGGAGGTAGAAGAACGACACACTTTGCCGTGTCAGGTGTTCGGGTTTCAGATGATGTAATGCTGACGGGCGGTTCCCGGCTTGCATCCACACACACTTCAAGCATAGCGGATACTAGGCGTCTCCACAATAGGTAAAATGTCTTATAAGCACCCATTGGAGGCACTTCCTGTCCACGCCACGAAGGAGTGGAGGGCGTGCTCGCGGCCGGATCACGGTGAGCCACGTGACGAAAGGCCCGCAGCCGCACGCGGGGCACAAACTGCCCGAGCGGAGTACAGGGGGCTCAGTCAGTGCCTAGTACAGCCCTCACGTGGGCGCGCACCTCTTGGGCAGAGCTCATCTCCAGGACTTCAGCCGCCAGGGTGCGGGCGTGTTCCAGGGTGAACCGGCGAAGCGTTGCTTTGACGACCGGAACGGCTGGCGGATTGACGCTGAGCTCGTTCACGCCTAAACCCACGAGCACGGGCACGGCCACAGGATCACCGGCCACTTCACCACACACGCTGACGGGAATGCCAGTCCGTTGGGCGGCCTCCACGGTGCGGCGAATCAGCCGGAGCACAGCGGGGTGCAGGGCATCGGCGAGAGGGGCTACATGGGGGTTGGTGCGGTCCGCTGCGAGGGTATACTGGCTCAAGTCGTTTGTGCCCACGCTGAAGAAGTCCACCTCGGGGGCCAGCACGTCGGCCAGCTCGGCGGCGGCGGGCACTTCCACCATGATGCCCACAGGGAGATTGGCGGCGTGGGGAAGGCCAGCAGCTTCCACCTCACGCACGACATCCTGCCACAGCGCCTTGATCTGTCTGAGTTCCGACAAGTCAGCGACCATGGGGAACATCACCTTGAAGTGATATTCCGGGCTGGCGCGCAAGATCGCCCGCAGT
This sequence comes from Ardenticatenia bacterium, assembly GCA_030949995.1. Taxonomy (GTDB): domain Bacteria; phylum Chloroflexota; class Anaerolineae; order Ardenticatenales; family Ardenticatenaceae; genus WFWG01. The sequence goes on from JAUZRY010000011.1 coordinate 14,019, forward strand.
TGTGTCTTGAGGAGTTCGGGATGGGCCAAGGAGAAGCGCACTCCGCGGAGGCCCAGGAAAGGATTGTCTTCCGGGTCCAAGGTGACGTAGGGTAATGGCTTGTCACCGCCCACGTCCAAGGTTCGGATGACGAGGGGGCGCGCGCCCAAGGTTTCGGCAATGGCCTTGTAGACGGTCACTTGTTCGTCCTCTTCCGGGGGGGTCAGGCGCTCCAAGAAGAGAAATTCGGTGCGGAGCAGGCCGACGCCTTCGGCACCGTGTTCCAAGGCCAGGCGGGCGTCGGAGAGGCCACGGATGTTGGCCAACACGGGCACACGGTGGCCGTCTTGGGTCATAGCTTGCCCGTGGGCCTCAGCCTGAGCGGCTTGTCTGTCGGCCGTCCACTGGGCGCGGGCGCGCAGGAGGGCTTCTCGCCGGGCTTCATCAGGCGCCACCCACACGTCGCCGGTGTGGCCGTCCAAGGCGATCTCCTCGCCTTCCGGCACCCGCAGGATTTCCGCCCCCACGCCCACCACAGCCGGTATGCCCAATGCCCGCGCCAAGATGGCGCTGTGCGACGTGGGCCCTCCCAAGGCCGTGCAGATGCCCAACACGTGTTCGGGGTCGAGCTGGGCCGTGTCAGAGGGCGTCAGGTCAGCGGCGACGAGCACACAGGGCTTGTCCGGCTGCACGGGGTTGGTGGTGGTTCCGGTGAGCAAGCGCAGGACGCGCTGTCCCACGTCGGCCATGTCGGCCGCCCGGGCCTGCAAGTAGGGGTCATCCAGTTGGCGATATTGGGCCAACACGTGTTCGACGGCCGCCTCCCACGCCGCCTCGGCGGAGAGGCGCTCCGCGAAGAGGCGTTCACGGGCACCCTCCAGGACGGCGGGGTCATCCAACATCAGGAGATGGGCGTCAAAGATGGCCGCCTCCTCCTGTCCGGCCTGGCGGGCAGCACGGCTGCGCAGGCGTTCGATCTCCTCCCTGGCGGCCGCGATGGCCTGCCGGAGGCGTTCCCATTCTTCCTCAACATTGTCCGCGTGGCGTCGGGTGACGTGAGGCGAGGCCGGATGGTACAAGAAGGCCGGTCCTACGGCCACCCCCGGCGAGGCCGGCACCCCCTTGAAATGGTTGGCGTGCGCGGGCAGGCCCTTCTCCTGTGTGGCTTCGGGAGTCGGCGGCGTGCTTGAGACGGGCGGAGGTTCGGGCGCAGCCTCTTCCAGCTCGTGCTCGACAAGGTGAGCGAGTGTTGCCAACGCCTGCTGGGCATCAGGGCCTTGGGCCACGATCAGGAGTTCATGGCCCTGTTGGGCACCAAGGGTGGCCACCTGGTTGATGCTCTTGGCGTTGACCGGTGGCGTGGCGCGGGTGAGGTTCTGCACAGTGATCGTGGCGTTGAAGCGGGCGGCCGTGGTCACAAATCGAGCTGCCGGCCGAGCGTGCAGGCCAAGCCGGTTTCGTACTTTCACGCGCACGGAGGGGGCAGCCGCCCCCGTCGCCTCTGCCACCATGGACACCTGTGGTTGCTCCGCGACGGAGCCGGTCACTTGGCGCTCCTTGGCCACCAAGGCTGTGCGGACTTCGGCCAGCACCACGTCAACAGGGCTGCCGGCTGCGGCCTGAACGGCGGCGCTCAACACCCCTTCGACTAGAGGGGCACCGCTCACGTAGACGTGGGCACGCCGTTCTGGGGGCAGCATGTCGATGGCCACTTCGGCACTGAGAATCGCGCTGCCCAAGTCCACGAAGATAATGACACCTTCGTCGCTGTAGACGGACTCAATGGCCTGTCGAACCCGCTCAGCATCCGTCCCCAGAGGATGTTCAGGATCGTCGATGCCCCCTGCCACAGCGATGGCCACTTTCCCCTGGACCATCTGGTCCGCCATTTCCTTGATGCCCTCAGCCAAACGCAGGCTGTGCGCTACAATGACCAAGCTCACCATAGGGTTACTCCGCGTTGTTGTGGTGGTGTGAACAGGGCACAGGGCTCAGCATTTTGCTGTCGGATGGGCTCGAAGGACATCGGAGGGCCCCCGCCGGAGACCACTCCACTCAACCGTTTACACTCCATACGCCTTGGCCAAAAGCTCCACAGGGTGGACGGCCGGTACCCCTGTGGCATGGGCTAGTTGCCAGCGACATGTCTCGCTGTCGCAGATGACCACGCTCACCCCTGACTCGCGCACTTGGTCAAAAAGCGGCCGACCCACACGCATGGCGATGTCGTACTTTTCGCGCTTGAAGCCATAGGTGCCCGCAATGCCACAACAGTCGGCTCGGCTCTCGACCAGGTCAAGTTCTGGAATACGACGCAGCAGTTCCAGGGAGGGCGCGCCCAGTCGGTGAGCCCGGTACTGGCACGGCGCGTGGTAGAGGGCCCGGCGCGCCACAGGTTGCAGGTCAACGGGAGTTGATTCCCCCTCCTCGGCCAGGGATACCAGGAACTCACTTAGGTCGAAAGTTCGTTCTGCCAACAGGCGAGCATCGTCGTCGTGGATGTCCAACAGTTCAGGTGCCTCTTCCTTGAGCGTGAGCGTACAACTGGTGGACGTGCCCACGATAGGGTAGCCCTGGCGAGCATACCCCACCAGCCGGCGCACGTTATCGCGGTAGAGGGCACGGGCTGCCTCGAATTCGCCGTTGGAGAGCAGCGGCAACCCACAGCACGTTTGGGGTGGCACGATGACCTCGAAGCCATGGGCTTCCAAGAGGCGCACGGCTGCCCGGCCCACACGGGGTTCGTAGTATTGGGTGGAACACCCGTGGAAGTAGATCACACGCCGCTTGGCCCCACGTGGTGTCGGGCGCCCGTGAAACCACATTGTGAAGGGCTCCCGTACCAGTGTGGGCAGCGGGGCACGGCGGTCAATGCCCAAGAGCACGTGGGCCGCCGCGCGCGCCCACGTGCTGTGCAACAGGGCGTTGAGCAGCGGAGCGACACGGTATCCCCAGCGCCCCAAGGTCTCAGGACGGGCCAACACGTTGTTGCGCAGCCGTGTGCGCCAGGACAAGGCTCCTTGGGCCACCATCGAGGCACGGGCACGGGCGTTGATTTCGGCAATGCGGACACCGGTCGGACACACCATGTTGCAAACCCGACACCCACTACAGTAATCCACCGAGTGATCAGGTGTCGGCTGTCCGGCGTGGCGGAAGCGGGCGGCTTGTGGGCCTTCGTACTTAGGACCGGGGAACCGGTCGGTCACAGCCGCGACCGGACAGGCTGTGACGCAGATGGTACACTTGATACAGTTGTCGAGGGTCAGTTCGACCGGCCAGGTGTTCATCGCATTGCCTCCTGCACGCTGCGGGCTGCATGTTGGCCCACGGCGTACCCTGTGGCCACGGCCACACCGTCCAAGGCGCGACGGCGGATCACATCGTCCCCTGCTAAGGTCATGCCGGCCACGAACAGGTTGGTATAGAGGGGCACACCCTTGGCGCCCACAGGCCTGAAGCGCTCATCCACGGCCACGCCAGCCGCGTAGACGGGATGGTCTTCCGAGGCGAGGAACTCCTGTCGAAACCATTTCGTCTGGCTCTCGGGCCCCTGCACCGGCAGACCTAGGATCACTTCACGGAGGTGCCCATCGGCGTCGGCCACGATGCCACCGCCGAGCAGGCCGCCTGTGGCCAACACGAAGGCATGTGCCCGGTGGGGATTGAGGCGTGCGGCCGCCTCGGTGAAGACAGCCTGTACGCGGCCGTTCTCGGCCTCGGCCCGGACGGCTTCCATGCCGGTGAAGACGTCACCGCCGGCCTGCCGGACGGCTTCGACGAGGATCGTGTACAGGCGCATCCCCGGCACGGATGGGGGCAGGGTGGGGATCTCGAACACCTCGCGGCCCAGCTTGGCCTCCAGATCCTGTTTGACTTCAAGAGGCCGGTGAACGCCGAGCACCGCCGGGAATCCCACCCGTGCAGCGCGGCCCAGTTTGGGGCGCAGGGCCTCCGCCACCTGGCGGCGGAATTCAGGGGCCTCGAAAAGCTGTGCCAGCGTCACGGGCGTGAGTTGGCGGCGTTCTCGCAGGGAGGGCAGATCGAGCCGCACGCTGCGGGCAGGGCGCTCCTGTTCGGCCAAGTTGTCGGCCACGAGCTCCGGGTAGAAGTCGAGCATCCCCTCGAAGCCGACGATGAGCAGGGGATCGCGGCGGGCGAGATCGCCGCTCACCATCGTCTCCGGCGCCAGGCAGGTGGGCCGAAAAGCGCCCACGGCCGACGGCAGGAGCCAATTGTGGCTCAAATCGCCGCGAAGCGGGTAGCCGGCCGCTTCACACACCTGCTGGAGAGCGCTCAGGGCGGTCTCCACACCTTCGAGGCCGACGCGCGCGTAGGGGTGGGCCGGGTTGGCGTTCACCAGGTGGAGGAGGGCGTCCCGGGGAGCCGCAACTGGCCTCTCCGTGTCCTGGGCGGCGTATCCCAGGACGTCCACGCAGCCAGCGTGCCAGAAGAGGGCACCGGGACCACGGGTGATCACCCGTACCCGACAGCCGGCCACCGCCGCCTGCCACGCGGCCATCAGTCCAGCCAAGCCGGCACCTATGACGAGCACGTCCACTCTAGGCCTCATGCCGTTCCTGTTCCCCGGGTTCGCCTCTCTCGTGTTCCCCCTGAGTGATTCCGGGCGTTGACGGGAAGCGGTCGCACACAAGAGGGGCTTGGGGCACTGTGCACGAACGCTTCCCGTCCTCGAGATCGCCTTATGTGGAGGGACCATCACGTTGGGTTCCCCCGGCCGGCTCGTACATAACCGGCGCCAAGGGTGACACTGTCGGCCCTGGCAGGTGATCGGCATTGAGCACGCTCAGGTAGATGAGCTCGTCCAGCCGCTCCTGGCGCAATTGTTGTCCGTGAAGTACGGGGAGCAGGCCTTTCCAGCGCTCCTGCAGGAAGTCCCGCAGGGCCACGTTCGTCTCGGTGACCCGTGGCCGGCGGAGGGCATGCCAGATGCCGGCCGCGCGATAGGTGCAGAATCCGCCTTGGCAGGGCCCCATGCCCAGCCGCACATCCCGGCGGATGTCGTCTATCGTGCGTGCCTGCCCTTCGGTGATGGCCCGGATCACATCCTCCTCCGTGGCCAGCTCACATTCACAGACCAGCCGGCCGTAGGCGCGTTCACGTTCCACACGGGCCAGAGGAGCGCCTAGCCAGTGGTATTCGGCCCGTTCGGCGCCCGGCAGGGGCTCCTCATGAGTACGGCAGTGTCGCTCGACGCCGAACTTCTCACAGACGCGGTCCACCGTCACTTGGGCCATTTGGCGGTAGGTTGTCCACTTGCCTCCCGTGATGGTGATAAGGCCGCGCAAGCCATCGCGGGTCTCGTGGTCCAGGAGGGTGTAGGCCCGTGTGACGTCTCGCGTGTCAGCCACGACGGTCTCCTGGTAGAGGGGGCGCACGCCAGCCCAAGCGCGTAGAACGCGCATTTGTTTGAGGCCGGGCACGAGTTTCTCCCCCTCCGCCAGCATGAGGGCGATCTCCCAGGGCTCGATGGGGAAATGTTCTGGGTCGCTCACCTTAACGTCCGTGGTGCCGATGACGGCCACGGTGTGGATGGGCACGATGATGTCCCCGTCGGAGGGGAGTTTGCAGCGGTTGACCACCGTGTTGACCACCCGGTGGGCCATGGCCACCATGACCCCCTTGCCCGGGATGATGTTCACCTCCACGCCGGCCATGGCGGCGATCTGTCCGGCCCAAGCGCCGGCGGCGTTGACCAGCAAGTCGGCGTGGATGTGGACTTCCTCGTCCTTCACCAAGTCGTGGCACACAGCGCCCACCACGTGGTCACCTTGACGCACCAGGCGGGTCACCTCGTGATAAGTCCAAATGCGGGCACCGTGCTGGCGGGCCGATTCGGCGTTGGCCTCGGTGGCCAGGAAGGAGTCAGCAGCGGCGTCGGGCACACGGAAGCAATGGGAGATGTGCGGGTTGAGCAAGGGCTCTTCCCGCAACATCTGGTCTACAGGAACCTCCTCGACGGGGATGCCGGCCCGGCGACACCCGTCCACGAAGCGGGGGACGTAGTCGGGATCGTCCCAGGGCGTGACGACGAAGAATCCCCCGGTGTCCTCGATGCAGTGGGGCATAATGCGGCGCAGAATGCGGTTTTCCTCGATGCATTCCACGGCGGCCTGGGGGTCCTTGACGGCGTAGCGCCCACCGCTGTGGAGCAGGCCGTGGTAGCGGCCCGTGGTGCCGTGGGTTAGGTCGCGCTTCTCGACCAGGATGGCGTCGAAGCCGCGCATGGCCAAATCACGGACCACGCCCGTGCCGGTGGCACCACCCCCCGATGACCAGCACTTCCGTGTGCACGCGCCGCATGGTTAGCCTTGCTCCACCCAGCCAAAGGTGCGCTCGACGGCTTTCAGCCAGCCCTTGTAGAGGCGCTCGCGTGTGGCTTCATCCATTTGGGGTTCCCACGTGCGGTCTACCTGCCAGTTCTGGCGCAGGTCGTCCAAGTTATCCCAGAACCCCACAGCCAGCCCGGCCGCGTAGGCCGCACCCAGGGAGGTGGTTTCGGCCACCTTAGGGCGGACGACGGGCACGCTGAGGATGTCGGCTTGGAACTGCATGAGCAGTTCGTTGTAGACCATGCCACCGTCCACCTTGAGGGCGGCCAGCTCCACACCGGAGTCCGCCTTCATGGCGTCCAGCACTTCCCGCGTCTGGTAGGCGGTGGCCTCCAGCGCTGCCCGGCAGATGTGCCCCTTGTTGATGTAGCGAGTCAGGCCCACGATGACGCCGCGGGCGTCGCTGCGCCAATAGGGGGCGAAAAGGCCTGAGAAGGCCGGCACGAGAAGTAGATGCCCCCGTTGTCGGGCACGGTTTTGGCGTAGTCTTCAATGTGGTGGGAGAAGTCGTAGAAGTCCAGGTTGTCGCGGAGCCACTGGACCAGGGCCCCTGTAATGGCGATAGAGCCCTCGAGGGCGTAGACGGCCGGCTGGTCGCCGAACTGGTAGCACACGGTGGTCAACAGGCCGCTCTTGCTGGGCACGATTTCGGTGCCGGTGTTGAGCAGCATGAAGCAACCCGTGCCGTAGGTGTTCTTGGCCTCGCCCACACGTCGAAGCAGGTTTGGCCCACGGTGGCCGCCTGTTGGTCACCTAAGTCGCCGCAGACGGGGACAGCACCGCCCACGGGGCCGCCAGCGGTGGTGGAACCGTACAGGTTAGGGTCGCTTGAGGGACGAATTTCGGGCAGCATCTGGCGTGGAATGCCCAGGATGCCGAGCAGCTCATCGTCCCAGTCCAAAGTCTCCAAGTTCATGAGCATAGTGCGGCTGGCGTTGCTCACATCCGTGACGTGTGCACCGCCGTCGGGACCGCCGGTGAGGTTCCAGATCACCCACGTGTCGATGTTGCCGAAGATGGCCTCACCCCGTTCGGCCGCGGCACGCACGCCGTCCACGTTGTCCAGGATCCACTTGATCTTGGGGCCGGAGAAGTACGTGGCAATGGGTAACCCTGTCTTCTGGCGGAAGAGATCGGCGTGGCCGGCGCGTTCGAGCTCATTGCAGATGCGGTCGGTGCGGGTGTCCTGCCACACGATGGCGTTGTAATACGGTTCCCCGGTTTTGGGATTCCAGACGACAGTGGTTTCCCTCTGGTTGGTCACGCCGATGGCGACGAGATCATCGGCCGAGAGGCCTGCCTGTTCCATAGCGCCCCGGATGACATCCTGGGTGCGGGCCCAGATTTCCATTGGATCGTGCTCCACCCAGCCTGGCTGGGGGTAGATCTGCTCGTGTTCAAGTTGATGCTTGGCCACCTCTTGGCCACTGTGGTCGAACACCATGAAGCGCGTGCTGGTCGTGCCTTGATCGACGGCTGCTGCATACTTGCCCATGGGAAATCACCTCCTCGTGCTTCCCGTCACTGCCTCCGGTTGTCCTTTCCCTTATGTCCGACCTCCTTCTTGGGGCACCGGCGAGGCCGTTTCATGGCGCCTCGCGCACGGTGTCCAGGAGCGCCTTGAGAATGAGATACGACGATGTGGCGCCCGGATCCTGGTGGCCGATGCTCCGCTCCCCCAAGTAGCTAGCTCGCCCTTTTTTGGCCAACATGGGAATGGTGGCTTTCATGCCCTCCTCGGCGGCGGCCACGGCGCGCTCGAGCGCAATGTCCACGCTCTCGCCGGCCTCGACGGCCTTCTGAAAGGCCTGAAGGGCCGGCACGAGGGCGTCCACCATGGTCTTGTCCCCCACTTCGGCCTTGCCCCGCTGGATGACGCCGTCCACAGCAGCCCGCAACAGGGTAACGAGATCCTCTGGAGTGAGCTCCTGTTTGCCGTCCACGGCCATACCGGCTCGCATGAACAGCGTGCCGTAGAGGGGGCCGCCGGCGCCGCCGACGCTGGAGATCAGCGCCATGCCTGTGGTCTTCAGGATGCTCCCAATGTCCTTGTCCTCGACCTTGGGCAACTGGCCGAGCACACGCTTGAACCCGCGGTCCATGTTGATGCCGTGGTCGGCGTCGCCAATGGCTGCGTCCAGCTTGGTCAAGTACTCTTTGTTCTCTTCCAACACGTCAGCGACACGTCGCAGCCACCGGACGATTTGGTCTTTGGTGACGATCAAGGGACCCCCTCCTCACTTCAGTTTTGCTCACATGCCCCACCGCAGGGCCGGCGTGTGCACCGGCGCGTCCCAGAAGCGCAACATCTCGTCGTCGGCCCGCAGCAGGGTGATGGAAACGCCCTGCATTTCCAGGGACGTGATGTAGGCGCCCACCAAGTTGCGCACGATGGTGAGCCCTTTCTTCTCGCAGATTTCGTGGAGCTTGCGGTAGACGACGTACAATTCGGAGACGGGCGTGCCGCCCATGCTGTTGACCATGGCGATGACGCGGTCGCCTTCCTTGAAGGGTTCATCGGTCAACTCGACTTCAACCCACTCGCCCTTCTCCATGTCCCACTCCCGGACGGTGCGAGTGTAGGCCGGGTCCTCGATGATGGCCAGCGCCAACATCTCGGTAATTTCGTCGGCGCTTTTGATCTTCATGCGTTCGCGGCCCGGTTCGCCGTGAATGCCGATGCCGATTTCCATCTCGTCGTCGCCCAGATCAAAGGTCGGCGTGCCCTTGGCCGGCACGGTGCACGAGGTGAGGGCCATGCCCATGCAGCGGCCATTGAGGTTCACCCGGCGACAGAGATCGGCCACCTGTTTGAGGTCGTATCCGGCTTCAGCGGCGGCGCCACAGATTTTCTCGGCGAGCACCGTGGTGCCCGTGCCACGCCGGCCGGCCGTGTAGAGGCTGTCCTTCACGGCCACGTCATCGTCAATGAGGATGTTCTGCACGGGGATACCCTCAGCGTGCGCCAATTCGGCGGCCATCTCGAAGTTCATCACGTCGCCGGTGTAGTTCTTGACGATGAAGAGCACGCCGGCACCACCGTGAACGGCCTTGGCAGCCTCAAACATCTGGTCCGGCGTGGGTGAGGTGAAGACTTCGCCAGGACACGCGGCATCGAGCATTCCCTTGCCCACAAAGCCACCGTGCATGGGTTCGTGGCCGCTGCCGCCTCCGGAGATAACGGCCACCTTCCCCTGGACAGGCGCGTCGGCCCGGTAGACGAAGTTGGGGTCAAGGTGAATCTTGAGCAAGTCAGGATGGGCATATGCCATACCTTCCAGGCTTTCGCGGACAAAGTTTTCCGGCTTGTTAATGAGCTTTTTCATCGGCGATTCCTCCCTGTCCACTCACACAGACGGCACTTGTTGTTGGTTCGGTCCTCCTGATCGGGGGAGGGCACGCCGGCAGCTTGCCGGCGCGCGCCCACCACATCGACCACATCATCATGCCGGCCAGAAGGCCGCGTACACAAGGGCTCCAATGATGCCCCCGATGATCGGCCCCACGACGGGCACCCAAGCGTATCCCCAATCCGAGTCCCCCTTGCCGGGAATGGGCAGGATGGCATGGGCAATGCGCGGTCCCAGGTCACGGGCGGGATTGATGGCATACCCCGTGGGGCCGCCCAAGGAGAGGCCGATGGACCAGACGAGAAAGCCCACCAACAGGGGGCCAAAGCCAGAACTCAGGTTGTTGTTCTTGTCGAGAATGGCCAACACGCCGAGGAGCAACATGAAGGTGCCCACCGCCTCAGTGATGACGTTGAGGGCGTAGTTACGAATGGCGGGGCCGGTGGAGAAGACGGCCAACTTGAGGCCTGGATCATCGGTCTCCGGCCAGTGGGCGTAGTAGGCCAGCCAGACAATCACAGCACCGATGAATGCGCCGATAAGCTGGGCCACGATGTACCCGGGCACTTGGGCCCACGGGAAGAGACCAATGGAAGCCAAGCCTACCGTTACGGCCGGATTAATGTGGGCGCCGCTTGCCCAGCCCACGGCGTACACGGCCACAGCGACGGCCAAACCCCACCCTGTGGTAATCACAATCCAGCCGCTGTTTTGCCCCTTAGAGCGGTTCAACAACACGTTGGCCACCACGCCGTCACCCAAGAGAACGAGAATCATCGTTCCAATAACTTCAGCCAGGTAGACATTCATAGTCTTCCTCCTTGTGCACGTGTTCTTACGGCAGGCCGACCAACGTCCATGCTGTCAACTGTGCTGGGTTTCGGGCGACGTTCTCACCTCCTTTCTGCCTCCTTCACTCTTCACAACGCCACAAGCCGGCTGCGTTCAGGCCAAAGCACACTAGAGCCGCCGCGGCCCCACGAGAACATGAGGAACGGGAAAGAAAAAAGTGCCGGGGGATACCCCCAGGCCCCCGGCCGAAAGGGACACACGCCTTGCGTCCCCCTCCCCCCCTTCATGGTATCACGGCACGGGCGAGGAAGGCAACAAAAAGGCCTATTTTGTTCCACATTGAAACACCCTTCCGGACCTCAAGTTTCACTGTGAAACATCAGGGGGCACGGAGCATTTCAGGGGGAGGTGCGCCGGCCTTGGGCCTCGCGAATGGCGGTGAGGAGATCATCGGCGCCCAGTTGGTCCAAGGGAAATTCGGCCAAGATGGTGGGGAGGATACGGATGAGGAGGTCACGGCGCTGTTCAACGGTCAAGCCGGCGAGCATGTTGCGCAGGGCACTGGTGATAATATCATAGGAGAAGTCCAACCGCTCGTCTTGGTCCATGTGATAGAGCACGGTGTTCACAGTGTCGTCCATGATTTCCTTCAAATCGCTCACGGTGAGCGATTCGATCACCTGTCGGGCCACTTGTTTGAAGAGTCCACGCATCGCCATCTTTGTCCTCCGGGGCCATCAGCTTACCCGGCCACAACGGGCAGTGTTTCATCAACGCGCAAGGCAACATCCGGCGGCACGTCAGCCGGCACACCTTGCATGCTGTACGGCCCGGCCCACGTGATGCGGACAGGCACCAGCTCTCCCCGGCGGTCACGTGGGTCCTCGAAGAAGACCAACTTGTTGGTGCGGGTACGGCCACGCCACTTCCCCTTGTGAAGATCTTCCACCAGCACCTCAACCGTCTGGTCCACGTAACGGCGGTTGATCTCAGCCATGATCTCCCGTTGAAGGTCGTCGATCATGCGGCGCCGGCGCTCTTTCTCGGGCCAGGGCACATCGTCCTCCCAGCGGGCAGCAACTGTGTGAGGACGGGGGCTGAAACAGGCCACATGGGCTTTGTCCAACTTCAGCTCGGCGAGCAGGTTGTAGGTGTCCATAAATTGGGCCTCGGTTTCGCCGGGGAAGCCAACAATGATGTCCGTGACCACGGAGACGTTCGGGATGGTCTCCCGAATGCGCTCGACAAGGCGGCGGTAGTCGTCGGCCGTGTACCCGCGCCGCATTCGCCGCAGCACCTCGTCGTTGCCGGCCTGTACGGGCACTTCGATGTGTTCCATCACTTTGGGCAAGTCGGCCACCGTGCGCAGCAGCTCATCCGTCATGTAGTTGGGGTGGGAGGTGAGGAAGCGAATGCGCTCCAGGCCCTCGACCTCGTGGACGGTCCGGAGCAGGTCGGGAAGCTTGGGCCCATCGGGCACGTCATAGCCGTAGCGGTCCACGATTTGGCCGAGCAAAGTGACCTCCTTCACCCCTTGCTCCACTAGGCTGCGCACTTCGGCCACGATTTCGCCCAAGCGCCGGCTGCGCTCCCGTCCTCGCCGGTAGGGGATGATGCAGAACGTACAGACGTGGTTACAGCCGTAGATCACCGGCACGTGGGCTGTCACCAGCCGACCGCGCTCGTGGGCCGGCAGAATAAGCTCCCCATCCTGAATGGCGTCCTGTCGTTTTCTGGCCTTGATTTCCTGTTCGTAGGCGTCGTAGTCCCACGTCTGGCCGTCCAAATAGGCCAGCAGTGGGCCGGGCTCTGAGGGGGGGGAGGAAGACATCCACGAAGGGGAAAGCCTTGCGCAGCGGCGCCGGGTTGCGCACGCCCACCAGGCAGCCCATGAGACCAATGACGGGCGGGTTTGGGCGGGCCTTGAGAGGTTTCAGGGCACCCAAGCGGCCGTAGATCTTCTCCTCGGCCTGTTGGCGCACCACACAGGTGTTGAGCACGATCACGTCCGCCTCCTCGGCGCGGTCGGTCCAGGTGAAACCGCGCTTCTCCAGGGCCGAGCCCAGCCGCTGGGAGTCGGCCACGTTCATTTGGCACCCGATGGTCCAGATGTGATACTTCTTCATGTCACCTCGCCCTCACCTCTTGACGTTCCATCCCTTCGCCCCGTCTATTTTAGTGGAGTTGGAGGCTTTGTCCAGCGGGCTATTCTGCCCAGATGCCGGTCGGATCGGGGCGCCAGGAGCGGAGGGTCTTCATGTAGTTCGCCCGCTCGAAGGCGTCAGGGTTGGCCACATGTTGCTGGGACATGCTGCCCTGCATTTGGGCCACGGATTCGTACTCGTGGTCCTCCATCCACTGTTTCATGTGGTCTACAATCTCCCGAATGCGTCTCACGCCCCGCTGCAGCAGCTCGGCCGTCATCATGACCACGTTGGCCCCGGCCATCAGCCCCTTGAGCGCGTCCTGGTGGGTGTGGACGCCGCCGGTCAGGGCCAAGTCCACCGGCACACGGCCGTAGAGGATGGCCACCCATTGGAGGGGCAACAGGAGCTCGGCCGAGGTGCTCAGGTGAAGCTTGGGCACGACGTCGAGGGCCTCCAAGTCAAAGTCGGGCTGGTAGAAGCGGTTGAAGAGGACCAATGCATCGGCCCCGGCCTCGTGGAGACGCTTGGCCATGTTGGCGAAAGCGCTGAAGAAGGGGGCCACTTTGACGGCCACGGGGATGGAGACCGTGTGCCTCACGTGGCACACCACGTCCACGTACATCTGCTCCACCTCGGCGCCGGTCATCTCCAGCCGCGTTGGGATGTAGTAGATGTTCAGCTCTAAGGCGTCCGCACCGGCCTCTTCGATGATGCGGGCGTACTCCACCCAGCCACCGTCGGAGACGCCGTTGAGGCTGGCAATGATAGGCACATCCACGCTCTCCTTCGCCCGGCGGATCAACTCCACGTACTCCTCGGGGCCGGTGCGGTAGCTCCCCAAGTCGGGAAAGTAGCTCAGGGCCTCGGCGAAACTCTCGCTGCCGTAGGTGAGGAAGTGGTCCAACGTGTGACTCTCGTGGTTGATCTGCTCCTCGAAGAGGGAGTGCATGACGATGGCCGGCGCCCCGGCGTCGGCCAGGCGCTTAATGCCGTCCAGTTTCTCGGTCAACGGCGAGGCAGATGGCATCACAGGGTGCTCCAGGGAAAGGCCAAGATAGGTCGTCGAAAGGTCCATGGGACTTGCCTCCTTCGATACTGTGCTCGTCCTTGGGAACGTGGTCCCCCCACTGCGCCCATCCTGTGGAGGGACCACGTTGCGGGATCTCAATGGGACGGCAGGGCTACAGCGGGTTCGGGCTCTGCGGCTTCACCGTCGGCGCCACGGGCCAGGCGTTCGTAGTGGCGCCAGTGGTCCACGACCCATTCTTGAGCTCGCTCCAAGAGGAGTTCAAACTTGTGAGGGTCGGCTTGGGCCAGAATACGGTACCGGTTCTCGGAGAGCACGTAGTCCCGCAGTGGCCGCTTGGGCGGCTTAGAGTCGAGCTGGAGGGGAGGCAATCCCCTAGCCCGTCGTCTGGGGTCATATCGGTAGAGGGGCCAATATCCCGTCTCCACGGCCAGTTTCTGCTGGTCCAGCCCCTTGGCCATGTCAATGCCGTGAGCGATGCAGTGAGAGTAGGCGATGATGAGAGAGGGGCCGTCGTAGGCTTCCGCCTCCAGGAACGCCTGGAGCGTCTGGCGGTCATTAGCCCCCATGGCCACTTGGGCCACGTAGACGTGGCCGTAGGTCATGGCCATCAGGCCCAAGTCCTTCTTGGGCGTGGGCTTGCCGCCGGCCGCGAACTTGGCCACCGCGCCCAAGGGCGTGGCCTTTGAAGCTTGGCCGCCCGTGTTGGAGTAGACTTCCGTGTCCAGGACCAAGATATTGACGTTGTGGCCGCTGGCCAGCACGTGGTCGAGACCACCGTAGCCGATGTCATAGGCCCAGCCATCGCCGCCCACGATCCAGACGCTCTTGCGCACGAGCATGTCAGCCAGGGCGCGAAGATCGCGCGCCGCCGGGTCATCGAGGTGCATGAGGCGTGCCTTGAGTTGGGCCACACGCTGCCGCTGGGCCTCCACCCCCTCCGCGTCGGACTGCTCGGCGGTCAGCAGGGTCTCGGCCAGCTCGTGGCCGATCGCATCGGCCAGGCGGCGCACCAGCTCACGGGCGTACTCCTCCTGCTTGTCCAAAGCCAAGCGGATGCCCAAGCCGAATTCGGCATTGTCCTCGAACAGGGAGTTGCTCCAGGCAGGCCCCCGTCCTTCCTGGTTGACGGCCCAAGGCGTGGTGGGCAGGTTGCCGCCGTAGATGCGAGAGCAGCCGGTGGCGTTGGCGATGATGAGGCGATCCCCGAAGAGGCGCGTGAGGAGGCCCAAGTAGGGCGTCTCACCGCAGCCGGCACAGGCGCCGGAGAACTCGAAGAGGGGGGTGAGGAGCTGGACGTTCTTCACGTTGTGGAAGGGAAGGGATGTGGTGGTGGGTGTGATGTCGGGCAATTGCTCGAAAAAGGCCCAGTGGCGGCGGCCTTCCTCACGCAGTGGCAGTTGAGGGTGCATGTTGAGCGCTTTGCGGCCCGTGCGGCGCTTGTCCTTGGCCGGGCAGACTTCCACGCAGAGCGTGCAGCCGGTACAATCCTCTACCGCCACTTGGAGGGTGTACTTCTGGCCGGTGAGCTCACGCCAGCGGGCGTCGGCCACCTTGAAGCCCTCAGGAGCTCCGGCCAAGTGGGCTTCATCCACCACCTTGGCCCGGATGACCGCGTGGGGACAGACCAGGACACACTTGCCACACTGGATGCAGATGTCCGGCTCCCAAACGGGCACCTCCAAAGCAATGTTGCGCTTCTCCCACCGCGTTGTGGCGCTGGGGTAGGTGCCATCGGCCGGCAGGGCGCTGACGGGCAGCCAGTCCCCCTCGCCGGCGATCATTTTGGCCGTTACCCGCTGCACGAACTCGGGGGCTCCGGGCGGCACAGGGGGGATCATAGTCACCGTGCTAGTGGCGCGTTCGGGTACCGGGATCTCGTGCAGGTGGTTCAGTGCGGCGTCCACGGCCGCGAAGTTCTTGCGCACCACGATCTCGCCCCGCTTGCCGTAGACCTTGCGGATGTACTCCTTGATCTTGGCAATGGCCTCCTCAATGGACACCACCCCGCTGATGGCGAAGAAACAGGTCTGCATGATGGTGTTGATGCGCGTGCCCAGCCCGAGCTCACGGGCCAGCCGGTAGGCGTCGATGGCGTAGACCTGGAGGCGTTTGCGGATGATGGTCTCCTGAACATCGCGGGGCAACCGGTCCCAGATCTCGTCGGGCGGAAAGGGGACGTTGAGCAACAGGGTGGCGCCCTCGTCGGCCACGTCGAGCACATTGTAGCGCTGGAGGAAGCCAAACTGGTGAACCGCCACAAAATTGGCCCGGCGGATGAGATAGGCGCTTTTGATGGGGCGAGGACCAAAGCGCAGGTGGGAGATGGTGCGCGCGCCAGCCTTCTTCGAGTCGTAGACGAAGTAGCCTTGGGCGTAAAAAGAAGTGGTCTCGCCGATGATTTTGATGGAGTTCTTGTTAGCGCTCACCGTGCCGTCAGCACCCAACCCCCAGAAGACGGCCCTCACCACGTCGTCAGGTTCAATGTCGAGTTCGGGGTCCCATTCGATGCTGGTGTGAGTCACATCGTCGATGATGCCCACGGTGAAGTGGTTTTTCGGCCGTGTCTTCTTCAATTCCTCGAAAATGCCCATCACCATGGCCGGCGTGAACTCCTTGGAGGAGAGGCCGTACCGCCCGCCCACCACCACGGGCATGTGGTCGAAGGGGGCGGCGCCTGCGGTCCAAGCCTCGTTCAAGGCCGTCATCACGTCCTGGTACAGTGGTTCGCCGGCACTGCCCGGTTCCTTCGTGCGGTCGAGCACGGCCACAGCGCGCACTGTGGGAGGAAGTGCCTGCACGAGCGCGGCCACGTCGAAGGGACGGAAGAGGCGCACCTTGACAAGCCCGACCCGCTCACCACACGCGAGCAAATATTCCACTGTTTCCTCGGCGGTCTGGGTGCCCGAGCCCATGAGCACGAGCACGCGTTCAGCGTCGGGCGCGCCCATGTAGTCGAAGAGGTGATAGTGGCGGCCCGTCAGCTCGGCAAAGCGGTCCATCGTCTCCTGGACGATGTGGGGCGTGGCCAAGTAGTAGGGGTTAGCGGCCTCGCGAGCCTGGAAGAAGACATCGGGGTTTTGGGCTGTGCCCCTGATGAAGGGATGCTCTGGCGAGAGGGCCCGCTGCCGGTGGGCCCAGACGAGCTCCTCGTCAATCATGGCGCGGATGTCGTCCTCGCTCAGCTTCTCCACTTTGTTGATCTCGTGAGAGGTGCGGAAGCCGTCGAACACGTGGAGAAAGGGCACCCGGGCAGCCAAGGTGCTGGCCTGGGCGATGAGGGCCAGATCCATCACCTCCTGGACGGAGGCCGAGAACAGCATGGCCCAGCCGGTGGTCCGGGCGGCCATCACGTCACTGTGATCGCCGAAGATGGAGAGCGCTTGGGCGGCCACGGAGCGGGCCGCAATGTGAAAGACGGTGCTCGTCAGTTCACCGGCGATCTTGTACATGTTGGGAATCATGAGGAGCAGCCCCTGGCTGGCCGTGAAGGTGGTCGTGAGCGCCCCAGCTTGGAGCGCACCGTGGACCGCGCCGGCAGCCCCGCCTTCCGACTGCATCTCGATCACGCGGGGCACGGTGCCCCAGATGTTGGGTTCCCCCCGCGCGCTCCACAGGTCGGCCAGCTCCCCCATGGGCGAGGCCGGCGTGATAGGGTAGATGGCGATCACCTCGTTGGTCTTGTAGGCCACATAGGCAGCAGCTTCGTTGCCGTCTATGGTCACGTGTTCCCGTTGGTGCAACATGGCAACAGCCTCCTGTCTGCTGAAGTCAACAGGCCACGCCCGGCGTTTGGCGGCCTAGCCCCCAGAACACCTGGTCGGCGGTGAAGGGGGGGGGGGAGAGCTCCCACCACCTCCCACAACGGGCGCCACAGTGAACAAACAGGGGGGTGGCCTTTCGACCACCCCCCGCTGGGCTAGAGCTCCCGCGCGTCGAGGACGTGATCTCCAAGGGTTTCCAGGGTATCCACAAGCTGCTCCTTGGCCACGCCCTGCACCTTGACGAGCAAACGGCGTTCCTCGGCCGACTCGCCCTGGAACGTGCCCACGCTGACGATGTTGCCGCCCAATTCGGCAATCGTGGTTGCTAACTGGGCCAACACCCCCTTCCGTTCGGGCACCTGGATGTACAGGCGCAGGCCCTGTTCGCCGCCGCTGAGCATCTCCACAAACGTCTTGAAGATGTCCGTCTCGGTAATGACGCCCACAACCCGGTTCTCGTCGTCCACCACCGGCAGCCCACCGACCTTGTGGGTGACCATCAGGTGGGCGGCATCCTCAATGGGCGTCTCGGGGGTGGTGGTGATCACCGGCGTGGTCATGATTTCCTCGATCTTGAGTTGGGCCAGCAAGTAGTTCATCTCCCAAATGGAGAGAGAGCTGGCCGGCGAGGGCGAAGCGTAGAGGAGATCGCGCTCGGAGACGATGCCAACCAGCCGCCCATCCTTGTCGACTACGGGCAAGCGGCGGAATTTGCGCTCGCGCAGCAGTTGCATCGCCTCTGGGAACGGCGCATCGGGTTGGACAGTCACCGCCGGAGAGCTCATGCGATCCCGGACAAACATCGTGTCTCCTCCTTTGTTTTTATGCAAGCGCACTTTCCATTGTGCGCTCGTTTCGTGGTTATTATTGTCATATTTTGCCTTACTTTCCCGTTTCCCGCAAAGCCGCGTGGGCGGCCGCCAGACGCGCGACCGGCACCCGGTACGGTGAACAACTCACGTAGTTGAGTCCGAGTTCATGGCAGAAGGCGATGCTGGCAGGATCACCGCCGTGTTCACCACAAATGCCCACGTTGAGGTCGGCACGGGTACGCCGGCCTTTTTGCACTGCAATGCGCATTAACTCGCCCACACCTTGCCTGTCCAGCGTCTGAAAGGGATTTTCGGGCAGGATGCCCGTTTCCAAGTAGGCGAGCAAGAAGCCCCGTTCGGCGTCATCTCGGCTGATGCCGAAGGTGGTTTGCGTCAGGTCATTGGTGCCGAAGGAGAAGAATTCGGCCACTTGGGCGATCTCGTCCGCTGTGAGGGCAGCACGGGGGAGTTCGATCATAGTGCCAAAGGTGTAGCGCACCCGGACGCCCGCCTTCTCCATAACAGCTTGAGCAACCTGTTCCAGAGCCTCCCGCTCCCGCCGCAGTTCATTCACATGTCCCACGAGCGGGATCATGACTTCTAGGTGCACGTCAATTCCTTCCTGAACACACGCGCACGCAGCCTCGAAGATAGCCCGTACCTGCATTTCCACAATCTCCGGGAAGAGAAGCCCCAAGCGCACACCCCGCAGCCCGAGCATGGGATTGGCCTCTCTGAGGCGTTCGACGGCGTGAAGCAGGTGTTCGTGTTTCTCCAAGGCTACCGGGTCGGCACCCGTGAGACGCAGCCGGGTGACCTCGCGCACCAGCTCCTCGTAGGGCGGCAAGAATTCGTGCAGGGGCGGGTCAATGAGGCGGATCACCACGGGCAGTCCATCCATGACGCGGAAGAGCCCTTGAAAGTCCTCCCGCTGGAGGGGCAGCAGGTGGGCCAGGGCGTCCTGTCGTTCCTCGGGAGTCTCGGCCAGGATCATGCGCCGGACATGGGGCAGGCGATCCTCCTCGAGAAACATGTGCTCGGTGCGGGCCAGGCCAATGCCTTGGGCGCCCAGCTCGCGGGCACGCCGTGCATCCTCCGGGCGGTCGGCATTGGCCCACACTTCCAAACGGCGAACATCGTCCGCCCAGGTGAGCAGTTGTACCAGGTGGGGATCATCGAGCTCGGGCCTGATGGTGGGCAAGGCGCCCAGGAACACCTCGCCAGTGCTGCCGTCAACGGAGATCCAGTCCCCTTCTCGCACTGTCACTCCGTTGGCGTGAACGCACCTGTCGTCCACGTCCACCTCCAGCTCATGGCACCCCACCACAGCCGGGATGCCGAACTGGCGGGCCACAATGGCCGCGTGGCTTGAGTTCCCGCCCATGCTGGTCAGAATGCCCTTGGCGTGCACCATGCCGTGCACATCATCCGGCTTCGTCTCGGGGCGCACCAGGACCACGGCCTGACCGGCACGCCCCAGCTCCTCGGCCCCCGGTCGGCGTCGAAGACGGCCTGGCCAACGCCGGCGCCGGGCGAGGCATTGACCCCTTTGGCCAGCAGTCGGCCTTCGCGAACGGCCTGGGCCTTGGCTTGGGGATCGAACTGGGGATGGAGCAGGCTTTCCACTTGATCAGGCGAGACGCGCAGCACGGCTTCACGGGGGGAGATCAGGCCTTCGTGCACGAAGCTCACGGCCCACGTCACGGCGGCGCGGGCCGTGCGCTTTGCCATCCCGTGTCTGGAGAATCCACAGGCGCCCCTCCTCCACGGTGAACTCGATGTCCTGAACGTCACGGAAGTGGCGCTCCAGCCGTTTGGCAATGGCGCGCAATTGCGCGTAGACGTCGGGCATCTCGTGGGCCAACGCTTGGATGGGCTTCACTTGGCGAATGCCCGCTACCACGTCTTCGCCCTGGGCGTTGTCCAGGAAGTCGCCGTAGAGCTCGTCCACACCCGTGGCCGGGTTGCGCGTGAAGAGCACGCCCGTGCCGGAACGTGCTCCCCGGTTGCCGAAGACCATTGTCTGGACGTTCACGGCCGTGCCCAAGTCGTCAGGGATGCCCGTGGCCCGGCGATACGCAATAGCCCGCCGGCTGTTCCAGGAGCGGAAGACAGCCTCGATAGCTAGGCGAAGCTGCTCCCAAGGGTCACGGGGAAATTCCCGACCTGTCTCCTCTCGGATGAGCGCCTGAAAGGCGTGGACCACAGGTATCCAGTCATCGGCCGTAAACTGACTTTCGTGGGTCACGTTGGCCCGCCGGCGCGCATCGGCCAGGATGGCCTCAAACTTCTCGTCGGGAATGCTGAGAACCACGTTGCCGAACATGTGGAGCAGACGACGGTAGAGGTCGTAGGCGAAGCGGGCATCGCCCACTTGCGCGGCGAGCGCCTCCACGATCTGGTCGTTCAGGCCAATGTTGAGCACCGTGTCCATCATGCCCGGCATGGAGAACTTGGCTCCAGAGCGGGTGGAAACCAGGAGTGGGCGTTGGGGATCGCCAAACCTTTGGTCCATGCGTCGCTCCAGGGCATGGACGGCTTCCACCACTTGATCCCAGAGTCCATCCGGCCACTCCCCACGCGCCAAATAAGCCATGCACGCCCGCGTGGTGATGGTGAAGCCAGGGGGCACCGGCACCCCCAGGCAGGTCATCTCGGCCAAATTCGCCCCTTTGCCTCCCAACAGGCCCCGCACGGCGTC
This sequence comes from Ardenticatenia bacterium, assembly GCA_030949995.1. GTDB lineage: Bacteria > Chloroflexota > Anaerolineae > Ardenticatenales > Ardenticatenaceae > WFWG01. The sequence continues at coordinate 34,944 of JAUZRY010000011.1, forward strand.
CCAGTCGCCGCCAACGGCTTCCTCTGCCAGCTCGATCTCGTCGAACCCGTAGACCCACCTGATCGCCTCTCGTCCTCGATCCGCTTCTGTCGGCACTTGTCGCGTGTCCATGGCATACTCCTTCTCCGGTCACGTATCACTGCACCGTTCGCCGCACTCGGGGAAGCACAGAGTCCGGCGGGAACCCTCTTCTGTGTTCTATGCTGTACCCTCCTTCCTCACCTGTCCCCATCCGGCGGGCCTATCATTTCAGCCTATCCCGCATCAGCCAGGGCCACCAGGGGACTTCGTCATGCGCTGGCACGGACATCCGTCACATGGCTTGAAGGCAGATGAGGAACTGGCGTCTTGTCACTTGGCGAATCGCCCGATTTTGACTACCATTTCCCCAAGTGTGGGATGACCGTGGCAGAGCGGAAAGCGGCCATGCCACGGGCCGCTCCGAAAGGAGGAGGCACCAGGAATGCAAATAGAAAGCGCTGTGCTCATCGTGGAGCGCGGCTTCGAGGAGCCGCGTCACCTCCCCCTCAACGGTGATGTCGTCACCATTGGCCGCTGGCCCGATAACCACATCGTCCTCCCCAACCGTCTGGTCTCCCATCACCACGCTCGCATCTACCGGTACGGGCGTTTTTATTTTATTGAGGATTTGGAGAGCTCGGCCGGCACCTATGTGAACGGCGAACGCCTCGCCTCCCGGCGCCCCCTCGAGGACGGTGATCACATTCGCATTCCACCCCACTTTGAATTGCGCTTCTCCCTCATCACCCTCAGCGAGGAGGAAATCGCCCGCGGACACCCTGGGTTGCGCATTGACCACGAACAGCACGCCGTTTACGTGGGCGATGTCCGCATCGAACCGCCCCTCAGCCAGGCCCAATACACCCTGCTGGAGCTCCTCGTACGCCATGCCGGCAAGGTGGTGCCCCGGGAGGAGATCGTCACGGCCATCTGGCCGGCTAACGAAGCTGCCAACGTGACCGATCAGGCTATCGATGCGCTTGTTCGGCGGCTTCGGGAACGGTTGGCCGAAGTGGACCCCGAGCACCAGTACATCGTGACAGTGCGGGGGCACGGCTTTCGATTTGAGAACAGGTGATGTGGGCGAGGATGTCAGGTGTCGCCGAAGGAGACCTGCGTACCCCGTCGGTAAGTCAGGGCACGCTCGTACACGTCGGCGGCCAGGGCCACGTCCCACAGGGCCACGCCTTGGGATTCAAAGAGGGTGATGTCATCTGCACGTTGACGGCCCGGGTGCAGGCCGGCCACGACATCGGCCAAGGGGCGCACCCGCTCCCACGCCAGGCGATTCCTCTGGTAGGCTTGGATGAGATCCCCACACTCGAAGCGTGCCTGTTGGAGGTCATCCACAAAGATGGCGGTGGCACGGCGCACAGCCTCGGCATCCAGCTCAGCGCGAATGGCGGCGTTGGAGCCAGCACCATTGATGTGAACGCCAGGCTGAATGAGGCTGCCGTCAAAGAGAGGCCGACGTGAGGTGGTGATCGTGGTGATGAGTGTGGCGCCCTCCAAGGCCTCTTCGGACGATCGAGCCGGGCGAACGGCGATGCCCAAGCGTTTGGCCATGCGGTCGGCAAAGGCACGTCGGCGCTCCGGCGTCCGGCTGAAGACGCGCACGTCGCGCAAGGGGCGTACGGCGGCAATGGCCTCCAATTGGGTCTCAGCCTGGTATCCCGCCCCGAAGAGGGCCAACACGTCAGCTCCCTCAGGGGCCAAGTAGTTGGTCGCCACACCACTGGCAGCACCGGTGCGCAGTTGTCCCAACCGGTCGGCCTCGATGATGGCCAGCAGGCGGCCACTTCGGAGGTCGTAGAGGTGAACGATGAACCGCGCCCCCTCACGCGTTGTGGTGTAGGCCTTGAACCCCCAGTAGCCCCGTTCCACCAGCGCGGCGCCCATCAGGTGAAGCGTGCCGTGAGGTTGGCGAACCCGTCGGCGGGGCTGGTTGATGCCCGTACCACGGGCCTGTTCGACAAAGGCAGCCTCGACCGCGGCCAGGGCGTCCTCAACATTCACCAGGTGGCGCACATCATCCTCACGGATGAGCAGTGGCATGGGTCTTCCTCCGAAAGCGTTCTGCTGATTCCTGCAGCTCGAAGATCACCTTGATGCTCCCCGTGCGCTTGTCCACCGCCGTGCGAATGGCCTCACGCCACTGGGGCAGGGTGAACCTGTGGGTGATGAGGCCACTGGTCGTGAGGGCGCCTTGGCGTAGCAATTCGATCACCACGTCATACGTGCGCCGTTGCTCACCGCGCCAGCACTCGGCCCCATGGGCGTAGACGCCCACCAAGTCCACTTCCTGGTACCAGACGGGCGTGAGGTCCACCTTCATGGGAGCAAGAGTGATGCCGACCATCACCACAGCTCCCCCGGCGCGTGCCAAGCGCAAGCTGTCCTGCACTGTGGTGGCCGATCCCACACAGTCGTACACCACGTCGAAGCCCCCCAACGTCATCCTGTTGCCCAATATGCCCGTGTAGAGCTTGGCACCCGTCACCCGCGCCGCCACGTCGAAGGGGTCGTCCTGCACGGCCACCTCGTCGGCGCCAAGCCGTCGGGCAGCCTCGGCCTGGTGCGGGTAACGTGCCAAGACCGTGATGTGACATCCGGGCGACAGGGCCCGCAGGCTCTGCACCATGTTCAACCCCACGATCCCGCACCCGACCACCAGGACACGGTCATCCAGCGCGGGCAGGCGGCGCAGAGCCGCCCGCACAGTGACGCTCAACGGCTCCACCATCATGGCCTGTTCCGGGGTGAGATCGTCGGGCACGGGGTACACTTCGGTCTCGTGGGCCGTGAACATGTCGCCCCAGCCCCCGCCGACGCCCCGTGGGCCCACGCCGGCCGAGGCGTTCTCGCACAGGGCCAAGTTGCCCCGCGCACAGTGACGGCAGGGTGGCTCGATCTCCTGGCTGTAACACGTGGCGCCCTGAAAGCGCGTGTCCATGATGACGCGATCCCCCTCCTGCAGTCGCGTGACCCCCGGGCCCACTTCCACCACCTCGCCCACGACTTCATGGCCCAAGTAAAAGCGTTGGTTGCCGGGCAAGGCTGCCGGGGCAATGGTGGGGTCCGCTTCGGCCATCAGGAGGGCCACGTCGCTGGCACAGATGCCGCACACCACGTTGCGCACGCGCACCCAACGGGGGCCGGGCAAGGGTGGGTCGGGCAGAGCAGCAAAGCGGGCGGGCGAAAGGGGGCTGAAGACGACGCCCGGCCAAAGGCGTTTAAGGGCCTTCACGAGCAGGAGGCGAGGGATGTGTTTGTCCACGTAGATGGCCTGCATGGAGTCCGCTCCACACCCAAGCCAGGGACACCCCGCTGTTCCCTATCCGGTTCGCACCCCAGCGGCATCCCATGAGGTGGAATGTGGTGAATTGTACACCGGCCTTGCCGTGGACACAAATGGCCACAGGCGAAGTGGACGCATCTGTCGTGCCCTTGTGCTAGAATGGCCTCTAGAGAGACGAAAAACCAGACCAATGAGGAGGGAACACCATGAACCGCTGCTGTTCTGCTGATGTGTGGATGGCCGAGCTGGAGCATCACTTGGAAGGGCACGATGTGTTCGCCCGGGCCGATCTGCTGGAACGTTCCATTGCGCGGCTCGACGCGTGGCTTGAGGCCTACCCCGACGCCGAGGACCGGTGGTACGAGCTCTTCGAGGAGCTGGTGGACCGACACGCTGCCACCTTGGAGCAGATCGCCCTGCTGCGAAGTGGAGCGCCGGTGGAGGTAGCCGTGCGTCTCCCGGCCCACTACAAAGGGCCGGTGGGCAGCACGTGGCACATGGGGAGCAACGGCGAATGTGTGGCCTGGTTCACGCCCGAAGAGTTGGAGGTTGTGGCGTGGGCTCACGCTGCTCTTTGTCAAACGGCATCGAACGAAATATACTGTGCCGCATAGGGTGACCGTGCTGCCAAACATGCACCGCGCTTTCCCGACCTTTCCCAACACGGTTCACCCCGAACCAGCTCATGGCCCTTCTTGGCACTCGTGTTCGCCCTGAACTCACGCCGTTGGCGCAGCAGGAAGAGCACCGTGAAACCCAGGCGCCCTACTGTTCACATTGCCGATCTGCCCGTGATTCACGTGGAGACACGGGCGCATCTCGAGCAGGTGGCGCACCACCTCCGCCGGACAACCCGGCTGGCCTTTGACACTGAGTTCCTGCGCGAAACCCAGTATCGGCCCCAGCTTGAGCTCATTCAACTGGCCACCGACGATCTGCTCGTGATTGTGGACTACCGCGCCGTGCCCACGCTCGAGCCCCTCCTCGACGTTCTCCTGGACCCATCCACCCTGAAAGTGGTCCACGCGGCCCGCCAGGACCTGGAAACCATCTATCACCTCACACGGCGTGTCCCCACCCCGCTCTTCGACACCCAAGTGGCCGCAGCTCTGGTTGGGCTTGGGGCCCAAGCGGGATATGCCACTCTCGTGGAGCACCTGCTCGGCATCCAGCTTCCAAAGAGCCAGACGTTGACCAATTGGGCCCACCGGCCGCTCACCGAGGCCCAAGTGGCCTATGCCCTGGACGACGTGCGCTACTTGCTCCCGCTGCACGATGAACTCGGCCGGCGGCTGGAAGTGACAGGCCGCTCGACCTGGTTCGCGGAGGAGATGGAACGCCTGGCCTCACCAAGCCTCTACGCACCTGTCGCCCCAGAAGAAGCGTGGCGCCAAGTACGAGGGGCTTCAGCACTCTCCCCAAAGGAATTGGCCATACTACAGGCCGTGGCCGCCTGGCGCGAGCGCGTGGCCAGGGAGCACAACCGGGCCTTGCCCCTCATCCTGCGTGACAGCGCACTGATCGCGATCGCCAAACAGAGGCCCCGGAGCAAACAAGCCCTACGTCGTCTGCGAGGCATTCACCGCTGGACGCTCACCCACTTCTCCGACGAGCTCCTCGACATCATCCGCGAGGCGAGCCACACTCCCCGCGATCACCGGCCCCAACGCGCCGCGTGCGGCTACCCTCCCCTGAACGAGGACGAGATGGCCCTCCTTGCCCTGTTGCGCACGTGGGTGCGCCTGCGCGCTGAGGAGATGCACGTGGCCCCAACGGCCCTGGCCGACGAGCACGATTTGCGCGAGCTGCTCCGCGCTCACCGCCAGGGCACTCACGACAGCCTCCCCCTCCTCCGAGGATGGCGCCGCGAGGCCGTGGGCGATGAGCTGATTGCCATTCTCAAGGGGCGCGCTGCCCTGCGATGGGATGACTATCAGAGGCGGTTCACGCTCGAGCCCTCGTGAGACGCCGCCCCCATTCGCCAATCCCCTCACTTTTTGGTAAGATGACCCCACACCTTCGGCCACTCTTGAAATCTTTGGGAGGAGCACGATGACACGTACCCCCTTGATCGCGGCTAACTGGAAAATGCACAAAACTGTTTCCGAGGCCGTCCAGACCGCCCGTGACCTCCTCGAACAGCTCGGCGGAGCCCCCCCCGACGACCGCACAGTCCTCATCTGCCCTCCCTTCACGGCCATCATGGCCGTGCGTGAGACCCTGACGGGCACAGGCATCCTGTGGGGCGCCCAGAACATGTATCCCCGCGCCGACGGGGCCTTCACCGGTGAGATTTCCCCCCGCATGTTGGCCGACTTGGGCTGTACGCACGTCATCGTCGGCCACTCGGAGCGCCGCCACATTTTCGGGGAAGGCAACCAGCTCATCAACGAGAAGGTGCGGGCTGCCTTCGAGTTCGGCCTGGTGCCCATTCTGGCCGTGGGCGAAAGGCTGGAACACCGACAGGCCGGCCTCGAGGAGGCCGTGGTCGAGGAACAGTTGGCCAAGGGGCTCATGGGCCTCTCCGCCGACCAGATCCGTCAGATGGTCATCGCCTACGAGCCCGTCTGGGCCATTGGCACAGGCGAGACAGCGAGCCCGGAGGACGCTCAGGCCATGCATCGCTTCATCCGAGGTTGGTTGGGTGCCCAATACGGTGAGGACGCGGCTCAGGCGGTGCTCATCCAATACGGCGGATCGGTCAAGCCCACCAACGTTGACCAGCTCATGGCCCAACCCGACGTGGACGGTGCCCTCGTGGGAGGGGCCTCCCTCGACGCCGAGCAATTCGCCCGGATCGTTCGCTTCCAAGCCCCATGACCCAGAATGAGTTTATCGTCCACCTGCCCATCTTCGAGGGGCCACTCGAGCTGCTGCTCCACCTGATCGAGCGGCGTGAGCTGGACATTGCCCAAGTCTCGCTGGCCGCCGTGACTGACGAGTACCTGGCATACCTGCACCGCCTGGAGGAAGTGAACCCAGGTCGGGTGGCCGGTTTCTTGGTGGTGGCCGCCAAGCTGTTGGTCATCAAGAGCCGCCTCCTGCTTCCCCAGGAACGCGCGGCCGATGAGGATGCCGAGGATGAGGGCGAGGCTCTCGTGCAGGCGCTGGAACTCTACCGCCGCTTCAAGCGCGTGGCCGAGTTGCTCCACGAGCGCGAGGCCGCCGGCCTGCGAGCCTACATCCGTGAGGCCCCGCCGCCCCACTTGGAACCCAGGCTGAGCCCAAACGGAACCAGCCTGGCCGATCTGCTGGCGGCTCTCCACCGGGTGTTGGCCTCAGTACCCGAAGCCCCTCAATCAGTGGACACGGTGGTGCGCCCTATTCGGATCACCGTGCGCGAGTGCCTGCACCGGCTCACCGAGCGCCTGCGCGCTGGAGTCCCCTTCCGGTTCGAAGAAGCCCTGAGCTCCTCTCCCTCACGGCAGGAAGTCATCGCCCTCTTCCTCGCGCTGCTGGAGCTCGTTCGGCTGCAGCGGGCTCGCGTGCGCCAGACACAAGCCTCTTCGCGCCCATCGAAATTGAGCCCGTGCCGGAAAACATTCCACCGCCAGGGGAAGATGAACTCTCCTCCGAATTCGAGCCCCCGAACACCCATACCTGATCGCCGTTACCCTCGGGCCGGACGGTGTTCTGCCGGCGCCGTGCGAGCCGGCTTGTCATGTCGGGCGGGCAGACGAAACCACGTTCCCTCCCCGCTCACCCGCAGGTCGCGCCGCTGAAAGCGCCACACGCCTATGCCCGCCAGCAGGGCCGCCACGGCCAGCTTGCCCGCCAACCAATCCCACCGTACCCCTGAAAACGCATCACCCCCTTGGGCGTAGTAGAGGGGCAAAAGGCGGGCAAAGGGCCTGAGGTCCTCGTTCAACTCCGAGAAGCCGTTGAGGAAGAAACTCCCCACGACGACAATCCCCGTGATCATAGCGGCACTGCGCCGGCTCGGGGTCACTTGGCTCAAGGCCAACGCCAGCGTGCCAACCACCATGAGCACACTGAACTGGTCCACCATGACGGCCACCAGGCCAACGCGGCGAATGGAGAGGCCCGAGATCATTTGGCCAACGAGCACACCCGCCCCGATGAGGGCCAAGATTGTGGCTGTGGCCACGCCGAAGGCCGCCAGGCGGGCCGCGTAGAACTGGGCGCGGCGAATAGGAAGGGCCAAGAAGAGATCGAGCCGGCCTTGCTCTTCGTCGGCGCTTATCAACCCGCTGCCCGCCAATAGGGCGAAGATGCCCAAGAGGAGGGGCAGGTACGAGAAGAGTTCCAAGTGGAGGAAACCCTCCGGCGTCAGCAAGCTCGCCCGGGCATTGCCGCCAAAAAAGGCCAATAATTCCGGCGGATACGCGCGCAGCAGCTCTTCCAGGAGCGCGCGCTGTTCGTCTAAGTCCGCGTAGAAGGGGAGCACTATTGCTCCCATGAAGCCCAGTGAGATACCCCATCCCAAGACCATTCCCCTCAGCCTGCTCACATGGTGGATGAAGACTGTCCACATGATGTCTCCTCCACGTCGGTGTAATAGGCCAGAAAGACCTCTTCCAGCGACGGGCGCTCGGTGTCCACGTCCACCACGGGCAACCCGGCCAGTGCGCGCAGGAGTTCGCCCATCGTGCCTTGGACTTGTAAGGTCACCGTCCGACCCATCCCTTTGGTCCAGAAGCACAACGCCTGGCAGACGGGTCAGTGGTTCAAGATCAACGGGCTCCCGAAAGCGCACGAATACCCGCCTGAGGGCGCGATGGACGAGGGCATCGGTAGTAGCTACCTCCACCACACGCCCCTGGCGAATGATGGCCACCCGCTCGGCCAACAACTCCACCTCGCTCATGATGTGGGAGGAGAAGAAGACCGTGGTCCCCGCGTCGCGCGCCTCCCGCAGGAGCGCGAAGACCTCGCGCTGCATGAGTGGGTCCAATCCGGTCGTGGGCTCGTCCATTACCAGGAGCCGAGGCCGGTGCATGAGGGCTTGGATCAGGCCTACCTTCTGCTTGTTGCCCAAGGAGAGGTTGTGGATGGGCCGGTCCAAATCGAGGTGCAGCCGCTCGGCCAGTTCGGTCACATAGCTCCAGTCCGCCCGGTTGCCCCGCACGCGGTTGAACAGGCGCAAATGTTGAGCGGGGGTTAGCCGGTCGTCCAAGTGGAGCTCTCCGGGCAGATATCCCGTCTGAGCCCGAATCTCGACGGAATGGTCGCGCACGTTCATGCCGAGCACGCGCACAATGCCTTGTTGGGGGCGGATGAAGTCGAGCAGGCAGCGGATGGTGGTGGTCTTGCCGGCCCCGTTGGGGCCCAAAAAGCCGAAGATCTCGCCCTGTCTCACCTCGACGTCGAGCCCGCACAAAGCGGGGACAGGGCCATACCACTTGTGCACGTTATCAAGGAGAATCGCCGGTGCAGCCACGGTTTCACTTCCCCCAAGGGCCGGCCATGCCGAGAGCAAAAAAGGCCGAGGCACATATGTGCCCCGGCGGTTCGGCCAGTTACTCTTTCTCCTCAGAGGACGTGGACGTCGGCGGCTCAGCGGGCTGTTCACCCCGTTCACTTCGCTCGCCAGCCTCGCACGGAGCGCCTCGACCCATCGGCCCAGCCGGACGTTGACGGCGTGCAGGGCCTCGGCCAGCTCTTCTTGGAGCTCACGGGCGGCCTCGCCCGATTTAATGGACTCGGCCAACTTGCCGGCTTGTTCGCGCAGCTTTTGGGCCTCCTCCCGCTCCCGGAGCTTTTCGGCCAGCTCCTCCGCCTCCTTGGCCAACGTCTTGAGCCCGTCGGCCAGCTCCTCCCGCAGTTTCTGTGCCTCCTCGCTTCCGGCCAATGCGCGGAACGCATCGGCCAACTGGCGGCTCATCTCGCGCAGCTCTTCTGTGATCCTGGTCGTCTCCACCCGCTTTTGATCGCTCATGGCATTCCTCCTGTCCTACGTTAATAGGCACATGGCCTTTCGCACATCTCATCACATCACCGTTTTACCCGCGCACAAATGTGTTACGTGTGCTTCCCACGCGGAGTTGCACAACCGCCTTCCTCAAGCTCTCCACCCTGCTCTCCAAACGTGCGCACTCCATCACAGTGAGTGGCGCGGGACAGATGCTTGTGCCCCATGGCCTCGCCTCATTGTAGCACAAATACCAAGGTGACTGCACCACAGCACGACAAAGCCGGGCCAATCGCCGGAACCGCAGCGGCGAAGGCGGGTCGGCTCGAACAGGGGCAGGGTATCCGATGTGAAAGCAAGGCCGGAGAGTGGCAAATGGCCTGCAGGGAGCTCTTCGGCACACAGAAGGTGAGCATCTGGCTTGTCATCACCGTTCGCTGTGGTCAAGTGTGAGGTCAGAGCAGCCGAACACGCGTGCGGCCTTGACCCGTCCCGCCAGCCGGTTGTTCGCTTTGCAACATCTCGGAGAGCATGTATAGTGTGTGCGCGCATGCTCCCGCGCGGAATCTCTCTTCTCAGGTGGTGTCCGATTGTGAGAGGTACCGGCATTTCATCGCACATAGGCACAGCTTGCCAATGCGGAAAGGTCGTCAAGGGTGAGACACACCTGGTGGGACGCCGTCGGCCCACGGTGCCACAGGGAGCATGATGCAAGAGGGCGTTCATGGCCAACTCTGATCGTGACCTCCGAAGAGGAGTGGTTGGCCCCACGTTGCGCGGGTCGATCTACAGTGTGGGCGCTGCGGGCGTTACCATTCTCTTCGGCCTTGTCCGTTCCATCGCCCTGGCCCGTCTGCTGCTCCCCGAGCACTTCGGCGTGGTGGCGCTGGCGCTCTTCTTCGTCAACCTGGCGGGGCAACTGCGGGCGCTGGGCCTGGATCGGGCCTTGCTTCACCGCCAGACGACGGAAGGCGCCGCCTACGAAACGTATCTGGCGCTGAAGCTGGTGCTGGCAGGCGGCACCACGCTGCTGTTGATCTTAGCAGCGCCCTGGATCGCGCGCTTCTACCCGGAGCAGCCGCTCCTGGCGCCGATGATCGTCGCCCTCGCCGGCATCACTCTGCTGAGCACATTGAACCAGATTCAGGAAACGCTGTTGGGAATGGCGTTCAATTTCCGTGCCATCGCCATGACCAACGTGAGCGCGTCGGTGGTGATGACCGTCGTCGCGCCGTACCTGGCCTGGCGCGGCTGGGGAGCGTGGAGCCTGGTGGCGGAGCTGGGGAGCGGCATCCTGATCCGCACTGTGCTCCTCTGGGGGCCGTTCCGCGTGGGCGCGTTTCGCCCGCAGTTCGACCGGGCAGAAGCACGCCGGTTTTGGCACTACGGACGGGCGAACTGGATCAGCACCAACGTGGGCTTCCTGCTGGACCGTTTCGACGACTTCTGGGTGGGCACGGCGCTGGGGAAGACGCCGTTGGGCTTCTACGCCAAGGCCTACGAGTTCGCCCGCTACCCGCGGCGTCTGCTGGCGAACCCGCTGGTGAGCGTCCTGGCCCCTGTCTTCGCCCGCCTGCAGGACGACCGGCTGCAGCTCTCCAAGGCATACTTCCGGCTGATGAGCTTGTTGGTGCGCACCGGTTTCCTCGCCGGAGGGCTGGCCGTCCTCCTCGCCCCGGAGTTCGTCTTCTACGTCCTGGGGGCGAAGTGGATGCCTATGGTGTCCGCGTTCCAGTTGATGATCGTCTACGTGCTGCTGGACCCGCTGCTCATGACCACCGGCAATCTGCTGCTGGCCGTGGGCGCGCCGGGAGGGTTGGCCCGCGCCCGAGTGGGCCAGCTCCTTTTCTTCATCCCGGCCGTGATCCTGGGCGCCCGCTGGGGCGGCATCGAGGGGGTGGCCCTGGCCGCCGACGGCATGCTCCTCGTCGGGTTCGTGTTGCTGTATCGGACGGCGCGGCGCCACGTGGACTATTCAGTGCTGCGGCTCTTCGCCTGGCCGGCCGTCGGCGCGATTCTAGGGCTGGTGGCCGTCGGGTTCCTGGTTGGGATGGAGAGGATCGGCCAGCCGCAGCCCTGGAACCTGGCCGCGCTGAAGGCCGGGGCGTTCGCCCTGCCGTTCTGCGTGTGGCTCTTCGTGTTTGAGCGCCGCGAACTCGCCCAAATGGCGCGCCTCGCGTGGGCGTCCCTGCGCGGTGGCCAGCGTGCGGCCCTGGAGGAAGGGTGATGACGGTGGACAAGGTGCTGATCATCGGGTGGGATGGTGCCACCTGGGATTACATGGACCCGCTGCTGGGGCGGGGCGAGTTGCCTCACCTGGCCGCGCTGTTGGCGCGGGGCGCGCGGGCAGTCCTCCGCTCCACCATTCCGCCCTACACGAACGTCGCCTGGCCCTCGCTGGTGACCGGGCTGGGACCGGCCAAGACGGGCGTCTTCGACGGGGCGCGGGCACGCCCGGGGAGCTACGAGGCCGTCCCGACGAACCTGACCGGCTACCGCGGCGTCCCCATCTGGCGCTGGGTGAACCGCTACGGCCTGCGGGCCGGCGTGCTCAACGTGCCCATGACCTACCCCGCCGCGCCGTTGGACGGCTACTTGGTGGCCGGCTTCGACAGCCCGCGCGGCTCGGCGGAGGTCGCCTATCCGCGCGATCTGCTTCGCCGCTGGGCGGAACAGGGGCGCCCGTACCGCGTGCTGGCGGAGGAGATCGCGCTGATGGACCGGCAGAACCCCCACCAGCCGCGCGGCGACTTGGAGGAGTTCGTCGCCCGCTGGGTGGCACTGACGCGGGAACAGGGGGAGCTGGTGGCCTGGCTGTGGCGCGCCTGGCCTGTGGACATGATGTTCGTCGTCTTCTCCGGCACGGACTCCGTCAACCACCGCACGAGGGACGTCGAGCACATCGCCCGGGTGTACCGGTCGGCCGACGAGGCCCTGGGCCGCATCCTGGAGGCGGTGGACGAGCGCACGCTGGTCTGCCTGGTCTCCGACCACGGCTCCACGCCCGCCCACCGTTACATCGCCCTCTACCGGGCGCTGCACGACGGCGGTTGGTTGCGCTTTCGACCCCAGGTGGCGGAACGCTTCTGGCGTCGGCTGCCCGGGCCGCTGGGCCGCGGGCTGCCCCGCCTCTGGCGCCGGCTGCCGGACTGGGCGCGACAGGCCCTCTCCTGGCCGCTCCTGCGTTGGGACCCGCGCCTGGCCGTCGTCTACGAGAACGTGGACTGGTCGCGCACGCGGGTATACGCCCGTTCCGGCATGGGGCCGCTGTACGTGAACCTGCAGGGCCGACAGCCGCGAGGGATCGTGCCCCCGGCGGCCTACGACGCCCTGTGCGACGAGGTGGCCCAGGCCCTGCTGGCGCTGCGCGACCCGGAGGGGCGCCCTCTCTTCGGCCGCGTCTGGCGGCGGGATGAGCTCTATCCGGGGGCCGACCCCGGCGACGATCCCCCCGACCTGGTCGTCGAGCCGGCTCGCTGGAGCGATCACGTGATCACCGGCTATCCCTCGGACCCGCCGGTGTGCCTCATTCCGAAGGCACGAGAGTACGGCACCCACACGCCAGACGGCGTGCTGGTGCTGGCCGGGCCGGGAGTGCGTGCGGGGGTGGAGCTGGAGGCGGCGCAGATCGTGGACGTGGTGCCGACGCTGCTGGCCCTGCTGGACCTGCCCCTCCCGGCGGAGGTGGACGGCCAGGTGCTGCGCGAGGCGTTGGCGGAGGAGCCGACGGTGCGCTACGCGGCGAGCGAGGCGCCCGCGGCATCGGACGCGGCCGGGTACACCGATGAGGAAGCCGAGGATGTGATGCAGCGCCTGCGGGATTTGGGGTATCTGTGAACGATGCGCGTGATCTATTCCATTGGTGTTAAGTTCGCCGGCGGTGGCATCGGGTCCATCGCCTACCACGCAGTTCGAGGTCTGCATCGCCATGACCTGCTTTACCGCCTGTTGTGCGGCTCCTATCGTGCCACGGAGATACCGGAGGCCCGGATTCGTGCCCTGGGCGCTCCCAGCCGCGGGTTGCGCAAGCTCGCG
>JAUZRY010000012.1 GCA_030949995.1 Ardenticatenia bacterium
CGCCTTCCTCCTAAGAGTCGCCGGATGCCGTCGCCGATGCACAGCCTCTTCCTGACACCGCATGATACATGCACTGATCCGTGTGAAGAGGGAGTTGAGCCCAACACTGTGCGCCATAGGCCCCGAGTTGTGCAATTTGCCCGCCCTCGCACCCATCGCCCGTAATTCCTTGAAGCCCTCCGTGTTCATACCGCCATACTGGTTGAACACCATCGGGCAGTACACCGTTCTTCCATTCGCTTCCACCACCTCCTTGTTGTGCTTTGTCCTTCTTCTCCTTGGCATACCACTCGACATGTGCCGTGGGATTGAGCTCCGGGCCAACCTTGATAGATGATTTTGAGTTGGTGGCCTCAGAGCACGTGACGGCTACGTCAATGCATAAGTGTCGGCGCCCTTGGTCGGCTCCGTGTAGGACAAACACGTCAGCTTCACGCTTAGTGCCCCGTCCAGAGATGTTCGATTCACGCGTGACAGACTTGCCACTCTGCCTGGCGGTCTCGGCGATGATGTCAGCGAACCATGTTGTGACGTTGCTGGCGGTTACCTCCGGACGCGCATCCCGAGAAGGCATGCACACCGTGGGCGTCCACCACCCGTCCGCCTGTGCTGCCAGCACACACATAGCACGTGTGCACCTGCTCGTGCCAATGACTGGATGACCCACGCGCAGCCGTGCCGCAAACAGGAATTGATCATTCTCCATCCGCTCTTGTGTCCACTCCTGCTGTCGACCCATAGAGGTAGAATCCGGCCTTCGGTGCCATCAGCTCGATCAACCGCTTTCTCCGAGGATGCTTGAGCTTCCGCTTCCGTCCCCGCTTCTTGATTCCCTTCTTCGTGCGTGTCTTCACCCGCCTCGTCCGGTTGCACGCCCTTCTCGTCGTAAAAGAGGGTCTTGAAATCCGTATAGTCAATCCACTTGCTCAACGTCTTCTGGGAGTGATGACCACCCATGATCTCCTCAAGCCCCTCGCCCATCTCCTCGTACTGACCCTCGTCGTCCAGAAGCCTTTCCTTGTCCTCCTCCTTGAAGATCAACTCACTTGCCTGTTCGGTATGAGGCTCAATATCGGCCTTCAACCGTGCCATAGCGTCCTCAACATGAGCGTTCCCCTCTCCCCGTCCTCAACTGCTGCCACCTATCTGCCTTCATTGCCATCGCCGCACTCGCGATGTATGCTGCGTCTTGGTGTCGGCCCGCTCTGTCGAAGAGCCATGCCGCCCAGACACACAGGCAGTGTTGCCTGCTGCCACTCGTCATCAGTTGAACTCAAGCCCCAGACTTTGCCACGCGGTCACGCATGTATCTCGTCGCACTCGGTGATGGCTTGCTTTCACGAGAGGACCTGGGACAGTGGTCCTCGACACGTGCACCATTGCGCCATGACCAGCACAATACTTGGAGATGAGGTACGCCGTCTGCGTGTGCGACAGCCCGCTGCATTCCTCCAACAGTAGCTTGACCTTGGCGCCTTGACCCTCCCTGATGATCCTGGCACAGAACTCGTCGCTTCCAATCGGCGAGCCCAGCAGTTCGAAGTCACCGCCGACTACACGATCCTCGTCCAGACCCATGTGCAGCGGCAGCTTGTACCGCCACCTGCCGCCCACCTTCCGGCCACACCGGGAAGATGAGGTTAGTCTTACTCATATTGATATGGATGCCCAGCGTCCGCGCTCGCGGACCGTTCAAGATCTCAAGCGCTTGCTGGATGGCCTCCAGCGAGCCCCACCAACGTACCGTCATCAATAAACCACGACGTTAAGCCTCAGTTCCTCCGGCAACAGCTCCACGATTATGGAAATGACTAAGCACGCCAGCAAGGGACCCAGAGGATCACCCTGGAGAGTGCCCTCCTAAGCTTCAATGATGTATCTGTGCTGATATATCATCAGCGGGGTGACATCGTCGTCATAGCACATATCCACGAACGGCCGCCATCCACGGAATCCTGTCCTGTACGATCATCCTGAATGCCCGTCTGGCACAGCTTGTTATAGCAGTTGGACAGATCCACCATCAAAATAGCCTCGACCGCATCTTGGCCACGCGGCCGACCTAGAATGCGCGCCACCTCATCCGTCACTCTATGCACCACACGGTCGGTACCAGCTCTCAAGCCCACCCCGAACTGCCGTACCGGCCCGCCCGGGGAGATTCCCGACCGGCGCCTGCAGGTGAGGGGTGGCCAGCTGCATGGCCACACTGCCCATTATTCTCCTCAGCAGACGTGCCGCAGGCAATAGGCCGAGGGGCTTGATACTCGTCGGCTCCTCAACCTGCCTTGCGTTGAATGCCTCCTTTTTCTTGATTGCCGTCAGGCGAGCGCCTGTAAAGAACTCACGAAATACCTCACCACCAGGACACTGGCCTTCCAATCCACGACTTAACGAGCGCCGCGTATTCAGCCGCGCATTCTTTGGAGACAGCCAGCAATTGCTTGAGCATTCTTAATGGGGATGCTGCACGCGCCCTGCCGAGGTGGAGTTCGCCATCCGCCTGACGACCTTACTCATCACCTCAGTCATCGAGGGAGCGTCGTCACCCCTCTGCTCCATTAGGTCCTTGATGGCCTGGCGTCCCTGCTGGAAGCGTACACTGCCTCGCTCGGTATCATTGGCCTCCGACGCTCCGGACGATACTGAGGCCGAGGAGCTATCCCACTCTTCAGATCCCGTAGTGTCCGCCCGCGAACTGGCGGAGGACTCCTGGGAGGAGGAGGCTGTAGAAGACGAGTCCTCGGTAGCTCCTATGCCAACAACAGAGCCTGGCACTGGACGATCCTGGGAATGGGAGACTTGGGAAAGAGACCCCTGAGACGACGACCGATCCCACTCCTCCATCCCCCTGCTGCCCTCAGACGACGCTGAGGATGGAGAATCTTGCCAGCTTAAAGACAGAGGCGAGCTCGCGCCCCGCTCTGATAAAGGCATTGACTCTGCCCCTACTGCACTCCCTTGTGTCGCTCTGTCAGACCCCACAGACGCCGGTGAGGGTGGTGATGACAATGATGAGCGTGATGTAGAAACTGTTGGTAAGGGTGGGGCCTCCGCCCCCCCCGCCCCCGCGCCCCCCTGCCCCCTGACCTCCGGGCCAAGCACGGCCCTCATCACCTGCTCATTCGACTCCACACCACGCCTGGGGAAGAGACTCTCCAGGGCCTCCTTATACTCTTGGGTGGCAGGCGCTTGCACACCACGGTTCTGTAGCGTCTGAGAGGCCTTGCGAATGTTGCCGTCCTCGACCTGCCGAACTGCTCGCTTTGCCCTCCGCTGCGCTGCTCGCACCTCCTCGTCCTCCTCACTGTCCTTCGTATGGGCCCCTCTCTGTTCCACCATTATCGTGGGCTGCGCGCTGCTGGTGATATCACCACACCTGCGCCGGACCAGCTCCATGATCTCCTCGTTATCCACCTGCCGTCTTTCAAACACATCCAACACCTTATTGACATCCGCACACCTGTTGGCGTGATTCTTGTACCTCAGCCCGTGTTTCTTCGCCCGCCTACGTGCACGTTGGTTCTTCGACCGAGGGATGCCCCTCTGCACCAGCATTTCGAAGAGCATGCGTCTCGTTGTGGCCTGTGTGTGTTGTCGCATCACTAGGTCGCCGTCAGGTACCAGTCTCTCCGCCTCCGCGCACCGTGTCTCGGCACTGAGCAGTCTGGTAAGCACTGCAGCCGCTCTGCCTTCGCATATCCTCGGCACCACGTTAATGCGGCAGCCGTGACTTCCCATTGCTGCATCAATT
>JAUZRY010000013.1 GCA_030949995.1 Ardenticatenia bacterium
CCCATGGCGCCCATTGGGCTCTAGGGTGAGGCTCACTTCCACCAAGTCGCTCTTCCCTGTGGCCCGCAGGGCATGGTGAAGATAGCCAACCACCACCTGAACCACCACGAAGCTGTCCACGTCGAGCCATACCTCGGCCGTGGGGCCCACTTCCACCGCGGTATCCACAGTGCGCTCCAGCCGGCGGCACAAAGCCACGACCAAGTCCTCCCCCCAAATCTCTTCCCGGCGCCAGCGCGCCCGGAGCACGCCGGCATACTCCTGGACGGTCTCGTTCAGGAGCTGAGTGAGCCGTTCAGCCTCCTGGTGGATGACGTGGTGAAAGCGACTGAGCCGCTCAGCGCTCATCTGGGGATATGTCTCGATGGTTTCAATGGCCGCCCGAATGTTGGCCAGGCCGGAACGCATGCCCTCGGTGAGGGCCTGCACCAACTGGTCGCGCTGGCTGCTGGCATCCAGGTGTTGGGTCACATCTTCAAGCGTGAGGATGTATCCCTCCAGCCGTGCTCCTTGGCCCAGCACGGGGGCTAACCTGATACGCACGAACCGGCCGTTGGCCGCTTGGGCCACAAAGGTGAAGACGTAAGGTCGGCGCCCCTCACGTACTCGGTCCTGAAGGGCTTCAAAGGCGTGCAGGAGCACGTTGCGCTCGATCAAGTTGTACAGGGAGCGTCCCAAGCCCACGAGGCTGCCCCCTTGCCGGGGGGCGGGATCAAGGATGCGGCGGGCCACCTCGTTGTACAGGGAGATGCGCCCTTCAGGCGTACACAGAAGGACCCCTTCGGCCAATTCGGCTACGAGGGCGGCCAGACGCTCCTTCTCCTCGGCCAGGGTGGCTCGGGCCTGGCGGACAGCGCGTTCTCGTGCCGACACGGCCTCTTCCAGGCGGTCGGCCATGGCGTTTTACTGCCTTGGCCAAGGTGCGCCAGTGGGCAGGGCCCTCCACGGACAACCGATGTGATGGGTTGACAGTGGCCATGATTTGGACATCATCGGCCACGCGGCGGGCGGTGAAAATGTACGTGCGCACGGTGTGGGCCACTGCACCAGCCATGATGAGGACGGCCAGAAAGGCCGCGACCAGCGGTACGGCCGTTGGCGGGGAGAGCCACGTGCTTCCATCGGGCGCTAGGGTCAGCACCAGCCCACCAACAGCCACACCGATCAAAAAGGCCAACACACCGGTAACGAGGAGGAAAAATTCAACGTGGCGCCCTGTGTTCATGTTCCCTACGCCTGCTCTAGCACCCGTTCCACTTCGGCCATGAGGTCTTTCGTGGAAAAGGGCTTCGTGATGTACGCATCGGCTCCAAGGGCAAATCCTTTGGCAATATCCACATCTCGCCCCTTGGCGGTCAACATGATGATCTTCACCTTATCCCACGCGGGGTTTTCACGCACCCACCGACAAATTTCAAAACCATCGATACCGGGCAACATGATGTCTAAAAGCACCAGGTCGGGCTCCAGACGCTGAATGAGCTCAACGGCCTCTTCTCCCGTGCGCGCCACGTGAACGTCATACCCAGCCTGTTGCATCAGGAACTCCAGGGAAATCACGATGTTGGGTTCGTCGTCCACGATTAAGACTCGTCTCGGACGTGTGCGGTTCGACATCGAATTGTCTCCCCCATATATCCCCTCGACGGGCGGATCCCACGACTTGGTCAGGACAACGCCCTTCTGCGGCGCTGGCCATATCTTATCCTGGTTTTCGGCCATCGCCAAGCTGCCGTGTGAGCTCTTGGGCGTGTTGCCCGGGGAGGTGTGACAGCCCAGACAGCCCATTGGTTCGGGTTTGCCAAGACGCCACCTGTCCGGAGCAGCAGGGCGGGAAGTTCACGCGGAGACATGGGCTCAACGTCGGCTCCGTGTGGTGTGTTTGGGTTATGAGGACTGCACGCCCACAGGTGCGATAGCCCCCTCGGAGACCATCACGGGCAGAATGAAGGAGAACGTGGCCCCAGCACCGGGTGTGCTCTCCACCCAAAGGCGACCCCCCAAGTGCTCCACAATGTGTCGGCTGATGGGCAATCCTAACCCCGTCCCTTGGGGACGGTTGCGAGTTCCTCGGCTGAGCTGGCGGAATTTTTCAAAAATGAGCTCTTGTTCTTCAGGGGAGATCCCGGGGCCGTTGTCACTCACATCAACGCGAACGACATCCCCTTGGAGGGTGAGGCGCACTTCCACCCAGTCCTGGGCAAACTTGGCCGCGTTGGAGAGCAAGTTGAACATCACTTGCACCAAGCGGTCGTGGTCGGCCTCAACAGTGGGCACATGGGCAGGTACCACCACGCGAAGCCGAACATTCCGCTCGCGAAAGAGGTGTTCCGTGGACGCCACTGCCTCCTCGACCACACTGCGCAAGTTCACCTCGGACACATGCCACTCGAACATGCCCGATTCGAGCTTGGCGAAGTCCAATACCTGGTTAATCAGGCGGGAGAGGCGTTCGCTTTCCTTCAGGATAATGCCCAGGAATTGTGCTCGACGGTTCGTGTCGAGCTCGGGGTGGTCGTAGAGGATTTCGGCCATCGCCCGAATGGAGGTGAGGGGGGTACGCAACTCGTGGGTCACGGTGGAGATGAATTCGTCCTTGAGCCGGTCGAGTTCCTTAAGACGTTCGTTGGCCGCCCGCAACTCGGCCGTTACAGCCTCGAGCTCGTGGGATTTCTGTTCGAGCTGACGGCTGTAGGCAATGACTTGGGAGGCCTCGTCGAGCATGTGGATGACTTGTTCGATGCTCAACGGCTCTTCAGTCACGACGGTGGCAATGGCCACGCGGGCGGAGGCCGCGCCAATGGTGCCGGCCAGCAAGCGCTCGGCAAAATCGACCAGCTCGGAGTCAGCCTCCAACTCCTCCACGGAAGTCACGCCCCGTTCACGGGCATATTCGGCCAAGGCAGCCCGGGCTCGCCGACGCCCCACGAAGCGCTCCAAGAGGTTCTGGATGTCAGGCACAGAGGTGGTGCCCCGCCAGAGTCGAATGTGTTCCCCGCGCCTCACTTGCTTGAAGACATCTACGAAGAGACTAGCCTGTCGGTGTTCGATCACACTCTGAGGTCCGATGAGGGAAGCTACAAGGTAGCCCCCGATGTTCGCCACCATGCTCCAGAAGAGGGAATGGGTCACCGGGTCCAAGCCCGAGAGGCCAAAGAGGGTATAGGGCCGCAGCCACGTGATGCCGAAGGGACCTTGTTCCACAAAATTCCCCTCCAGCCAGCCCGCCTGCACGAGCGAGGGCACGGGCAGGGTGTAGGCCCAGACGAGAAAGCCCGACACCAAGCCCACTACAGCCCCCAGACGGGTGCCGCCCTTCCAGTAAATGCCCCCGATGATAGCGGGAGCAAACTGGGCCACTGCTGCAAAGGAAATCAGGCCAATGGAGACGAGGCTCAACGCCTCGCCCGTGAGACGGAAGTAGAGGTAGCCCAGGAGCACGATAAACAAGATGGCCGCCCGACGGATGAGGAGCAACAGGCTGGGCAAGTCCTGGTGTTCGGAGGGGCGAAGCACCTTGGTGCGCAGGAGCAGGGGCATCAGCAGGTCGTTGGAGACCATAGTGCTAAGCGCGACGGTCTCCACGATGATCATGCCCGTGGCCGCCGAGAGGCCGCCGATAAAGGTGAAAAGTGCCAGCAGCTCATTGCCCTTGATCATGGGCATGAGGAGCACAAACATGTCGGCGTTCACATCTGGACCGCTGACGGTGAGGCGTCCGGCCAAGGCAATGGGCAAGACGAAGATGTTGATCAGAATCAGGTACAGGGGGAAGAGCCAGATCGCTGTGTTCAGGTGGCGCTCGTTGACGTTCTCTACCACCGCCATCTGGAACTGGCGGGGGAGGAACATGATAGCCATCATGGAAAGGACAGTGAGCCAAAACCAGTTCTCAAAGGCGTGGGCGCTGTCGCCAAAGGTGAAGAGGCGGCGCAACTCCGGCCGAGCCGCCGCCTGGGTGAAAATGTCCCCGAAGCCGTTGTAGACGCCGTAGGTTACGAACACGCCAACGGCCAAAAAGGCTACCAGTTTGATTACCGACTCGAAGGCGATAGCCACCACCAGGCCTTCATGGTGTTCTGTGGCGTCCAAGTGACGGGTGCCGAAGAGAATCGCGAAGGCGGCCATCATAAGCGCCACGTAGAAGCCTGTGTCCCGCAACACGGGAATGGTGTTAATGGGGGGCAGCGAGAGGTCGGGAAAGTGCCACAGGAGGGTGAAGCTGATGGAGACTGCCTTGAGCTGTAAGGCGATGTACGGGATGATGCCCACCACGGCCACCAGCGTGACCATGCTTCCCAGCAGCGTGCTCTTGCCATACCGGGAGGCGATGAAGTCGGCAATGGAGGTAATGCGGTTCACCTTGCTGATGCGAATGATCTTGCGGAGCACAAACCACCAAAGGGCTGCCATCAAGGTAGGGCCCACGTAGATGGGCAGAAAGCCCACGCCCGTGGTGGCTGCACGCCCCACGCTGCCGTAGAACGTCCACGCCGTGCAGTAGACGGCCAAGGAGAGAGCGTACACATAGGGATTGTTGATCAAACTTCGGCCTGCCGTCACCCGCCTGTCGCCGTAGTAGGCTATGGCAAACAGGACGCCGATATATCCCAGCGCCACCAGGGCGATTACCCACGGCTGGAGCACGGTTCCCCCTTTCCGCTGTGCTCCTCATTTGCGTTCAACAATCACGGCCATGAGCCCCACAAAGGCGACCCAACTCACAAACAGGTAGGCGTAGAGGACCGGCACGCCTCCGACCATGCCGTCAACGTTGACAAGGGAGAGCAGGGGGTAATTGAAAACTAACATGCCGAAGAAGAACAGGGCGGCCAACCGCTGTCCGACCACGTGATGTTTGTTCATGGCCTTTGCTCCCTAGCCCAACATGTTCGTCTGATACCGAAGGGCCAATGCTTCCTGGATCTCCCGTATGGCCAGAAAGGCTTCTTTCAGATGACGCCGCTCCAGAGCGGTGAGGCGGTCCGGGTCCACGGTATTATCTGGGGCAAGGCCCTGGTGGAAGGCGGCCAACTGTTCGCGCAGGCGCAGGCGCATGAGGAACCTGAAGGCCTCCAGCAACATGTCAGCCCCCTCACGGCTGAGTGCACCGCCGGCCACAGCCGCCTCCAACCGGGCGGGGGTAGAGCGCGTGTCCGAGGCCACTTCCAGGGCGTAGACGCGGGCGACGGCCACAATTGGGGCAATGCCTCCCTTCTTCACGTCCACTTTGCCCTCCTTGTCCCGGCGAATGCGCCGGAAGAAGCCCAAAGGGGGCTGGAACGCGCGCGCTGCCCGAGCCATGTGGGCCAAGAAGAGGCGCCGGGTGGCCGCCTCCCGACACACGGCGTCCAGGGGTGACAGGTCCAGCTCGCCGTGGACGCGTCGGAAGTCGAAGAAGATGCCGGCCTCCATTAACGCCTCGGGAGCCGGCGACTCGATCCACTCCTTGAAGAGCTCCACCCACGACGCCAGGGGACGACACCACTTGGTGGCCATGTATCCGCCTGAGCAGGGGGGAAAGCCTGCTTGAATGAGCCCATCAACGACCAACTTGGCCAATTCCCGAAAGTACCGGTCGCTCTCGGCCGTCTCCTCAGCGTAGATCAGGGCATTGTCTTGGTCGGTGAGGAGCGTCTGTTCCATCCGCCCCTCCGAGCCGAAAACAATCCACGCATAGGGCACAGGGGGAGGCCCCAACGTTTGCTCGGCCAAGTTCAACAGGCGTTTGGTCAGCGCATCGTTCAGGCTGGCAATGATGTGGCCGATGCGCACCACGTCGAGCCCTCCCTCGAAGAGGGACTCCACCGCGCCGGCAATCTCGTCAGCGTATTCCCGCAGGGCGTGAGCGTCCCGCACCCGCCTCACGCGCTCGAACAGATAGAGTGGGTTTTTGATCTGGTGGCGCAACAGATCGCGGTCGGTGACGACGCCACAATCTGGCCATCGGCCTCGAGGGGGAGGTGGTGAATGTGTTCCTGGATGAGAAAGAGCATGGCACCGTAGACAGGCGTGTCCGCGGGCAGCGTCTTCAGGGGAGCACTCATCACCTGGCAGACCGGTGTTTCCGGGGAACGCGCTTGAGCCAACACGCGGCTGCGCAGGTCGCGCGTGGTCACAATGCCCGGGGGATCGGCCCGCACGAGTACGGAGCTAATGTTGGCCTCGTGCATCACCTGAGCTGCGTGGGCCACACTTTGGTCGGCCTCCACGAAGATCGGCTTGTGCCTCACCAGGTGGCGCACTGGGGTAGTGATGTCCCCCCACGCTGCTCGGGGTTCCAGCACGGCCGTGCGGCGCAGGCGTTCGCCAAGGCCCTGGAGGAAGAATTCGGCAAAACGAGCGTTTTGGAGCAACCGGCGGAAGAGCTCCTCGGGAATCTGATACATGAGGCTGGTCTCTTCGGTGACCACGTCGAACAGAGGAGGACGTTGCCCCAACATGGAGGGAAAGCCAAAGAGCTCACCTTCCTCCATGACCATGACAGGGCGCCCATCCCGCTCCAGGCGTACAGCCCCCTCTCGGATGACGTACAGGTAATGACTTGGTTCGCCCTGCTGCTGGAGAATGCGCACCCCGGCCGGATAGCGGACGATCTTGAGAGCGCCCGCGACGTGGTGAACTTCTTCGCCGCTCAAACGGTCGAACGGTGGTGTGTTGCGAATGAACTCAATTGGTTGCATAGCGCACGATAAACCCCGAGCCAACCCAAGCCGCGAAGGCAAAAATCAAGTAGAAAGCACGCTGGGCTTCTGCCCCCTCCACCAGGAGCTGAAGGCCAATGCCCACGCCCAACGCCGGGATGACGAGCAGCAGTGTGCGCACAATGCGCTCAACCCCCGGTGCGGGAGGCAGAGGCCAAAAGCGGCTGAAGGCCACCCCTAAGCCCACGCCAGCCGAGGCCACCATGAGGATTTTGAGCAGGTCCACAGGGGTTGGAAACGGCAGGTCCCACACGTAGTGGGCCGCGATGTAGAAGACGAAGAAGAGCAGGGAAACGCCCAGCGCGGACTGCAAGGCCTTGAGCTTGAGGTTTGGTGGCACGTAGTAATCGGGCGTCTCGCGCATGTTCGCCCCCCAGAGCTGAGCTCACTCCGGCACCCTTCGCCGGGCCGCTCATGTGTCACCCAACATACCACGACGAGGACACTTTACATTATACTTGCTCTTGCCCGCGCGTCCACTTCTGTCGGGCGTCGGCATCACCACACCAGTGGTGTCCGTGGCCCCAGACAGCCTAACGTTCATGTGCTCTGTGCATCGTCCGCGGCGTGTGGATCACCGTCCACCGTGCCGGGCCGACCGCGTGCCCGTTGGATAAGTGTCTTCTTGAGGTTCCAGAGCGCGGGCGTGAGGGACACGTGGTAGATATGTGGGTTCACCAGGCGCAGAACACCGGGGTCGAGGCGTTCCACATCCTCCCGGCAGCGCTGGCGGATCTCGTCAAGAGGGGGGAAATCATAGACGAGCCGTCCTTGATCCAGGATCACCTGTTGGAGGAGTTCCAATGTCACCTCGCTGCGACTGAGCAGGCGCCACTTTGTGGGTTCAAAGGGGTGGCGAAGGATGATCTGGCCCTCGTGGGCCAGCTCCTCGTGTTCCAAGCCCAACACGTCAGCCGTCGCCTTGCCGCGTGTGTCGTAGAGCCGCCACACTTTCTTTTTCCCGGGGTTGGGCGTCTTGATAGGCGATTCGGAGATCTTGATGGCTGGCACCCACTCCTCCCCTTCCTGAATGGCCACGAGCTTGTAAACGCCCCCCAACGCCGGATGGCCCCACGAGGTGATGAGGCGTGTGCCCACGCCGAAGGTGAGCCGCTTGATCAGCCGGTCAGGGTCCACGCCGTAGCGGGGCGCTTCTTGGCGAATCTGGGTGAGAATCTGCCAGATCACCAGTTCGTCGAGTTCGCTGGAGAGCACGATGATGGTCTCCTCGAAGCCGGCCGCGTCCAACATGCGGGCGGCTTGGATGCTCAAGTAGGCCAAGTCGCCTGAGTCCAAGCGAATGCCCACTGGCCTGTGCCCCTTGGCGCGCAACTTCTCAAAGACCTTGATGGCGTTGGGGATACCGCTCTCCAAGGTGTCGATGGTGTCCACGAGCAAAATGGTGTCATCCGGATAACTGTCAGCATAGGCCTCGAAGGCGCCCAATTCGCCCAAGCCGAGGGCCATGGCCACTTGGACGAGGCTGTGGGCGTGGGTTCCCTTGGGAGGGAGCCCTTGGCCAAAGGAGGCGGCCACATTGGACGTAAAATCGGCCCCACCGATAAGGGCCGCCCGAGCGCCGGCGTGGCCGCCCCGGTCCTGGGCACGTCGGAGGCCGAACTCCAGCACCAGCGACGAATTGGCACTGTAGCGCACTCGAGCGGCCTTGGTAGCCACCAAGGTGGCGTAGTTGAGCTGATTGAGGAGGGGCGTTTCCAGGATTTGGGCAACTGCCAGGGGGCCTTGGACGGTCGTCAACGGCACCATCGGGTGCACCACTCGCCCTTCAGGAATGGCCCACAAGGTCAGGGCATCGAAGGAGCCATGGCGGGCCAACCACTGGAGAAAGTCCTCCTGGAAGAGCCGACGGCCTGTACGCCCCGTCATGTGGCGCAAGAGCTGGATGTGCTCGGGCTCGAAGCGGACGCTTCGCATCCATTCCACAAAGGGCTCCAGGCCGGCGTTGATGCAATAGCCGGCTTGGTGGTCGCCGTAGTGGGGATACTGACGAAAGAAGTGGTCGAAAAGGGCTGGCCGTTCGTGGATGCCCAGCCGATAGTAGACTTGGGCCATGGTGATTTGGTAAAAATCTGTGGCCAAAATGCCCTCGATCAGGGGGTGGGACATGGCTTGCCTCCTGGTGGACACCTGTGCCGTTCACCCTGACGCTCCGTGCTCCTCCGTGAAGGGTACCAGGAACAGGTCGTGTGTCAAACGGGAAGCACGTCCGGCGCGCTTGGACCTTGCGCTCCGCCGGAGCCGTGTTATACTCTCGTGCAGCGTCCTGGGGGCACGTGTGAGGTCTTCACAAGCAGGTTCCGAGGTGTGCCATGAAGTCGTCCATGTCTGCGCCGATGGCCCAAGTGCGCATCTTCCTGGAGATGATCAAGTTCGAGCACACCATCTTCGCCTTGCCATTTGCCTACTTGGGCATGGTGTTGGCAGCCGGAGGGTGGCCGTCGTGGCGTGTGGTCTTTTGGGTGACAGTAGCCATGGTGAGTGCCCGCACGCTGGCCATGAGCGTCAACCGGGTGGCCGACGCTGAAATCGACGCCCTGAACCCCCGCACGGCCAACCGTCCGATTCCCCGGGGCCTCATGGCACCCCGAACGGTTTGGGCGATTGCCGCTATCTCCTTGGTGATCTTCATCGTCGCCGCAGCCATGCTCAACCCGTTCGTGCTCAAGCTGGCTCCCTTGGCCGTGCTCTTCCTCGTGGGCTACTCTTACACCAAGCGCTTCACGTGGCTGAGCCATTGGGTGCTCGGTATCACCGACGGCGCGGCCGCAGCCGGCGCGTGGGCGGCCGTGCGCGCCGATCTGGACGTGCCGGCTTGGCTGCTCTGGGTAGCGGTCACGACGTGGATCGCGGGGTTCGACCTCATCTACGCCTGCCAGGACTACGAGTTCGACCGACAGGCTCAGCTCCACTCCGTCCCCGCCCGCTTTGGCATCGCCGCCGCCCTGCGGCTGGCCGCCATAAACCATGTGGTCACTGCTATGAGCTTAGCCTTAGTCGGCGTGGTGATGGGATTGGGCTGGCCCTATTGGGCCGGTTGGGCAGTGGCCGTGGGCCTGTTGGTTTACGAAAACTCGTTGGTGAAACCCCACGATCTCAGCAAGGTGAACGTGGCCTTCTTCACTGTGAACGGGTACATCAGCATTATTATCTTCGTGGCCGCCCTGTTGGGCATCTACAGCCGATGAGGAGAGCTGGTATGCGCTTCTGGCCGATTTCCCTGCTCGTGCTGGCTGTATTGGGCATCTGGACCACGCTGCTCGGAGGCCAAATGGCCTCGGCCGGCCTTCCGCCGCTCCAGGGCGCCACGCCCACCTTTCGGCCCACGCGCACGCCGGTAGTCCGCTCCGCGTCACCCACGGTGACCGGGACCCGCCCGCTCACTATCACGCCGACAATGACCAGGACGCTGACCACGCCGGCCACGTCCAGCCCACTGACAACCACGCCTACCCTCACAGCCACCCCTCTGCTCACGCCAACGTTCACGCCACCCACGCTTCCCGCCGTTCCCATAACGAGCACGCCCGTGATCACTCTGCCGGCGGCGATCTCCTCAAATGGCCGAATTGCCGTCATTGGAAGAGCCACCGTGCCCACCGCACCGGACCGCTTGGAAGTGGAAATCGCGTTGGAGACAGCGGGCACAACGCCAGCGGAAGCGTTCGAGGAGAATCAAGTGCTGGCCGAGAATGTGCTGACAGCTCTCTCGCGGGCCGGAGTCTCACGGGGCGATGTGCGGCAGGTCGGCTACGAGGTGTTCACGCGGGCCGTCGATGGACAACGCGGCCTGCGTCAGCCGCCCCCACAAGGCCGGCGGACGACAATTATCGTGCAACGTCTCCGCTTTCCCGTGGAGGGAGAGGAGCGCGTTGGTGAGATTATCGAGGAGGGGACGCCAGACGGCGGTGAGCGCCAAGGAGGAGCGGATACGCTCACCGTTGTACTCCACGTGGTCTTCACGGCCCGTCCGCCCCGCTAATCAGGCGGGGTTGTCTTCCCCCTCATCGCCGAAGGCGACGCCCAAGTCGCGCGCGATGTCCACCAACGGGTCATCAGGGGCCACAATCTTCTGCCGTCCGACCACGTCGGAGAGGGGGACGTGCTGGATGCCCTTTCCGTGGAGGCCAACCATCACGCCAAAGGTGCCACTGGCCACGCAGCGCACAGCAGCCACGCCGTACTGGGTGGCCAAAATGCGGTCAAACGCGCTCGGAGACCCGCCCCGCTGAAGGTGGCCGAGCACCACAGCGCGGGCTTCGTAGCCACACACTTCGTAGATGCACTGGGCCAGCCACTCGCCCACGCCACCCAGCCGCTTTTTGCCGCCGATTTCGTGGTAAATGGGCGCTCCTCCCACAGGATAGGCCCCCTCGGCCACCACGACAAGGGCGTATTGGGAGCCTCGCTGCCAGCGTTGGCGGAGGGCATGGCAGACGGCCTCCAGACGGAAGGAAATCTCGGGCAGGAGAATCACATGTGCCCCTCCGGCCACACCCGCGTGGAGCGCAATCCACCCAGCATTTCGCCCCATGACCTCCAGCACCATCACCCGTTTGTGGCTTCGAGCCGTGGTGCGCAAGCGGTCGAGAGCATCGGTGGCCACGTCAATGGCAGAATCGAAGCCAAAGGTGAGATCGGTGCCCATGAGGTCGTTGTCAATGGTCTTAGGAACGCCCACGAGTGGGATGCCGGCCTCGAAGAGCTGATACCCTATGTTCATGGTGCCGTCGCCGCCGATGGCCACCACGCCCTTGATGCCCTGGCCCTTGACCCACGACCTGAGGCGCTCCTTGGCCCAATCGGTCACCACTGTCCGTCCCCCTTGGACCGTGTAGAGGCGCGGGTCCGCTCTGTTGACCGTGCCCAAAATGGTGCCCCCGCGGGGCAAAATTTCGCTCACGGTGTGCAAGTTCAGGCGCACGACGCCATCCGGCCGGTCCAAGAGCACGCCTTCCAGGCCGTCGCGGATGCCGTAGACCTCCCACCCGTAGTTGAGGATGGCCGTCCTCGTCACAGCCCGGATGACGGCATTGAGCCCTGGCGCGTCGCCGCCTCCGGTGAACACCGCGATTCGTGCTGGCATGGGCGCCTCACGCGAAGCTTCCCTGTTGTTCGGACTCCCCCTCTTCTCCCATCCAGCGCACAAAAATGACCGTCAGCACGGCCAAATAGGCCAAACTCGCGGGAATCCACATGATGACGCCCCCCACCTGCTGGTCCACTAAGGGGTCCATGCCCCAGAGGCGCACAGGCTGTTCGGCATATCCCCGGTAGAAGGGCGTCTCCGCGAAAGTGAGAATGGCACCGAGCACGGCTGTGGGCACTTTTTGGGCGAAGAGGTAGGCAATCTTGAGGAACGCTGTGGAGAGCCCATATCGGGGCCCCATGATGGGCCACCAGGAGAGCACGCCGGCTCCCAAGAAGGAGAGGTGTTCCAAAACGTGGGCGATCTCGTTGGTCAGGGAGAGCTCATACAGGGCCGGCAGATGCCACCCGAGGAAGGTGAAGTTGAAGAGGAAAAAGACCACCAAGGGGTGGGTGAGCCAGCGCAAGAACTGGTCCACCGGGCGCCAGCGCACCAGGGGCATGAACAACCACTCCGGCGTACCGACCAGCAGGAAGATGGGCACCGGGATAATGAGGATCAGGTGCTGCACCATGTGAACAGTAAAGGAGTAGCGTTCCCCCAACCCGTTTATGGGGGAGAGCAAGGCCACGGCCATGAGGACCACTGCCCCCACAAAAGAGAGGCGCTGGAGAGGGGACAGGGACAACGGCACATCGGACCGACGTTGGAGGTACCTGCTGCCGCCGAAGTAAATGGCCACCAAGCCCACCAGCCCAATGACAACTGAGGGCTCGAAGGTCCACTCCGTCAACCAAATTGTCCAGGGCGGATTGTACACCTGCATAGTCTTTAGAAGAGTAATATGAACGTTGTGGAAAGGAGCAAGGCAAACAAGATGCCGACAGCGAACATCGTGGTGTAGACACGGCTGTCGAACTTGAGGTGCATGTAGTAGGCCACCACAAACGCTCCTTTGGCCAGGGCAAAGACCAACAACGCCACGTTGGTGACGAACTCAGACATGTTAAGCAGGCGAATCACATAACTGGAGGTGACCGCCAGCTCAAGCACTGTCAACACGCTGAGCACCACGCCGATGAGCCAGTAATTGGGATGTGCGCCGTGCGAAACAGCCGCCGTTCCAGGTGTATGTCCCCCGTGTTCGGCCATTGCGGAATCCCTCCTTACCAGCGAATCAAGTAGACAATGGGGAAGATGAAGACCCACACTAAGTCCACGAAGTGCCAGTAGAGCCCGGCCACGTCGAGGGGGATGTAATTGTCCGGCCCGAACTTTCCCTGCAGGGCCTTGATGTAAGTGGCAATCAGCCAGAGCACGCCCACGGTGACGTGCGCGCCGTGGAACCCGGTCAGCGTGTAAAATGTCATGCCGAACAAGTTCGAGGTGAACGTCAACCCCTCGTGGATCAGCTTGCGGTACTCGTAGACCTGCACGCCCACGAAGAAGGCGCCCATGAGAATCGTCATGAGGAGCCAAAACTTCAGGCCTCGCTGGTTGCCACGGCGAGCCGCGTCGATGGTCAAGACCATGGCCAAGCTGCTGGTGAGCAACACGAACGTGTTGAAGGCTGTCAGCGGGATGTTGAGGAGCTCTCGCCCCGGCCCCTCTGTAGCCCGGCCGGAGTAGATGATGAAGACCACGATCAACGTCATGAAGAAGACGGCTTCCGAGGCCAAGAAGGTCCAAAATCCCAGCTTGCGGTGGTCGAGGCCCAGTGTTGTCCCGTGTTTCTCAACTTGTGCGGTCATCATGCCACTCCGTTCTCCGGCGGCTCCCAAGAAGAAGGTGTTGCCTCCTCCGGGTTGCCATGCTGTGTCGGCGCCTAATCTTAATGGTATCCTTCCTGTTGAATCCAACCGACGACACCTGCTAGGAAGATCACAACGCCCAACACGGCCACAAACATTGTGTAGATGAAACCAGCCGCAATGATCGTGATGCCGGCGGCCACCACGAGCGGCCACACGCTCGGAGGCGGCAGGTGGACGTGTTCGTCGGGCGTGATCAACGCGCGCACCTCCGCTGGCGTCAACACACGCTTCTCGTGCGAATTCCAGAGAGGCCGACGGCTCTCAACTGGCGGCACGCCGTCGAAGTTGTGGGCGGGCGGCGGGGAAGAAGTCGCCCACTCCAGCGTCCACCCTTCCCAAGGGTTGTCCCCGGCCGGCTCTCCCTTCCAGAGGCTGACCACCATGTTCAGGATGAAGATGACCGTGCCGGCCGCGATGGTGAACGCCCCCACTGTGGCCACGAAGTTGAGCACATCCCAGCCCAGACCAGCCCCATATGTGGCGATGCGGCGGGGCATACCGTCCAAGCCAAGCCAGTGCATGGGCAAGAAAGTCATGTTAAAGCCCACGAAGGTGAGCACCCAGTGGACTTTGCCCCAGCGCTCGTCTAACTTACGGCCGAACATCTTGGGGAACCAGTAGTAACAGGCCCCAAGCACCGAGAGGAGCACGCCCCCGAAGAGGGTGTAATGGAAGTGGGCCACAACGAAGTACGTGTCGGTAAGCTGCCAGTCCACCGGCACCGTGGCCAGCATGATGCCGCTCAGGCCGCCGATGACGAACATGGCCACGAAGCTAATGGCGAAAAGCATAGCCGTGGTCAGGCGTATGGAGCCCTTCCACATGGTGAAGATCCAGTTGAAGATCTTAATGGCCGTGGGCACAGCGATAATCATGCTCGAGGCCCCGAAGGCATAGGCGACCACAGGAGGCAATCCCACCGCGAACATGTGGTGAGCCCACACGGTAAAGCTGATGAACCCAATGGCCACCGTGGCGTAGACTAAAGCCGTGTAGCCGAAGATGGGCTTCCGCGAGAAAACAGGAATGATCTCCGAGACCAACCCGAAGGCCGGCAAGACGACAATGTACACCTCGGGATGACCGAAGAACCAGAAGAGGTGTTGCCACAGGATGGGCGTTGCCCCCACTTCAGCGGCGTAAAAACCGGTGCCAAAGTTGCGGTCCAAGAAGAGCAAAACTTGTGCCACCGTCAGGCTCGGGAAGGCGAAGACGATGAGAAAAGAAGTAACCAGCATGGTCCAGACGAAGACGGGCATCCGGTTGAGCTTCACGCCCGGGGCACGCATGTTGAGAATGGTGACGATGAAGTTGATGGAGCCCGCGATGGAGGCAATGCCCGTGACCATCAAGCCCAAAATCCAGAAATCCATACCCTTGTGGGGCGAGTACGTTTTGGTCGTCAGGGGCGCGTACGCGAACCACCCGGCGTCCGGGGCCCCACCACTGAAGAAGCTCAGGTAGAGGAGCAGGCTTCCCAAAATGAACAGCCACAACCCCAGGGCGTTGAGGCGTGGAAAAGCCATGTCACGCGCGCCGATCATCAGGGGTACGAAATAGTTCCCCAGCCCGGCCAAGATGGGCATGGCAGCCAAGAAGATCATGGTCGTGCCGTGCATGGTGAGCATTTCGTTGTACGTTTGGGGATGGAGGAATGCCCGTTCGGCACCGGCCAACTGCACGCGGATGGCCAACGCCTCAATGCCCCCCACACCTAGGAAAAACAGCGCGCCCACCACGTACATGATGCCAATTTTCTTATGGTCGACGGTGGTCAGCCAGTCGACAAGCACCGACCACCAGGAGGCCACACGGGGAACGGGGAGTGCTTCCGCTCGGGTTGCCATGATTCCACCTCGCCTTCTCAGTTACTTCAAACCTTGCAAGTACGCCACTAAAGCATCCACTTCCTCTGAACTCAGGGGCACATTTTTCATCGTCTGCCACATGATATTACCCGGCTTGATCGCCTCGGAGTTGTAGACCCACCGGGCCACGTTGCCGTCCGTGCGCGGCGCCACTGCCGCCACGGTGGTACGGCTGGCGAAGTGGGTGAGGTCGGGTCCGATGCGCCCTTGGGCCTGCGTGCCAGCAATCGCGTGACAGCCGGCGCACCCTTTCGTGAAGAAGAGCTCTTTGCCGAACTTGGCCAGGTCAGTGGTTGGCTCGACGGCCGGCTGTTGTTGCTCCTCAGCCCACTGGGCAAACTTCTCCGGCGGGAGGGCGAACACCTTGAAGCGCATGCCGGCGTGTTGGACTCCGCAGAGCTCGGCACACTGCCCGAAGTATTCCCCGGGCTTGTCAGCCTGGAACCAGAAGCGGTTCTGTTGACCGGGCACCACATCCACCTTGCCCCCGAGCCGGGGCACCCAGAAGCTGTGAATCACGTTGTCGGATTCGAGCACGAACTCCACAGGCTGCCCCACGGGAATGTAGAGCTCATTGGCCGTGCGGAACCCGTATTCCGGGTACTCGAACTCCCACCACCATTGCTGGCCACGCACCACCACCTCGAGCGTGGCCGCATCGGCAGGCGGGGCAGCCAACGTGGTCATCGTCTGCCAGAAGACTATCAACACGAAGAGTAGAGCCACGGACGTGCCGATAGTCCACGTCAGCTCCATGACCGTACTCCCGTGGATCTGCTTGGGCACCGGATCATCGGGGCCACGTTGGCGGTACCGAATCACCACGTAGATGATCAGCCCCTCCACAATGAAGAAGACCAACGTTGCCACGAGCAGCTCGATGTTGAACAGGCGGGCCACCTGACCTGCCTGTTCGGAGGCGGGGTTGAGGAACCACGGGGGTTCAGCGGCAAACGTCACCGCAGGAAACATGCCCAACACGAGGAGGGCAACGGCCAACGCCACAGCCCACCCCCCGATTATCTGCCACAGAACGCAAATCCTCCTCATTGGCGATCTACCCCTTATGATGTAGAGTGCTTCTGGGAAAGAGGTGCAGAGCCCCCTCCACGCCCCTCGCCATCCCCGACAGAACGGACATGCAACAAAAAAAGCCCTACGACCTCGGCTGCGCTCTCATCCCGTCCTTTGGGGGCTTTTCACGACTTCAGCCACTTGATGAAGCGGTCAAGTATCGCGTAAGCGCCCAGCAGGGCCATGAGCAACAAGCTCACGATGAGACCGGCATACCACGGGTCCAGCAACATTTCCATGATGTCCCCTCCGCTTGTACGCTTATGGCACCTTCACGGCAGGGCACCACAGGAGTCAATGCTCTTCGTCGGTTCCGCCTTCCAGTTGGATGACAAAACGCGTTAGCCCGATGGTGAACGCCAGGCCAAAGAGGGCCCAGAAGATAAGCAAAGCAAAGAAGTCCCACCCTTCCATGTGCACACCTCATGTGTAGGCCTATTCTCAGTTAGAGGCTAATATTACCTTTTCTGCACCCAAACGTCAAATTGTGCGATTTGGAACGAACGCCCCGTTGCGTTGGCAAGAGGCACATCCTAAGTATAATGGGCTGTCGGGAGTCTATTATGGTCAAGGAGCCCCGGCGCGATGGAGATCGCGGCTGAACGCGCGTTGGCGATAACGGCATTTCTCCTGATCATGGGCCTCATTGGGATTCAACGGTTCCGTCACCGTTTGGGGGCGTTGGCTGCTGCTGTAGAACTCATCGGCCTTGTGGCGCTAGCCCTCGCGGTGGGCGGCACCGTCACTGCCCGAGTGCGCGTCACTCTGCCGCGCTCCCCGACACCTGCCTCAGTGGCGGGGTTCCGGCCCACGCCCATGCCAACTCCAACGGCCCGTCCCACCCTGCCGCCACCGCCGACGGCCACGCCCACAGCCACGCCCACGGCCACGCCAACTCCCCCTCAGACAGCTCTATACACCGTCGAGCGGGGTGACACCCTCTCAGGGATCGCCAAGCGCTTTGGCACTACTGTACAGGCCATCCGCGCGGCCAACGGGCTGACCGGTGATTTCCTGCGCGTTGGGCAGGAGCTGTTGGTGCCCCTGCCATCGCCCACGCCCCTGCCACCGGGCGTCGCCCCCACACTCACGCCAACACCACCACCCACGCCCAAGGGACCGCTGGTGCGGGGCACCATTGTTCACGTGGTCAAGTGGCGCGAAAGCATTGCCTCCATAACTCGCCAGTACGGGATCACGGAGGAACAGCTTCTGGCTGCCAACCCCGGCTTGGACCCGGAGCGACTGCGTGTGGGACAGGAGCTGCGCATACCCAACCAACCTGTCACCCCCACGCCCACGCCCCTCTCCTTCACGCCCACGCCAACGGCCACTCTGACGCCCACACCGGCGCCGACACTGCCACCACGAGGCGGGGAGCGGACATACACTGTGCGCCCCAACGACACGCTCTACGCCATTGGCAAACGGTTCGGCGTCACCGTTGAGGCCCTGCGCAAGCGCAACGGGCTCACCAGCGACTTCCTGCGCGTCGGCCAGGTGCTTATCATTCCCGATCCTCTGGCCGGCGTGCCCACCAACACGCCGGAACCCACCCGTCCGCCGACGGCCACACCGGTGCCCACAATCACCCCATCCCCCGTGCCGCCGCCACGCCCTATCGGTCCGCCCGACGGCACGATCTTTCGCGGCGTGGACGCCAACGTGTTGTTGGAGTGGCGATGGAACGGGACCTTGGCCGCCGACGAGTGGTTCGTGGTGGAACTTTGGCAGACCGGTCAGCCGCCCCAAGCTCAAACGTGGACCAAGGCCACGCGCTGGCGTGTGCCCGTCGAACTGGCCGGCGCGGCCTGGAGTTGGCGTGTTGTCGTCGTCCGGGGAGTGCGGGGGGCATGGCGCACGGACCTGGGTCCCCCCGGGGAAACACGGCGCTTCACGTGGCTCCGGCGGTAGGTGAGCTCACAGGGCTTTGAACTTCTCAAAGGGCTGTTGACAGGCGTTGCAGTAATACATGGCCCGGCAGAGTGTGGGACCGAACGGATTCTCCAGCGTTGTGTCGTCCGAGTTGCAGTAGGGACAGCGTACCACCTGTATCAAGTCAAGCTCAATCATGCCCCCGTGACGGGCCGGCGGTGCCAGTCCTATCTGTTTCATCTTCTCGCGGGCGCTGTCGGCAATGCGGTCGGAGGTCCATGGTGGATCAAGGACCACCTCCACGGTGGCCTCCACGCCCAACATGGCCAGACGTTCCCTGATGGCCTGGCGCATCATCTCAATGGCCGGACACCCGGTGAAGGTTGGCGTCATCCTGACCACCAAGCGCCCGGCCTCGTTCCACTCGAATCCCTGAATGATGCCCATCTCCACCACGGAGACGACGGGCACTTCAGGGTCCTTGACGTCGTCCAAAGCGGCCCAGATGGCCTGGTCACTTGGCCTCGATGTGGCGCTCATCACCATTTCGCCCCCGGCTCCATCCGGTAGACCATCTGCATGGCGTCCAACAACGTCTCCAAGTACTCTGTGTGCCGGCCGCGTCGGCCACCGTAGACCGGCTCGACGAGCACCTGCCACGTCCCGTTCTCCTGGCGGGCAGGCACGCGCAAGGTGGCCGACTCGAGAAAGGGCACCACTTCTTCCAGCCAGCGGTCCCGCAGCTCCTGCTCAGCCGGAGCGATGCCGGCCTCAAGGCGCACGGCTTCCCCGTCAGGGGGCTCGAAGAGCCCCAAAGCGTAGGGAAAGGCGCGGTCCAGGGCAGCCTGCATTCGGCGGTGACTCTCCTCCGTGGCACTACCCAGCTTGGCCACCCACGAGCGGTCGTGGAGGAGATGGTACTTTTCCTCCACGATCAACTTGCGAGCCACCTGGGCTAACGGCTCGTAAGTGGAATTGGCCAGGGCTTCCAAGCGCACTCGTTCGGCCACATCGTGAAGGTACTGGCGCACCACGGTGAAGGCCCAATCGCCACGCGGGAGCTCGCTGAAAATCGCGTTGCGGAAATTCCCCACGTCTCGCGCGAAGGCCAAGTCATCGGGATGCCCCTCTCCCAAGCCCTCAAGGAGTTGGTAGAACGTCAGCGCGTGCCCCATCTCATCCTGGGCAATGCTGGAGAGGGCCACGTCGGCCTCCAAAATGGGGGCCAAACCGGTCCACTCAGACGCCCGGTGGCCGACAAGCAACTCGTCGTCGGCCAGGGCGTAGAGGTATTCCACCAGGGCGTCTCGCACTTCGGGGGTCGTCAGGTCACGCATGGCTCCTCTGTTTCCTGGCTCTTCTGCTTGCGGCGAATCTTGCGCACTGTTTGGGCAACTTTGTACCCGTATGCCTCGCGATAGCTCTTGTCCGTGGCGTGGGTGAAGATGTCGGCATCCTCGATGGGCGTGGCCGCGATGCACCGGGCCGGCGCCACCCAGAGCTGGACACCGCGCCCACGCCGCAGGTATTGCTCCTTGGCCAACACAAGGGCCATTTCGTGGTCAGGAGCGTGCAGGCTGCCCACGTGGACCGGATGGTCCCCCCGGCGTTCGCGCACGAAGACTTCAAAGAGCTCCCACTCTGTGTCGGCTTGGGGAGGTGTGGGCGTCTTCTCCAGGGCTTCGTCAATGCGCTGGTGATAGGGATTGAAATGCCAGCGGCGCGACATGGCTCCTCCTGTTCAGGCGACGATGCCGGTCGGTTCCGGTTGGGTGAGCACACGCTTGGCCAGCGCTTCCAACGCCTCGCGCACCCAACGCCCCTCCTCGTAGGCCAGACGGCGCACGGCAATGCGCTCCTTGCTCATGGGGCCGTTGCCATTGATGACCCGGAAGAATTTGTTCCAATCGGGTTCGGTATAGACCCAGCGCCCCAAGGTCTCGTCGTAGCGCAAGTTCGGATCGGGAATCTCCAGGCCCAAGTCCCAGATCTGGGGCACGTACTTGGAGAGGAATTCCTGGCGCTGCTCGTCGTTGGTCTTGGGCTTGACACCCCAGCGCTGGAGGGTGCGCGTGTGGACGGAGAGCTTGTCTGGCGGGCCGAAGAACATCATAATGGGCTCCCACCAGCGGTTGAGGGCATCTTGGACCATATCACGCTGTCGCTTAGTGCCCGCGACCATCGTCACTATCATCTCGTAGCCGTGTTTAATGTGGAAGGATTCCTCGTAGATAATGCGCTTCAAGGCCCGACAGTAGGGGGCGTAAGAACCGGTGGCCATGATGGTCTGGTTGATAATGGCAGCAGCATCGATCAGCCAGGCGATGATGGCCACGTCGGCCCACGTTTCAGCCGGGTAGGCGAAGACGTTAGACCACTTGGACTCACCGCTGAGTAACTCCTCCACCATCTGTTCGCGGGGCTTGCCCAAGGTTTCGGCGGCGCGGTAGAGGAGTTGGGCGTGGCCCACTTCGTCCTGCACCTTGGCCACCAGGGCCATCTTGCGCTTAAAGGTGGGAGCGTAGGGGATCCACGTGCCCTCGGGCAGGGCGCCGATGAGCTCGCTGTTGGCGTGTTGTTGGATCAGGCGGATTAGTTGTCGGCGGTACTCGGGCGGCATCCAGTCGTCGGGTTCAATCTTCTCCCCCCTGGCAATGCGCGCCTCGAACTCGGCCAACTTTTCCTCGTAGTACGGGTCGTTGTAGGCCTCCTCGTAGCGTTCCTGCACCGTCATGAGCACCCCTCCTTGAATACACGTGTTTAGGTGAGTTGATGGATTGCCAACACCTTCTCCGCGCCAGCGCCGATGCCACTGAGAATGAGGTGGCCAAACCGCTCGGCGATCTCATCAGGTGAAAGTGGGCCATCAGGGCGATACCATTGGTAGAGCCAGTTGACTGCCGACAAGATGAGCACTGTGGCAAACTTGGGGTCAGCTTGGGGATTCAAGGCGCCGGTGGCCATGCCCTCCTCGACAACGCGCCTCAACAACCCCTCGTACTCCCGGCGGTAGGCCAGGAAGCGCTCGCGTCGCTCCCCCTGGAGTGCCTTCCACTCGTGAAAGTAGACCGTCGCCGCGGCCAGATCACCGGTCACCACGCGCACGTGAGCCCGAATGGCCTGGCGCAGCTTTTCCACTGGCCGGGCATCGGACTCGACAATAGGCCGTAAGGCCTCCAAAAAACTCGCGCGCTGCTTGCTCGAGGATTAACCAGAGCAGCTCCTCCTTGCCCTCAATGTGCGAGTAGAGACTGCCACCCTTCAAGTTGAGCGCACGGGCAATGTCACGCACGGACGTACCGTGATATCCTCGCTCGCTGAAGAGACGCGCAGCCACTGCGATGATCTCATCCTTGCGCCGAGTAGGACTCATAAGCACCCCTGAGACTAACGAACGACCGTTCGTATTTCTGGAGAAAGTATATCAAGTTTCTGGAGCCATGTCAAGGGGATTGGACGAGTGCCAGGGTCTTTTCTTCCTTCCACTTGGGATATCATTCCAACATACGACGCCGGAGGGGAGAATGATGAGTGGCATGGCACCCGAAAAGCGTCCGAATCATGTCTAAACCGAGTGCTACTCTACTGTAGTATAAGTGTAACCCACATTGCGCAGTTACAAGGGGCCGGTGTAGTATTTTCTACGGCCGGGCCCAGAAGGCGAAGGATATGGCGATGCCATTCGGTCAAGTTGGTCGCGTGGCGTTGGACGCCATCCGGTGTATGAATGAGCAGGACATCAATGCCTTCGAAGACCTGGAAAATGTGCCGACCGGGTCGGGCGCTGGGTCGGTTTGCCCACCTGGTTCGGGATATACTCCCCGCGGGCGACCAGGTCCTGGTGCACCGCGCGTTCGGCCAGGGCATAGACGAGCAGGGCCAATCCCATGATGAGGCTGTCTGCAAAGAAGAAGGGGGCCTTCAAGCAACGAAAGCCCCCCTCTGGCCCCACCGCCTGGCCTTTATACGCCTGCAAGATCGTATCTGCCGGCAACGCCTCGGCATCCAACGCATTGGTGGCCAGAATGAACTTTCCCCATCGGGTTTGGGCCCGGGCCACGGCCTGCTCGTTCTGTCGGATTTCCCAGGTCGCCAAGCGCCACGCCACCCGCACCGGCGTGGCCTCCGCCCACGGTCGCCCGCGATGCCCGTCATGGGCCTGAGACTGCGCCGTGAAGGTGACCTGGTGGTAGCGCCACCTGTGGGCCGTTTGCGTGACAGCTTGGGCCAGCGCTTCCTGCGACGGGGTGGTTGGGCTTCTAATGCTCCTGCCGGACGTCCGACAGCGGGCTGTCACCCGCGCTCATCCCAGGTCAGACACGCACCAGGAGCGCCGAGTTAATGTTCGGCAAGGAGGCGATCTCCTCCACCACGTGCTCGGGTGGGGGCTCGTCGAGCCCGATGGCCATGAGGGCATTGCCTCTGGGGCGATCCCGTCCCACCTGCATGAAGCTGATGTTCACCTCCTCGCGCCCCAGGATCGTGCCCACTTGGCCGATCATGCCCGGGCGATCCTGGTTCTGGCAGAGCAGAATGTGGCCGCTGAGCTCAAGGTCAATCCAGAAATCTCCGATGCGCACCACATGGGGGCGCTGGCGCACAATGGTGCCCTCGATCTCGCACGTGGCGCCGTTTTCCAGGCACACGGTGATCGTATCATTCCACGGGCCACCGGCGGGGCGGCGCTCCTCGATGATCTGCAGGTGACGGTACTCGGCAATCAGGTCGGCGTTCACCCAGTTGATGCGCTGTTCCGAGATGAGCTCCAACATCCCTTTGATGACGGCTGCCCTGAGCAGCCGCGTGTCATCGTGGCCGGGTTTCCCCTTGTAGACGATGCGCACGCGTCCAGGGCCACCGGTGTCGCGCACGAGTTGGATGGCCATGCGGCCCAGCCGCTCCGCCAAGTCCATGTAGGGGGCCAAGTTGGCGAGGGTCTCGGGTGGGATCATGGGGGCGTTGACCACCGTGGGCACCAGGTGGCCGCGGAGCACGGAGAGCACGGCCTCGGCCACTTCCAAGGCCACGCCCACCTGGGCTTCGGCCGTGCTGGCGCCCAGGTGAGGTGTCGTGATCACGTTGGGCAGGCCATGAGAGGGGTATCCCGTGGGGGCTCCTGGCTGAACACGTCGAGGGCTGCTCCGGCCACGTGGCCGCTTTTCAGGGCGTGCCACAGGGCTTCCTCATCCACCACGCCCCCCCTGGCCACGTTGATCAAGTAACTGCCCGGCTTCATGAGCGCCAATGTCTGGGCGTTGATCAAGTGGCGAGTTTCTTCTGTAAGGGGCACGTGCAAGGAGACGAAGTCCGCCCGTTGCAAGAGCTCCTCTAAGGTGCAGAGCTCCACACCCATGGCACGGGCGCGCTCCACGGGCGTGTATGGGTCGTAGGCGATGACGTGCATCTCCAGCCCCCGAGCGCGGCGGGCCACTTCGCCCCCCACGCGCCCGAAGCCCACCAGGCCCAACGTCTTGTCGGTGATGGCTGTGCCCACGAAGCGGTGTCGGTCCCATTCCCCCCGGCGCATGGCCGCGTCGGCCTGGGGGGGACATTGCGCGCCAAGGCAAGGAGGAGAGCGATAGCGTGTTCGGCCGCGGCCACGCAATTGGCCGTGGGGGCGTTGACCACAATCACGCCCTGTTCGGTGGCTGCCTTGAGGTCGATGTTGTCCACACCCGTGCCGGCCCGTCCAATGACCCGCAGGCGTGTGCCGGCCTCGATCACCTCGCGGGTGACGTTCGTGCCGCTGCGCACGATGAGCGCCTCGTAGCGCGGTATGCGTTCCAATAGCGCCTGCGGCGTGAGATTGAGCACCACGTCCACATCGGCTTCCTCCTGCAGGCGCCGGATGCCCGGTTCGGCCAGTGGTTCGGTGATGAGAATGCGCATGGGACGATCCTCCATGTGCTGAATTTGACAGGTGATAGGTGGAATGAAAATAGCGAGTGGCTCACGGCCACTCGCCATTGAATGGCTCCCACCGGCGCTGGTGGGCTCATTAGCGTGAGCGCCGCCGCCGGCCACCGTTGCCCTTGGGCCGGCCGCCCCGCGGGGTGCTGCGGCCCCGGTCACCGCCCCGAGGGCCGTTGCGGCCCCGGTCACTTCCTCGCCCCTTGCCCTTCCGGTCGGCTTCGCGGGCCTCCTCCAGGGTCCACCCCTCCAACACGGCCTGGCGGGAGAGGCGGATGCGTCCCTCAGGGTCGATATCAGTCACCATGACCATGATCTCGTCACCCACTTGCACCACGTCCTCGACGCGGGGTACACGCCGGTCCGATAGCTGGGAGATGTGGACCATGCCGTCCACGCCGGGCAAGATCTCCACGAAGGCCCCGAAGTCGGTGACGCGGACGACGCGACCCGTGTAAATCTTGCCCACTTGGGCGTCTTCGGTGTAGAGCTGGACGAGCTCGCGGGCCCGTTGGGCGCCGGCCTCATCTGTGGCCGCGATGTAGACCATGCCCTCGGGCGTGATCTCGATCTTGGTGTTGGTCTCCTGTTGGATAGCTCGGATGTGCTTGCCGCCCGGGCCAATGAGCTTGCCGATCTTGTCCACGGGGATTTGGAGGGTGTAGATGCGTGGCGCGTAGGGGGAGATCTCGGGGCGCGGTGCCGGGAGCACAGCCTGCATGGCCTCCAGGATCTCCAGGCGGGCGGCCCGCGCCTGATCCAGGGCCTCGCGCAGGATCGCCATGCTGAGGCCCTTGATCTTGATGTCCATTTGGAGGGCCGTAATGCCTTGATCAGTGCCGGCCACTTTGAAGTCCATATCTCCAAGGGCGTCCTCGATGCCCTGAATGTCGGTAAGCACCTTGTAGCGCCCGCTCTCCTCGTCCACGATGAGGCCCATGGCAATGCCGGCCACCGGGGCCCGGATGGGCACGCCGGCGTCCATGAGGGCCATGCTGGAGGCACAGACACTGGCCATCGATGTGGAGCCATTGGAACTCAAGACCTCGCTGACCACGCGAATGGCGTAGGGAAACTCCTCCTCGGGGGGAATCATGGGGCGCAGGGCGTTCTCGGCCAGGGCACCGTGGCCGATCTCCCGCCGGCGCGGCCCGCGCAGGGGGCGGACTTCGCCGGTGCTGAAGGGGGGGAAGTTGTAGTGGTGCATGTACCGCTTGCGCTCCATCACCCCCAAGTCGTCCAACATTTGCTCCTCGCCTACTGTGCCCAGCGTGGCGATGCTGAGCACCTGTGTCTCACCCCGCTGGAAGAGGCCAGAACCGTGTGCCCGGGGGCTCAGTCCCACTTCAATGTAGAGGGGGCGAATCTCGTTCGGGTGCCGGCCGTCCGGCCGTTCGTCTTGCTCCAGAATGCGACGGCGCACCGCCTCCTTGAGCACCGTCTGGAAGGCCTCGGCCAAGTCCTGAACTGGGTAGCGGGGGGCGCCCGTCTCGGGGTCGGTGAAGGCTTCCTGCAGCGCTTGGGAGAGGGCTGCCAGGGCCTCATTGCGCTCCTCCTTGGAGGTGGTCTGGGCGATGAGCTCCTCGACTTTCGTGCCCAGCCACGCGCGCACCTCGGCTTCGACCGTCTCGTCAGGGCCCGAGACCGGGTAGCTCATCTTGGGCTGACCTAACTCCTCACGCATTCGCCTCTGGAGCTCGATGATGGGCTGCATGGCCTCGTGGGCCAGCGTGATGGCCTCCACCATCATCGCCTCTCGATCTCGCCGGCCGCGCACTCCACCATGTGAATGG
Organism: Ardenticatenia bacterium; assembly: GCA_030949995.1. Lineage (GTDB taxonomy): Bacteria > Chloroflexota > Anaerolineae > Ardenticatenales > Ardenticatenaceae > WFWG01. Next base: position 26,146 of record JAUZRY010000013.1, read on the forward strand.
CGTCAGCCGTGCCGGAGACCCGCAGGTCGAGCCTCCGGTTCTCGTATTCGGGAATGGTGGGGTTCACAATCAGGCGCCCTACCTCATCGACGGTGATGCGCGCGTGGCCCACGGGGCCGTGGAAGGGGATATCGCTGATGGTGAGGGCAGCGCTGGCGGCGATGACGGCGATGGTGTCCAAGGGATGCACTTCGTCGAAGCTCAGGGGCGTGACAATGACCTGCACGTCATTGCGAAACCCTTTGGGGAAGAGCGGACGGAGAGAGCGGTCCACCAGCCGACTGTAGAGAATGGCCGTTTCCGACGGGCGCCCTTCGCGCCGGAAGAAACTGCCCGGAATGCGGCCAACGGCGTAGAGGCGCTCCTCGAAGTCCACGGTGAGGGGGAAAAACGAGATGCCCTCGCGGGGTTGGTATGTGGCCACTGCCGTGGCCAGCACCATGCTGTCGCCCATGCGCACTGTGACAGCAGCGTTGGCCTGCATGGCTAACTTGCCGGCCTCGACAATCACCTCCCGATCGCCCAATGGGGCCGCGTACCGGTGGGAGACGACAGAATATTGGGTTGACATACTTCTACCTCCACTTCGTAAAACGGTTTATCCGGCGGCCGCGGCCCCTCAGGTAGGGACTGGAAACAGGGCCGTACGGGCTGAGTACGGCGCTCTTTCCAATGCCTACCTTTCGGGAACCGTGGCCGTCTTCTCAAGATAAGGGGCACAGCCGTCAAGGCGACCGGCCTTTACAAGTATAGCACGGAACAGGGGAAAGGAAGAATCACAGCCGCGGACGCGATCACTGGGCCTCGTTCAAGGGCATACGGTCGCCGCCCTTGGGTATTTAGGCGCCAGGGGCCACCTTTGGTATACTCCGGAGCACGCAACGTGCTTTCCTGGCGTGGCCAGGCGTGACCGCCGTGAACACCGTTGCATGGCAAGGCAAGGAACTTCATGGACACAAGAACCGCGCCGCACCGTCATTGGAGCGAAGTATGAGACGTGCTATGACAGTGGCTCGGTTCCAGGAGGCGTGCTCGTGGACTTCATGTACTCCAACGGGGGCCGGTGGAAGTGTTGGCTGATCGACATCGCGCGGACTTGGGGGCCGGAGCTGCTCATCCTGGCACTGGGACTCTGGTTGCGCTACCGCTACGCTGTCCACGCGAACATGGTTGAAGACGAATATTTTGAAGCGCTGGCCCTGACCGGCATTGTCAGGCATGGCATCCCTCTCCTTGAAAGCGGGGCGCTCCACCCGCGGGGCTGGACCTTTCTCTACGGCGCAGTGCCAATTGTCTTGGCCTTGGGCCCCACGAAGTTGGCCATGCGGCTGGTGAACGTGATGTTCGACGCCGTTCTCATGGCACTTGTGGTTCACATCGGGCGCCGCGAGGGAGACCGTCCGGTGGGGCTGGGCGGCGGGCTAGTGGTTGCGCTGTTGCCCACGCTTATCGAGAACACCCCGCGGGTGCGCTTCTATGGCCCGTTCGTGCTCTTCTCGCTGCTGGCCGTGTGGGCGGCCCTGCGCGCCTGCCGCAGGCCGGCTCACACCGGCCCACATGTGGCCTTTGCCGCGGCTTTCGGGCTGGCCATCATGGCCCACGAAGAGGCCCTTTTGCTCTACCCGCCTCTCCTGGGCCTCGTGACGCTCTGGGGAGGGCGCGCCTATTGGCGCCGGCGGGGCACCTGGGGCGCCCACTTGGCCATTGCCGTCGTGATCGTGGTGCGCGCGGGCCTCGAAGTGCTGGCCAATTGGCAGGCCCCGGCGTTCCTCGGCGTTCAGGGGAAGGCCAAGCCCTACCTGGAACCTTTCGTTGAAGTGGCCGAGAAGTGGCAGGTCTACTGGAGCATCTACGCCCAACAGGCGTACTGGCCCGTCATGGCTGCCTTTGTGATGGCCCTCCTCCTGGTGGTGTTGTCAGGGTGGCGTCGCCCGGGCCCGGCGCGCACGTGGCCCCTTCAGTCCCTCACCTTCTTCTCGGTACCCTTTGTCTGGAGCCTGATCGTCTTGGTGTTCCTGGCCGGGAGCACCTGGCGGGAGAGCCGCTACATGCTCTTCGTGGAGCCCATGGGGGCGCTGGCCTCGGCGGCTGGCCTGTGGTGGATGCTGGAGCCGGCTGCCCGGTTCCGCTTTCGCAGGGGACTCTATGTGGCCTGGATTGTCGGGGCGGGTGCCATGTTGTGGCCCAAGGCGTGGGACGCCTCCTCCGCGCGCAACGCCGATTACGTCTCCCCCTTTGCCCACGTGGCAGCCGAGCGCCGGCCCGGCGACGTGGTGGTCACGCCCCTCATCCAAGTGTGTGCGTTTCTCCTGCCCGGCGGATGTGACTACTACGCGCGGGAGGACGGGTACGGCCCTACGTTATTAACCGGGACGGCGTGTTGGTGGACCGTTGGACCGGGAGCCCGCTGCTGAGCACGCCGGCAGAAATGGAGCGCCTGCTCAGGAGCGCGCCCAGGGTGTGGCTTGTGGCCGACGGGCACCGTTTGGGCACGCGGTACCGTGCCGCCTTCCGCCGCCTGCTGCTGGAGCAGTTTCGCCTCCAGGCCGAATACGGAGGGGGCGTGCGCGTGGCCTTGGCCGAGGGGTGGCGTCCCCAGCCGGACTACACGGTGACCCGGGAGCTCGACGTGGCCGTGGGGCCGTTCACGCTGGTCCAGGTGGAGCGCACGGCCGTGGATCCCAGCGCAGGGGACGAGTGGCTCCAAATGGTGCTCCACTGGCAAATGCCCGAACGCTTTCCCCTCAACCTCAACAGCTCGGTTAAGCTGGTCAACAGCTCGGGGGAGAACATCACCCAAGCGGATGGCCCGCCGGCCAATGGCCTGATCATGACGGGTGAGCGTCCCCGCTTGCCGCTGCCCGACTTCAAAGTGCTCCACCTGCCCAACAGCCTGGCAGCCGGCCTCTACCGGCTGGAAGTGACGCTCTACGAGGCCGCCACCCTGAAGCCGATGGGCCAGGGCGTGCCCTTCGAGTGGCTGCGGGTGGGTCCTCCTCCGCCACCGCCCCGCGTTCCGGTGGGTGCCGCCTGGCGGAACGGCCTAGTGCTGTTGGGCCATGGGGGGCTCCCCGAGCGCTTGGTGTCGGGAGATGTGATCTCAGTGACCCTCATGTGGAGCACCCGTCAGCCCGTGCTCGACGACCTCACCGCTTCCGTGCAGCTCATTGGGCCAGGGGGAATCCTCGTGGCCCAAGACGACCGTCCGCCCCTGCGCGGCTTCTATCCTACCTCCCGCTGGCTGCCGGGAGAGACGGTGCTGGAGGAAACCTACACCTTGTCCCTGCCACAATCCCTTCCGCCGGGCCTCTACCGGCTCGTGGTGCTCTGGTACGATCCGGCCACATTGCGCCGGGTGCCCGTGCTCGCCGGCGGAGACGCCCTCGAAGTGGCCCGCTGGACGCGCTGAGGCCGGTCAACTCCCCTCTTTTCCTCTCTCGGGAGGATGCCATTCGTGCTCGGCAACCCCTGAGCGGTGGTTCACCAGCCGGGCCCAGACGAAGAGCGCATCGCCCAGCCTGTTGAGGTAAACGCGGACGTAGGGCGTGATGGGCTCCTGCCGTTCGAGAGACACCACCCGGCGCTCAGCCCGCCGGCAGACGGTGCGCGCCACGTGAAGCCAGGCAGCAGCCGGCGCTCCTCCGGGCAGAATAAGGCGGTCATGGGGGGCAATTCGCCGTCGGCCTCATCAATCCAGCGCTCCAGGCGCGCCACATCCTCCGAGGTCACCCTGGGCACCCAAGCGGAGGCTTTGATGGCTTCCACCGGTGTCGCCAGGTCGGCGCCCAACACGAACAGGTCCTGTTGGACGCGCCCGATCCGCTCAGCGAGGGCCCGGTCCTCCAGCGAGGCCACCACGACGCCCAACAGGGCGTTGAGCTCGTCCACAGCACCGTAGGCCTCCACGCGCGGATTGTCCTTAGCAACCCGTCGTCCGCCGAAGAGCGAGGTTTCTCCGGCATCGCCTGTCTTGGTGTAGATACGCGTCACGGCGTTCCTCCTGGTGGGGTGGTTTCAGGTCAACACGCCCTCGTGGCGCAGCAGGAAATCTTTCACGTGCAGGCCGGCCGAATACCCGTGCAGCGCTCCCGTGGTGGCCACGACCCGGTGGCAGGGGATGACGATGGGCACCGGATTTGCGGCCAGGGCACGACCCACGGCGCGGGCTGCCCTGGGATTGCCGATGGCCCGTGCCAGGGCGCCATAGGTGACCACGCAGCCCCACGGAATGAGATAGGCTTCTTGTAACACCCGGCGCCGGAAGGGGGTGAGACCTAGGGCGGCCCAATCCACGGGCACGGTGAACTGATGGTGTGGCGTGTTGAAATAGGCGCTCAGCTCCTCCAGCGCGGCGCGGAGCATTGCCTCGGCGCCGGGCGACGCCTGCGCGGGGGAGGAGTGCGTGGGCCCGCGAGCGCCAATGGCGACGCGCACGAGGCCACCGGGGGAAGTGGCCACCCACAGGGGACCAAAGGGGGCCTGGAAACATGTGCCGGCCGTCGGCTGGGGATATGACATGGTGTCCGGGCTCCTCTCACCACCGAAGGCGTGGGCCACGCCAGAGGAGATTTGGGTGAGTTCACCTGCGCGGCACTCCGGTTGTGTTCGGGCCCCAATTATAATACAATCCTGCGCGGAGTCGAATGCCGCGTCCCACGAGATCACACCGCACGTTGGAGGACGCACGTCTGTTCCAACATGTGCGCCGCTGGGCAGAGGAGAGTGGGGCACGGCACAGGAGAGAGGCTTGTGACGGAGGAACTTGCATGGTACGATCGTTGGCCGACTTCATCGCCACGGCAGTAGCCTTCGTGTTGGCTATTACTGTTCACGAGTTTGCCCACGCTTTCGTGGCCGACCGGTTGGGCGATCCCACCCCGCGCCGGGAGCGCCGGGTAACCCTCAATCCCCTGGCTCACCTGGACCCCTTGGGGACCATCCTCATCTTCGTGGCCGGCTTCGGGTGGGGGCGGCCGGTGAACGTGAACCCTCGCTATCTGCCTTGGGGTTTCCGGGGCATGGCGCTGGTGGCCGCGGCCGGGCCCCTCTCCAATCTGGCGTTGGCCTGGCTGTTTGCCCTGCCCCTGCGCGCGGGCGACGTTGCCTTTCAGTTCCCAGACCGTTCGGTCTTTCTGCCCAGTGTAGGTGAGCTCTACATCACCATTGTGTTCATCAACATCCTGTTGGCCGTCTTCAACCTCATTCCGCTGGCGCCCTTGGACGGCGCCAAGGTCGTGCAGGGGTTGTTGCCGTACCCGTATGACGTGCAGTTCGCCCGCCTGCAACAGTATGGCCCTTTGCTCCTGTTGGCTCTCATCTTTATTGTGCCCTTTTTCCTGCGCGTGGACGTGTTGGGGATGCTTATCCGGCCGCCCATCCGCTTGCTCTTCCAGTGGATGGTGGGCGCGTGAAGAGGAGTAGACGATGAGCGTGTCCTTTGGCCGCCGGGCATGGTACCGTGTGTGGCAGGGCACACGCTATTTTGTGGAGCGACCTTCGCCGGAGGACGAGGCGCTGGCGGTGGAGGTGCTCCCCCCAGCTCTGCTGACCCTGTACCACCGCATGTCGCCCCGTGACCGGGCCCACGCCGCGCGCGTCTGCCGGTCGCTCCTGCGCGATGGGGTCGATGAACCGGTGCTCCTGCAGGCAGCCCTATTGCACGACGTGGGCAAG
>JAUZRY010000014.1 GCA_030949995.1 Ardenticatenia bacterium
AAAAAAAAAAGAAAAGAAGAAAAAAAAAATAAAATATATATATATATGTGTAAAATATGAAAATGAAAAAAAATGTGGTGTAAAGAGATAGAAGAAGAATGTATGTAAAAAAGTGAGTGTACTTGGAAGGTATATTTTATGAATAATAGAGGAATGTAATATAATATGAATGAAAAAAAAGATAAGAGGCTCTTCTGCTCCTCCTTCGTTTCCTCCTCTGCCTTCCTTTCTCCTCTGCACTGCGACACCACCGGGGCCGTACCTTCTGTGGCGGCTCAAATGACCTCCTGCCCGGCCTTCTGGTTGCGGGGCGAGTATGTGGGCCCGGCAGCGATTGTGCAGGCCCACCGCTTCATCTTCGACAGCCGCGACCGGGGCGCAGTCCAGCGGCTGGAGATTCTCAACGCGCCGGACGGCGTCTGGCGGTGCCGCACGGTTTTCAACTGCACCAATGCGTGTCCCCGGGAGATTGAAGTGACGAAGGCCATTGCCGAGGTGAAGAAGGCCCTCATCTTCAGCCGGCTCTAGGGGGCAGGCACAGCCCCTGCCGCCCGAATACCACGGCCCGGCCTCGCCTTAGGGCTGTCGTGCTCGTTGCCCGGCAGGGGCTGTGCTTGCCCCGCTCAGGGACGTGCTTCCTCCACGATCTCCACCTCGTCGCCCACCCGGATGCGCCCGGGGCGCACCACGCTGGCGTAAACGCTGGACCAGCCAGGGTGACGCTTGAGGGAGACGCGGCCGAAGTGGCCGTCCACGAAAAAGGGGCGAATGGTGGCACATGGGGTGGTGTAGCGCGTAATCCGAATCACCACTTCGTCCCCCAGGCGAAGGTACACGCCAGGCTTGATCGCCTCCCAGTCAATCCCTTCTACCGTCACATTCTCGCCGATAGCTCCCGGAAAAATTGGGTGTCCCTCGGCCTGAAGGGCGTGGATGCGCTCCAGGGAGTAGAGACAGAGTGCCCGTTCGGGACCGCCGTGATGCTCCACGTCGGCTTGGGCGTCGTTCACCAAGCCCAACCACCCGACGGTGCCCTCCTCGATTGGGCGCTTGAGCACGCCGCCGTTGGACACGTTGATCTGCACAATGCGCCCCACCACGCTCATAGCTCCCCTCACGCAGTGAATTTAGCGCTGGAGTTGAGTTTGCTTTGTTGGGCTGGAAAACGACTAGTTGTTTATAGATTGTTGGTTGAGAGGAAGTCATCTGTGGAGGGAGGAGAACGGTCATCTGTTTGAGCATTGCCCCTCCTTTGCCGATCACGATGCGCTTCTGGGAATCGCGTTCCACGTAGAGCGTGGCACCAATGTAGACCACGCCGTTCTCCCGTTCCTTGAATTCGTCCACCTGCACCTCCACGGCATGGGGCACTTCTTGTTTCAGGAAGTGGAGGGCTGCTTCGCGTACCAGCTCGGCCACAATCTCCCGCTCGGTCTGATCGGTGATCACCTCCTCGGGGTACAAGCAGGGCCCTTCGGGCAGCAAGCTGACGATGGCGTCCAAGATGGCATCCAAGTCACGCCCCTCGAGCACGGAGGTGAGAAACCACTGGTCAAAGGGGCCCAACTCCACGTACGCTTCGGCACGGGGTTCAGCTTCCTCGGGGGCAATCAAGTCGGCCTTGTTGATGAGCAGAATTTTGGGCCGATCCACGTCGCGCAGCCGCTCGGCAATTTCCCGGTCCTCTTGGGTGGGCCATGTGGAAGCGTCGACCATGAAGACGATCACGTCGGCGTCAGGAATCGTGCGGTACGCTGTCTCCACCATGATTTCCCCAAGCTTGTGGTGGGGAGTATGGATGCCGGGCGTGTCCAGGAAGATGATCTGCGCGTCAGGGCGGGTGAGAATGCCGCGAATGCGCTTGCGCGTGGTTTGGGGTTTGGGGGAGACAATGGCCACCTTCTGGCCGATGAGGGCGTTCATGAAGGTGCTCTTGCCCACATTGGGGCGGCCCACGACGGCCACGAAGCCGGAGCGATGGCCCGGCAGCACATTTTGGTCCACCCACATGTCGGCGTGCACTTCACTCTCGGACGGCGGTTGGTCCTGCGGAGACGGTTCGCGTGATCCCATGTGTCGCTTTGGCTCCTTTCTGGGCGTGAAGGACAGACGATAGGCGTGCCGGAAATTGTACTCCGTGCTGCTCTTCTGTCAACGTGCTCATGGGTTCACGGGAGCCGAGTCAGCATGGCAAAGTCACCCTCTCCGTCGGCCAGCGGCAGGCGGTCGCCAGTTGTTGGCGTGTAGAGGCCGACGACCATTGGTCTGTCGGTTGTAGTTGGGCGTACATGTCCTGAACGGGCTGGCCAGGCGACCACGTGGGAGTCGGCCAGTGGCCGTTGCCCGGCGCCCGGTTGTGCTGGGACACTACCTGATCACGACCGTCTAGCACTTGGACGAAGGTGTTGAACGGTTCAGGGATCGGACGTGCCGTCCGCCATGTTAGGCGCACGATGAGCAGGTCGTCGAATGTGGTCCACTCCGCGCGCAAGGTGATCCCGCCAACAAAGGTGTGGGTGCTCTCCTGCCAGCCGTCAGAGGGCAGGGGAACAAAGCGCACCAGGCGCCACTCTTCCACCCAGCGGTCGTCCAGCAGGGCCATGCGTCTCAAGAGCGAGCGCTCGACCTCAGCGGCTGGATCGCCCGGCGGGGTGCGCTCGGTGACGAACCAGAGACGCCCTTGCTGGAGGGCTTCCACGTCGGAGGGCACGGGGGCTCCCCGCACGACAGTGCGGTAGGGCTGTGGTGCACGGTAGCGGTTCATCCACGCCTGTAAGGTGGTGAAGTAGTCGTAGTAGGGGACGAGTTCCAAGAGTACCACGTCTTCCCGGCGGCCTTCGGCTTCGACTATCGCGCTCACCGAGGCCGCTGTGATGTCAGCAGCATTCCAGGGATGACGGCTCATGCCCCACGCGGCCACGGCCACCAGCGCCACGGTGCCGAGTGTCAGGCCACTTCGGTGTCGGCCGGCCCATGTGCCCATCACCACGCCAAACCCAAGGGCGACCACAAAGCCGAACATCACTGCCAGATCGGGCCCTGGAGTCCACCAGGCCATGTCGAGAACACCTTGGCGGGCCACCTCCAAGTGAAGGCGTGGAGGCCAATGGGCCCAGGACCAGATGACTGTTGTGTCCGGCAGGCCGGCTTGGACTATGTTGGCCAGGGGAACGTTGAAGTCCACGAGAGCTCCCAGCGCGTTGATGCCCGTGCCCGCCAGGGCCGCTGCGCCCAACAGAGCCCGTTCGAGCCGGCGGAAACGTTGGCCGCTCCAGCCCAGGGGAATGACAAGGGCCGGCAAAAGTGCCACCCAATAGCGCGTGCCCCACGACCACCCTCCCCACCACATGAACCACCCACCCACCAGGGCCGTCCACCCGATCACCCAGGCGGCCAACATGGCGGCCAGCGCTCGTCGCGCGCGCCACAGGGATGGCCAGGCGATAAGGGCGGGGAACACTGTTGGCACAAACCAGATCACCCCCTTGCCGGGGCTGAGGAGCAAGCCGGGCAGGCTGCTGCCGTAGGCCCACACGAACCGTTCCTCGGGGGCCACGTAACCGGCATTCAAGGGATGACCATAGCGTTGCCAATTCAGCCAGCCTACCACCAGGAGAGCTGGCAGCAAGCCCACCCCGAAGGCAAGGAGGGGTCGAGATCGCCGTCGGCACCAGGCCCACCATGCCCACCAGGCTCCGAAGAGCAGGATGATGAGCGCGTTCAAGGCGTGGACCAACAGGGCGAGGCCGCATACCACCCCGGTCACCCAGGCACGCTGGGTTGCCTTGTGCTCAGATGGCCGTATGGCTGCGCTCAGGGCCATCATGCCCAAGAGGGCTGAGAGGGGCTCGCTGAACAGGTAGCGCGCGTAGGGCCACGCCGGTGTGGCCAGCCCGTAGACCGCCCCCACCCACGCCGCCCGTTCAGGAGTGACGCCATGGGCCCGGAGAAATCGCATGAGGAGCCAGACGGTGAGCAGCGTGGCGAATGTGGCGGTGAGGGCAGCCATCTGTACGGCGCCCACGCCAGGCCACATGTAGCCCAGCAGCCAGAGGGGGGCCAAGGCCAAGCTGTAGCCCAGCCCGCGCTTGGAATAGAGGGCACCGTCCACGCCCACGGCCACGTGAGTGGGGGTCCATCCCAGCGCCCAGCGGAGCTGGGGAACGCGCAGTGTCCCCTCCCGCAGGAGGGATTCCACCGTGGCCAGGGCGGCAATCTCGTCGATGCTGTGAAAGCGCCCGCTGAAGGTGAACAGGTACAGGGTCAGCAGCACCATCAGTACGGCTGTCTGGTGCCGGGCACCTAGCATGTTACAGCCCCTCCCGCTCCCACAGCTTCAAAGACGAGAACAGCCGCGCCCACCACGCCGGCATTGTCGCCCAAGCTGGCTGGTACCACGTCGAAGGTGTGGCGGTAGGTGGGCAGCACGTGGCGGCGGGCGGCCCGACGGGCCGGCTCGAGGATCAAGTCGCCGGCGTTGCTCACGCCGCCGCCCACGACAAAACGCTCGGGGTTGAAGAGGTGCACCAGCAGGGCCATGGCGCGGCCCACGTGGGTGCCGGCGCGAGCGAGCAGCTCCAGGGCTACACGGTCCCCAGCCCGGGCGGCTGCCACTACGTCCTCAGCAGAAAGAGGGTGATCGAGAGTGGCCAAGGCAGTTTCCCATCCCCGTTCAACAGCCGCACGGGCCTCGCGAGCAATGCTCGGGCCGGCGGCCAGTGCCTCAAGGTGGCCACGGTGCCCACAACTGCAGAGAGGACCTTCGGGAATGAGGGGCATGTGGCCCACTTCGGCGGCCAAGCCCAGCGCGCCGGTCACCAGCCGACGGTTGACGATGATCCCGCCGCCCACGCCGGTGCTGATGGTGATATAGATCATGTGGGCTGTTCCCCGGCCGGCGCCGAAGCGGTGTTCGCCGAGGGCAGCCAAGTTGGCGTCGTTGCCCAGCCAGACGGGCAGCTCCAGTGCTTCTTCCAGCAGGCGTGCCAAGGGGATCTCCCCCCAGCCGGGCAGGTTTGGCGGGTACATGACGAGCCCGCGGTCCGGGTCCACGGGCCCGGGGGCGGCCACGCCCACGCCCACCACCTGCTGGCGCTCGCACTCGGCCATGGCCGCACGGGTGAGGTGAATCACGCGCGCGACCACTGCGCGGGGCCCCTCTTCGGCGTGCGTCTTATCGCGCACGACGTGGACCACGTGACCCTCTGAGGTGATCACGGCCGCGCGAATGTGCGTGCCTCCCACGTCAACGGCAATGGCGTGTGTTCCCATGATGCCCTCCGTCAAGCCCGTGGCTTATGTGCTCGCCCTTCCACGGCGGGCGCGGCGAAGGTGTTCGGCCACAAGGTCGAGCAACCGGTTGGCCAACGCGACCTTGCTCAGTGGCTCCAAGGGCACAATGGTGCCGTCGCGGAAGAGCAGGGTGGCCTGTACTCGGCCGCTGCCGAACGTCTGGGGAACGGGGTTGGCCACGATGATGTCCAACTCCTTGCGTTCCAGTTTGCTGCGGGCGTTCTCGATCAAATCGTGGGTTTCGGCCGCCCATCCCACGACCATGAGGCCGGGAGGTTTCTTCTGTTTGACGGCTTCCAGGATGTCGGGATTGGGGAGGAGCCGCAACGTCCACGTCTCATCGCCTTTCTTGTGCTTCTGGGGTGGCCACGTTGGCCGGCCGATAGTCGGCTACGGCCGCGGCCATGAGCAGCACGTCGGCCTCTTGGACGGCTTGCAGCACGGCGGCGTGCATCTCCCGAGCGCTCTCCACCGGAACACGCTCCACGCCAAAGGGGGTGGAGAGCCCGGTCACGCTGGAGATCAGGGTCACACGAGCCCCTCGCTGGGCCGCGGCCTCGGCCAGGGCGTACCCCATGCGGCCGGAGGAGGCATTGCTCACAAAGCGCACTGGATCAATGGGCTCCCTCGTGCCCCCGGCCGTCACCACCACATGGCGGTTGGCGAGGTCCTGGGGAGTCAGCAGGCGTGCCGCCGTGGCCAGAATGCGCTTTTCGTCGGCCAGGCGTCCCACGCCTTGCGCGCCGGAGGCCAGGTGGCCGGCTTCCGGTTCGATGATGGTGACTCCTCGGTGTCTGAGCGTGGTTACGTGCTTTTGGGTGGCCTCGTGGTGCCACATGGCCGTCTCCATGGCTGGCGCCACGACCACCGGACAGCGCGCAGCCAAGGCAGTGGTCGTCAGCAGGTTGTCGGCCAGGCCAAGGGCTAGCTTGGCAAGGGTGTTGGCTGTGGCCGGGGCGACGAGGAGCAGGTCGGCCTGCCGGCCCAGGGTGACGTGGCCAATGTCCGTCTCCGCCCACGGGGCGAACATGTCCACGTGAACGGGCCGATGGGTGATGGCCTGAAACGAGAGCGGTTGGACCATGCGCGTGGCTGCCTCGGTCATGATGACATCCACGGTGGCTCCGGCTTGAACCAGGGCACTGGCCAGTCCGACAGCTTTATACGTGGCGATTGAGCCCGTTACCCCCAGCACAATGTGAGCATCAGTCAGGCGGAGGGCAATGGCTTCGGCGACTCGCATGGAATTCCCCCACTGGTTAACGGTGGTGTTTCAACGCCAATCCGACGTTGGCCGCGTACCGGCTTTGGGGCAGCTCCGGCGGCAGGGGAAATGATGGTGTCCAATCGGCCACTCGGTATCCCAGGGCCTCTTGAACGAGCCTTCGCAAGAAGGGAGAGGCTCCCAGCGCGCCGGTGCAGAAGACAGGGGTGGAGGCGTCCACAGGCCGGCCGCGTCCGCGGCCATTGTACTCCTGAACGGCGGCTTCCAGAAATTCGGCTAACCGGATGGCCTTGTCGTGAACGGTGCTGAGCAGAGGGACATCCAGAGGGTGGCTCGAGACCAAGAGGGGAATGGCTTCGTCGGCAATGACCACAGTGGCGAGGGAAGGCTCCCCATCCAGGATGACGCAGTGGGCGTGGCCAACGGCGCGGAGCAGGGCCAACGGCTTGGGCTCCAGGGCTTGGACGCGCACGCCTGCCTGGCCCAAGGTGGTGTAGACTCTGTCCACCACGGCCTGTGGCACCCGCAGGAGCAGAAGTGTCCGCCGGTCAGCGTGTTCCATGACCTGCCATGCCACGCTGGACACCTCAGTTGGCCAAAAGCGAGCGGCAATCTCCAAGGCGGTGTGGTTGTCGGCGGACTCGTGGGGGGGAAGGGTAACCAGGCGAACGGACGTTTGCAGGCCTGGCATGGAGACAAGCGCTCGGGAGGAAGGAACGCGGTGGACCTCCCACAGCGTCTGAAGGGCGCGAGCGATGGCCTGTGGGTTGTGGATCACGTCTCCTCGGAGTGTGCCGCGGGGAAGCGGGGCCCGTCCCCATGATTCCACTTGCTGGCCCCGGACGACGAGGAGACGTAGCTCATCAGGTTCTAGGCAAAGGGTGATCCGGAGGCGTCGCCACCACACCATCAGGGATAAATCTCCAGAATCCAGTTGTTGAGCGTGCCTGTCGTTGCAGCCGGCTTGGTGTCGGTAACTCGCAAGGACCAGATGCCCGATGAGCTCCGGCCCGCAATGCGGTCCAAATCGCTCCCCTCGACGCTGTACCAGCGGCTGATGCGCGTGGGGCCGTCCTCGTCGATTCGTTCTTCCTCCTGGAGAGTGATGACTTCACCGTGGGGTGTGAGCAGCTCGATGCGCAAGTCATACGTGTCGTCATGTTCGATGTAGACGAAGACTTGGACCTCGCGGATGGCCACGTCCTCGCTCACCGTGAAGGAGGTAACCAGCGGGTTGTTGATGTCTTCGGGAATCGGGAGTGGGTCGCCGCTCATTTGGTAGCGCACTGGTGCTGGGGTAGGTGTGGGCGTTGGCGAAGGCGTGGGTGTCCTCGTGGGTGTGCCTGTGGGGGTGGCTGTGGCCGTGGGGCTGGGCTGCGGGCGCGGCGTGTTGGTGGGCGTGCTGGTGGGTGCTGGGGTGCCATACTGGCCGGCGAAGCGGATGAAGTCCACAATCACCACCTGTCGGCCCGTGCCCCCAGGTCGGCAGTCGCGTGTGTCGGTCTGCACGGTCACGATCTGGGAGAGATAGGCGCCGGTCTCGCGGTCCACCACGGCCACGTACCATTTGCCCTCCTTGGGGTATGGGGCCAACACCACGTCCCAGTAGCCGGAGGGCTGACGGGGATCGGTGCCAGAGGGCAGCGAGTAGACTTGGTCGGGTTGGGCACCATCCCACCAGACGCGCACGGTCACGCCGTTGAGCGGCTGGCCCGATTCGCTCTTGACGGTGCCCTTGATCTGGGTGAGCCCGCAATTGGGCAAGTAGAAGGGGGTAGTGGGCCCGAATTGGTATGGGCTGGGCGTGCCTGCGGGGGAACGGGTGCTGGTGGGGCCAGCCGGCCGCGTGGCCGTGCGCGTGGCCGATGGTGTGCGGGATGGCGTGGGCGACGGGCCGGGCGTTCTCGTGGGGCGGGGCGTCCGGGTGGGCCGTGGGGTGTTGGTGGGCGGCGGCTGTTGCGTCGGGGGGCGGGTGGCCGTGGGCGAAGCCCCCGACGGGGTGGCCAAAGGCGTGGGTGTGGGCTGCGCGCCCACGTTCCCCTCGCGGGTGGGCTGTGGGGTGGCCGTGCGGGCCTCGCTGACTTGGAGGAGGCCTAGCACGGCTTCCTCCCCGTCGGGGCGGATGTTCAGCGCCTCCCGGAACTGAGTCTCGGCCGCTTCCAGGAATCCTTGTGCCAGCAGGGCGTTCCCGTAGGCCACATACGTCTCGTAGAGGAGATCGTCCACTTGGCCCGGCTCCAGGAGGGAGAGGCGAATGAGCGCGCTGATGGCCAACTCGTAGTCGCCTCGGGCACGGGCCTCCTCGTAGCGGGCGCGCAGTGCTTCGGCCCGTTGAGCGTCCGTCGGCGTCGGTGAGGCGTCCACGGCCAACAGGGCTTCGCCCGGCGTGTTCAGGATCACCAAGGTGCCCGTGAGCCGGTATGTGTCGGCCGTTTCGTCGCGGGAGATGCGCGCCTCTTGGAACCGACTGGTTGGCAGGACCTCTTGTTCTACAACGGTCACGAAGGCCGTGAGCCCGTCAAGGGGACCGGCCACGTTCACGGTGTAGGCTTGGCGTTCGATGCCGCTGCTGACAACATCGGCCAGTTGAGCTTCTACGCCCTCCACGGTGACGCCAACTTGGCCCCCTGCTCGAACGAGGATGTCCAGCACCTTGCCACCATCACCGCCCGGCATTCCGGCTTGGGCCGTGGCCAAGCGCGCTTGGGCGGCGGCCAACTGGGCTTCCAAAATGCTAACATCAGTCACTGTGGGCGCCACGGTGGCCACAAACGCCTGGTAGCGGTGGAGCTCTGTTTGGAGGCGGTGTTGGATTTGGCGCTGACGTCGGAAATCCATGGCAAACCAAGCGTAGAACCCGAGCAACACCAAGAGCGCCACGAGCAACGCGAGGGTGCGCGCCCGTGGGGGACAGAGCCGGTATTGACGTTGTTGGGCGGACGACGTTATTCATGTCGTCCTCTTCTCTCTCATTGCCCGAGGCGCCCTTCGCCCGGTGGCAGCTTGGGGAACCGAATCCCCACGACGTGGACGAATGGAGATGGGGCTGATCGAAGGGCTGTTCAGCTCAACGTGTCAATACAACCTGCGATTGGGCGACATGAAGATTTCTGGGGGCAGGTTGAACCCGGCCTGCTCGAGGCGCGGGGTGAACCGAGGTCGCACCCCGGTGGGCATGAACTCACCTACCACTCGGCCTGTGTCAGGGTCCAGCCCGTGCTCGCGGAAGACGAAAATGTCCTGCATCACGATGGTATCCCCTTCCATGCCTTGGATCTCGCTGATTTGGATCACTTTGCGGGAGCCATCGCGCAGGCGCGAGGTTTGGACGATCAGGTCCACAGCACTGGCAATTTGTTCCCGGATGACTTTGAGGGGAAGCTCCATGCCGGCCATGAGTGCCATGGTCTCCAGGCGAGCCAAACAGTCGCGCGGGCTGTTGGCGTGGGCCGTGGTGAGGGAGCCGTCGTGGCCGGTGTTCATGGCCTGAAGCATGTCAAGCGCTTCCCCGCCGCGCACCTCACCGACCACGATGCGGTCGGGACGCATTCGCAGGGAGTTGATCACCAAGTCGCGAATGCCCACCCGGCCGGTGCCGTCCACCTCGGCCGGCTTGGCCTCCAGGCGCACCACGTGGCGCTGTTGGAGCTGAAGCTCGGCAGCGTCCTCAATGGTCACGATGCGTTCCCCTTCCGGGATGAAGCGGCTCAAGATGTTGAGCAGCGTGGTCTTGCCGGAGCCGGTGCCCCCGCTCACCACGATGTTAAGACGCGAGACCACACAAGCGCGCAGGAACTCGGCCATTTGGGGGGTCAATGAGCCAAAGCGGATAAGGTCTTCCACGCCCAGCTTCTCCTTGCTAAACCGGCGAATGGTGAGCGTGGGCCCATCAATGGCACACGGTGGAATGACGGCGTTTACCCGGCTGCCGTCTGGCAGGCGAGCGTCCACCATGGGCCATTTGCGGTCAATGTGGCGACCCAGTGGGCGGATAATGCGCTCAATAATGCGCGCATGACGTGGGCATCGTCCCGGAATTTCACATCCGTCTCGATGAGGCGCCCTGCCTTTTCCACGAAGACCAAATGGGGGCCGTTGACCATGATCTCCGAAATATCGGGGTCCCGCAGCAGGGGTTCCAGCGGCCCGAACCCCAGCAACTCGTCCTCGATCTCCTGGAAGAGGACCCGCTGCTCGGACGGCGTGAGGGCCACGCCGCTCTCCCGGTAGAGTTCCTGAAAGCGCTGGGCGAGCAACTGGCGTGTCTCGGGAGAGCGATCCAACTTGTGCCCTTCCATGTGTTCCAGAAGACGCTCCATCATCCAATCGCGCAGCTCGGCCCGGCGTTGTCGGGCGATGTCGTCCAAGCCGGCCGTCTGGCCACGTGAGGATGATGGCTGAGAGGGCTGGCGCGACGATTGGCTGCCCTTTGAGCGTTCAGGTTCTGGGTTCTGTAGGCGTTGTAAGAGCGACGACATGACTTCTACTCCACTCTCCTTCCATTGTGACGTGTTGACGTTAGAATTCCACGAAGTAGGCCGAGCACGCCTGATCAATGAGGTCCTTGGTGAGCTTGGGTTGAACACCCCTGTAAGTGGCAATGTCGATGATTTGGTCCACGATGTCGCGGGGGTGGACGGAGCGCAGCTCCCGCTTCTGTTTGACATAATACTCGCGCAACAAGTAGACCACCGCTTGGGGCGTAAACTCGACGCCTTTGGCCTGGCACACGCGGCGGAAGATCTCGTAGTATTGGCGTTCGGTGGGGTTGCTGATTTCAATTTTGTGGCGAATGCGGCGCAAGAACGCCTCGTCCACCAAGTCTTTGGGGTCGAGGTTTGTGCTGAAGACGAGCAACACCTGAAAGGGGATTTCGATCTTCATGCCGGTCTGCAGGGTGAGAAAGTCAACACGCGACTCCAGGGGCACAATCCAGCGGTTGAGGAGGTCCTGTGGGCGCACTTGTTGGCGGCCAAAGTCGTCGATCATGAAGACGCCACCGTTCGCCTTCATCTGAAAGGGGGCCTCGTAGGTTTTGGAGACGGGGTCGTAGATGAGGTCCAAGGTTTCCAAGGTGAGTTCGCCACCCACTACAATGCAAGGCCTGTTGATTTTCACCCAGCGTCGGTCGAAGCGGCGGGCGCGCAAGCTGCTGGTGGTCTCCCGCCGGGCCGGCTCCTCGGCGGGCTTGTGGTTGACTTGGTCGAAGACTTTGATAACGCTGCCGCTGACTTCGACGGCGTGGGGCACGTAGACATCGCCTTTCATCATGCGCGCGATGGCCGATGCAATGGTGGACTTGCCGTTGCCGGGGGGGCCGTAGAGGAACAGGGAGCGCCCAGAGTTGACCGCTGGCCCCAGCCGGTCGATGAGCGTGGGGTGGATGACCAAATGGGAGAGGGCGCGCTTCACGTCCTCGGGGCCCACGCGGTGTTGATTGGGCGCCTGGCGCAGCACCACCTTGCGATACGCGTCCAAGGTGATCGGAGCAGGGCCCACATACTGGTTGCGCTCGAGGGCCTCCCGCGCCCGTTGGATGCCCTTTTGGGAGATGGTGTACCGGAAGCCCCGCTCGCCGAGCCCGGTGCTTCCCGTAATGCTGACAAGCTCTTCCCGCTTGAGGTACTCGAGGACCGTGTCCACCACGCCCACAAAGGGAAGGCAGACGGTGTCGGCGATGTCCCGGGCGATGATCTCGCCGGCGAAGTACACCACTTTCAAGATCAGGTCGGTCAAGAACCCCATGCTGAGCCCGGTCTCCTCAATGGATCGGGGTTCCAACAGCTCCTCGGGCAGCGTAGACGTGGTCATTGTCGGGGTTCGGACGCTCATGGTGCTTCTTCCTCAGGGTGTCCAATGGCTTCAACCGGGACGACCCACACGAGCTGGCTCTTGTTGACGGCCACAAACTCCACGCGGAGCTCCTCACCGTTGGGGCCGGGCACGGTGGCGTCCGTGAGGGCGATGAAGAGGCGTTCGCTGTTGAGCTCGTCGCTGAGCCGGTGGCCGGGATGAATGTGTATCATGCCCCGGATGGTTCCCGTGCGCGTGACGGCGACGACCTCTAAGGTCTGGGTGGTGACCTTGTCGGTGTAATACTTCCCCTTGGCGTCAATTCGCACTTCTACGCTCATTGGTCGCTCTCCTGTGCCCGTGACACGGGGGGGAGACCAGCCTGGACTGCCCCCGTGCCCCGGCGAACTTCACTTGCGGACGCTCCCCACAGCCCAGAGGAACCCGGCCACCATCATGGCGGCTGTGGCTGCCAAGCCCATGAGGGGAAGCTTGGAGGCGTAGCCGGGGTTGATGGGCTCGTCGGCGTACTGTTTGAACAGGGCACCCCAGCCAGTGTGATCAAGAATGTACTGGGCTCGACGGTGCCCCACGAAGGGGTACCAGAAGACGTTGTGGTAGAGGTTAGAGGCCAGATAACTCCACGGAACTAGCCGTGAGCGGAGCAGCACGCCCTCCAAGGGCTTGAGGGGACCATGGTAGATGAGCTTCTGGCCCCGGCTGGCAAAGGTGTTCTCCTGGCCGGAGAAGTGCCAGTTCTCCTCTGCTGCGTCCACATCGCCCACGATCTCGATCTCCTTCGGATCACCGACTCCTAAACCGCGCTCGTGGGCCAAGCGAATGAACTTGATCTGCAAGGGATCAAAGCCCATCATCTTGGCGGCAATGGCATCAATGGCCACCTGATCGGCGGAGGCCAAGATCACGTTCTTCACGTGGGGACGCATGGCCCGTGGCCCGGGCCCATCCCCGGCCAAGGTGCCGTCCATGACGGCGAAGAGGCCGCTGTGGATGTCCTGTTGGATTTGGAGCAAGTCCACGAGTGTCTCGTGGATGACGGCGTGGGTCCAGTGGCGCCGTTCGTTCAGCAGGCCCCCAAAGGCATTTTTCATGGCCCCCGTCATGGTGGTGAAGACGTGCGTCTTGGTCTGGGGCAGGTGGATGATGTTGCGGTTGTAGAAGAACTCGGGAATGTAGACACCCTCGGGGTAGATGCGGTCAAGCACCAGGAACGGCTGCTTGGGCTCGTAGCGCACCCACTTGATGTGGGGCTCGTAGATGTGGATGTTGCGCACGCCGTACTTCTCAATGACATGTTTGTGGCGGTTGTTAATCTCCCCCTCCTTGGCGCTCACCACGACAGTGCGGTTGTGGGCGGCGATGAGCGACTCCTTGGGATAGCCGTCTGCCAACAGCGTGCGGATCACGCCTTCCAGTTGCCATGGCGGCGTGGAACATCCAGGGTACCAGAGCTGCCAGGAGATGTTGATTTTCAGGATCGTCTCGTGATCCTTGGGCACGTTCTCCTGGTACCCTGCCAAGTGCATCAGGCGGGCGTAATCCTCGAGCACCGTCTGAGGGCTTGTGCGCAACACCGCCACGCGCCTCGTCCGGGAAAGTTGGTCGAGTCAATCATAGGAAATCCTCCTGTACATGGGATGGGAGTTGTGTTCAATACAGGTCCATGTTATTATTATTTCAGGTGTGACAGGCAGAGAAGTGCTCCGCTCTCACATCACGTCAAGTATAGCGACAGTGCCTGGGAAGGCAAACGGGCGAAGTCCCTTCTTCACCGACGTGAAGCCGCACCGCTGCTGGATCCTTGTATAACACATCTCTCGCACGGGCACAATAGGAAAATAAGGAGAAATGGGCGGGATTTATGGGCATTGATGAACTGACTCTGCGCCGCAAGCTTATCGGACTTCAACTTCAGGCGGCCCGCTTGGAAGCAGGGGTGAGCGTGGAGATCTGCGCGGCCTGGTTGGGCGTGTCGGCTGAAGAACTGAGGGCTTGGGAATCGGGTTTGGAACCTGTTCCTGTCTCCGTGGCCTTGCGACTGGCCCGTCGGCTGGAGCTCCCCCCTGACAGCTTTTGAAGATGGCCCTGCGCCCCGTCAGCAGACTGCCGATAATGCCTCGTTGCCCGCTCGCGTGGGGGCTCGCCTGAAGCGCTTGCGGGAGGCGGCCGGCCTGTCACCGGAGGCCCTGGCCGCCGAGGCGGGATTGACGCCGGATGTGCTCCTCAGTGCCGAAGAGGGTGAGATTGAGCTGGACATGGCCACGCTGGTGACACTTGCGAAACGGCTGCACGCCTCCCTGGAGGAGATCATTCCTGTAGCCACGTCAGGGGGAGCAGAAAATGGGGTGGACTTGCCCCCAGAACTCGTCGAGTGGTTGACTGACGAGGAACATCGCGCGTTGATCTCCCTGCTCCAAACTGTGCTCGCCCAGCCCGTTGAGGCCATTACGGCCGTGGGGCGACTCCTGTTGGAAGTGGCTCTTATCCGTGTGGACCAGGAGGAGAAAGGGGCGTGAGGTGGCCGAACTGACCGTTCACGACATGTTGTGGGTGGTGCGGCAGCGTGATACGCGCCAAATTCTGGAGACATTGCTCGTGCACTTGGTGGAGCTGACCGGCAGCCAAGGGGGCGGCTTGCTCTTCGCCAGCCCCCACACACCTATCATATTGCGCCACGGCCGCTTGCCGCCCAAGGCCATGACCACCCTCAGCGGCTGGGATCACGCCATGCTCAACCACCTGCGCCACGGCCCTTTGCACGTGGAGATTGCCTCCCAAGTTGCCCTCGACGACCATCATGTGCTCCTGAAACTGCCCATGAACACCCCCGATGCGGTTGTGGGCTACATTGGCCTGCTCTACACGGCCACACAGGTGCCTAAGCTCGTCGAACTGGAGGATGTCCGCACGTTCATTCAGGCAACTGCAAACTTCGTGGCCCTGCTCGACGAGCTCACCAGTACTCGAAGGCGGCTTGACCGGCTTGCGCTTCTCTACGAGGTAGGCCAAGCACTGGCCTCCACCTTGGATCTCTCCGCCCTCCTCTATGAGACCATCAAGCTGGCGGTGGACGTGATCAACGCCGAGGGGGGCAGCCTTATGCTCTACAATGAAAGCACCGACGAGCTCATCTTCAAGATTGTCTACGGCCCTCATGGCCAAGATTTGGAACAGGCGCGGATTCCGGCAGATAAAGGCATTGCCGGGTGGGTCTTCCAGCACGGAGAACCCGTTATCTCCAACACCCCCCAGGCCGATCCCCGATTTAGCCATGAGGTCGACCTCCAAACCGGCTTCCGCACCCGAAGCATCCTCTGCGTGCCCATGCAGATCAAGGGCCGGATTATAGGCGTGCTCGAAGTGGTCAACAAACAGACGCCGGGCGGGTTCGACGAGGAGGATAAGGAGCTGCTCCTCACCTTGGCCGGCCAGGCCGCCATCGCCCTCGAGAATGCCCGCCTCTACGAGAGCCTCCGGGAGGAGCGCGATAAGATCCTCCAAGTCCAGGAAGAGGTGAGGCGGGGAGATTGCCCGCAACCTGCACGATGGGACCGTCCAGCTTCTGGCCTCAATTGCCATGAGCTTAAGCCACCTGCGGCGTCTCATCGAGCAGGCCCCTGAGAAAGTGGGTGAGGAGTTGGACCATATCGAGGCATTGGTCCAGCGGGCTATCCGGGAATCCCGGTTGCTCCTCTTCGAGCTGAGGCCCCTGGTGCTGGAGACGCGGGGGCTTGGCGCCGCGCTCGAGGCGCACATCTCCCGGCTCAATGAGTCCACACACGGCCCACCCGTCCACTTGGAGCTGCCGGAACGCCTGCCATTTTTGGCGCCGTTGGCTGCTCGCACGCTCTTCGCCATCATCCAAGAAGCCATTAACAATGCCCGTAAACATGCGAAGGGAGCCACAGGCATTTGGGTGACTGTTTCCGTAGAAGATGAGTGGTTGGACGTTGAGATTCGGGATGATGGAGAGGGCTTTGACCTGAAGGCCGTCGAAAGCCGCTACGAGGAGCTGGGCAGCTTGGGGCTGGTGAACATGAAAGAACGGGCCGAACTCATTGACGCTCAGTTCCGCCTGCAGAGCGAGCCGGGCAAAGGCACGCGCGTTTTGATCCGCGTCCCACTGACATCACATGTGCTGATCCCACGGTCGGCCCCTGAGCAACTGGACGGCCTGGAGGCAACTTCTTGAGGACTTTGAGGAGGAGAGTTCAATGACTGAACAGCAACATGACCACCTTGACGCGGGCAAACGTGCCTATGACGTGGGCGACTACGAGACGGCGGTACAGGCCTTCCGCCAGGCACGGGAAGTCTGGCGCCAGGTGGGCGACAAGTACGCTGAGGCCGACGCCCTCATGAGTGAGGGTGTGGCCCACTTGCGCATGAAGAACTACCAAGACGCCGAGGCAGCCCTGCGCGAGGCACTGGCGATCTTCACCGAGATTGGGGCCACTGATGGTCAAGCGACGGCTTTGGGCAACTTGGGTTCCTTGCTCTACAGCCGCGGGCGATATGAGGATGCCGCTGACTACTTGGACCAGGCAGCCGTGCTCTTTGGGCAGATCGGCGAAGTAGAACGAGAGGTGGAATCTCTCCAGATGCTCTCCCGCATTCTACTCCGCAAGCGGGACTGGATCAACGCGGTCTTGGTCTACGACCGCTTGCTCCAGAAGATTCCCCCCAACGAGCTCACACCCCCACAGCGCCTGTTGCGCCTCCTGAACAAGATTTTCTTCCGCCTGTTAGGCGTGCAGACCAGTTAGGAGGGGGGCGGACACGGCCGCCCCCCTCCCGGCCGGCCTGTGGTCAAGCGTTCTCGAGTTGATCCAGTTGCGCCTTCACCTTTGTCAGCCGCGTTTCGGCCTCCCGTAGGGCTTCCCGCGCCCCCTCGACGATGTGTGGGGGTGCTTTCTGCACGAAGTCCTGGTTCGCCAGCCGCTGGCGGTGGCGTGCGACCTCGGCCTCAACATCCGCCAGGAGCTTTTGGAGCCGCTTTCGTTCCCGTGCCACGTCCACGAGGCCGGCTAACGGCAAGTACGCCTCCAGGCCCTCTTGGGCCACGACGTGAACAGCGCTCTGTGCTGGGCGCTCCACCCGGGCACGCAGGTCCAGGCGTTCATCGTCCAGGCGTGCGAGGAAGACCAACACATCGTGTTCGGCCCTCAAGTCGTCCACCAGGTCACCGGCGCCAACAGTGGCGGCAATGCGCCTCCCCGGCTCGACGTTATACTCCGTGCGCGCGTTGCGAATAGCTCGCACTAGATCTTGAAGGGCGCGGAAGCGTCGAATGGCCTCCTCGTCCACAGGACCGGCTTGGGGCCAGGGGGCCACAATGAGCGCTTCGCCCTGGTGAGGTAGGTGGTGCCACAGCGCCTCGGTGATAAAGGGCATAAAGGGATGGAGCAGGCGCAAGGTGCGCTCCAGCACGTAGACCAAAACGCGGCGTGCCATCATGGCTCGTTCGTCATGTGGCTCTTGGGCGAAGTACAGGCGGGTCTTGCTGGCCTCCACGTACCAGTCGGCGAACTCGTCCCACAGGAAGTGGTAGATGGCCCGCCCTGCCTCGCCGAAGCGAAAGGCCTCCATGTGCTCGGTTACCTCGGTGATGAGTTGGTGCAAACGGCTGACAATCCAGCGCTCGGTGAGTGGCAGAGCGGCGAGGGCATGAGCATCGAAGGTCGTCTCGGCCAGGGCAGATTGTTCTTCCTCGGAGAGGGGAGCCAAGTTGGTCACCACAAAGCGTCCCATGTTCCAGATTTTGTTGGCGAAATTTCTGCCCCCTTCAATGCGTTTCTCCGAGAGGTTGATGTCCTGGCCGGGGGTAGAACCCGTAGCCAAGGTGAAGCGCAAGGCGTCGGCTCCGTATTTCTCAATCACCTCGATGGGATCGATAATGTTGCCCAGGGTTTTCGACATTTTTCGCCCTTGGGCATCCCGCACTAACCCGTGCAGGTAAACGATCCGGAAGGGTGGCTTGCCGGTGAATTCCAAGCCGGTGATGATCATACGGGCCACCCAGAAGAAGAGGATGTCGTATCCCGTTTCCATGACGGTGGTGGGGTAGAAGTAACGATAATCCTCGTGCTCCTCGTTGGGCCAGCCCAGCGTGCTGAAGGGCCAAAGTGCGCTTGAAAACCACGTGTCGAGCACGTCCGGGTCCTGTTCCAAGGTGACATCTGGGCCGTACTGTTCGCGTGCCTTGCGATAGGCTTCCTCCTCATCGTGGGCCACCACGAACGCCTCGCGGCTGCCGTTGACGTACCACACAGGAATGCGGTGGCCCCACCACAATTGGCGGCTGATGCACCAGTCGCGAATGTTCTCCAGCCAGTGGAAGTAGACTTTCTCGAAGCGCTCGGGGAGGATGCGGATGGCCCCTTCCCGCACAGCACGAATGGCCGGTTCCGCCAGGGGCTTCATTTTCACGAACCACTGAGTGCTCAACATGGGTTCAATGATCTCGCCGCCTCGCTGGGAGCGGGGCACGCGCATGGTGTAAGGCTCGGTCTTGATGGTGAGCCCTGCCTGTTCCATGTCCTCCCACAGCCGCTTCCGGGCTTCCATGCGGTCCAAGCCGGCGTAGGGGCCGGCGTTCTCGTTGAGCGTGGCGTCCTTGTTCATGATGTTGATGATGGGCAAGTTGTGCCGTTGGGCGATCTCGTAGTCGTGGGGATCATGTCCGGGCGTCACTTTCAGGGCGCCGGTGCCGAACTCCCGGTCCACGTACTCGTCGGCGATGACCGGGATCTCGCGCCCCAGGATGGGGACGAGCAGAGTCTTGCCGATGTAGTGCTGATATCGTGTGTCTGCCGGATGAACCGCCACAGCCGTGTCACCCAGGATCGTTTCCGGGCGCGTGGTGGCCACCGGGATGTACTCGTCGCTTCCCTTGAGCATGTACTTGAAATAGTAAAGGGTGGATGGCTCTTCAAAGTACTCCACTTCCAGGTCGGAGACGGCCGTCTGAAGGTTGGGCGACCAGTTGACCATGTACGTGCCCCGGTAGATCAGGCCCTTCTCGTAGAGGCGCACGAAGGCCTCGGTGACGGCCCGGCTGAGGTCGGGGTCCAAGGTGAATTTCTCGCGGGTCCAGTCGCACGAGGCACCTAGGCGGCGGAGTTGTTGGGTGATGTAACCGCCGTATTTCTCCTTCCATGCCCACACACGGGCTTCAAAGGCCTCGCGGCCCACGTCCCAACGGGTTTTTCCCTCCTTGGCCAGTTCCTTTTCCACTTGGAGCTGGGTAGCAATGCCGGCGTGGTCGGTCCCAGGGAGCCACAGGGTAGGATCGCCTTTCATGCGGTGGTAGCGAGTCATCAGGTCCTCGATAGTGACGAACATGGCATGACCCATGTGGAGGGCCCCGGTCACGTTGGGTGGGGGCATGGAGATGACAAAGGGCTTCTTGGACGGGTCGATCTTGGGTGTGAAGTAGCCCTGGTCCTCCCACCAGCGGTAGAGGCGCATTTCGGTTTCTTGTGGGTGATATACTTTGGGCAACGTGCTCATGATTTCCTTCTCCCAGTTTGGACGTTCACGGCGCATCGCCCACCACGTTTCGCCAGGATGGTTCACCTGTTCAACAACGGTTAAGCCAACAGTCGCGGCCTCCCGTTGTAAGGTCAGAGAGGTGATGGGGTAATAGGTTGTCGAGGTGGTATGGACTCGCCACATCCCCTCCTGGTTGGTGAGGTAAAAGGTGATGAGAATCATGTGTTGTGGTTGAAAGAGGCGCACGTCGAACATGATCAGACGAGACCCGTTCATGCGTGCGACGCGCCGGGGCACGAAAAAGGCACGTTTCCTGAGCAGGGTGTCCCAATCGCGCAGGCCAATCAGGATGAGGCCCTCCGGTGCCACCAGGTGGGCCATTGCGCTCAGAGCATGGGGGCGCTCGGAAGGGGAACAGCGGGCCAGCACATCGTGTAAGGCCAGCACGGCGTCAAAGGGCCCCTCGAGCCAAACCTGATCCAGTCCAGTGATGCCTACACGGTACATGGCTACTGACACGGGAGCGTTTGCCAGGCGTTCAACGGCTTGACGGAAGAGCTCCTCGTCGGCCTCGCAGGCCACGACGTGGTATCCCCGCCTGGCAAGGGCCAGGGCCAGCGCCCCCCGTCTGGCGGCGGCGTCCACAACGGTGTGGGCATGGCGTGCTGCCAACATTCGATCGAGCCGCTGGCTCTCATCCTCCACGCTTTCCCGCCAATGATCGTACAAATCCCACGGCGAAGCGGTTGTCACCTTTCACCTCAAGCGAACATTGGTGCCAAGAAAAAACGCCCCTCGTCCCACAAGGACGAGAGGCGGAATGATCCTCCCGCGGTACCACCTTGTTTGCCCGGCACAGTGACCAGGCCCCTTAGCTCCGGCGCCGCCCTCGCGGATGGGGCGCCGGCGGTGCGGGTAACGGGCACCACTCCGGCCGGGCCTACTGGGGGCTTTTCAGGCCCCGTTCAGCCAGGCGACTCCCCGGCGACCTTCGGCGGCTCTTTGCCGGGGGTGGCTTGCAGCCCACGGCCACCCCTCTCTGGCGGCTGAACACCGCCTACTCCTCCGGTTCGACGTCGTTCGAGGTATGCTGTTGTGGTGTGCAGGGCGTTGCTGCCTAGCACCAGGGGTGAGCTTATGATACCGGTGAGGCAGTGGATTGTCAAGCTTCTGGTGGCGGTCGCTCGGGGCACAGGATTTCGGCTAACACGGTGCGAACGACCTCTGGCGGCACGGCGTCCGTCACGATCACGTCGCCCACGGCGCGGGGCAGCACAAAGCGTAGCCGGCCGCGTGCCTTTTTCTTGTCGCCCTGCATGGCCTGCCAAACGGCTGCTGGGTCAGCGGAGAGGCGGACCGGTAAGCCCAGCGTGTGGAGCAGGGCCTCCACGCGCGCGGCCAAGGGCTCATCGGCGAGCCCTACGCGAACGGCCAGCCGAGCAGCCAACACAAGCCCCACGGCCACGGCCTCGCCGTGGGGTAGGGTGTAGTTGCTCACCACTTCCAGGGCATGGGCAAAGGTGTGCCCAAGGTTGAGCACCGCCCGCCGTCCGCGCTCGAAGGGATCGTCCTCCACCACAGCCTTCTTGACGGCAATGGCCTCGCGGATCAGAGCCGGCCAGCTCCACCTGCCGCTTTCCAGCCACGTCAGGATGTGTGGGGCGCCGATGAGTCCGTGTTTGACCACTTCGGCCAGGCCGCATCGCCGCTCACGGGCCGGCAGCGTGCGCAGGAAGCGCGTGTCGGCCACGACGAGGGCCGGCTGTTTGAAGGCGCCAATGAGGTTCTTGGCCTGAGGGTGGTCCACGCCGACTTTGCCGCCCACGCTGGCGTCCACCATGGCCAACAGCGAGGTGGGCACTTGCACGAAGGCGATGCCCCGCATGTAGGTGGCGGCCACAAAGCCGGCCAGATCGCCGACCACGCCCCCCCCCAAGGCCAACACGGTGGAGGTTCTGTCGAACCCGTCTGCGAGCAGCCGCCCATACAGGGGCAGAACGGTTTGCCAGGTTTTGGAGGCCTCACCTGCGGGAATGGTATACACGTGCGCTTCCAGGCCGGCGGCGGCCAAGTCAGCCCGGACTGAGGCCGCGTGCAGGGGAGCCACATGTCGCTGATGATGGCCACCGTTCCTGTGATGCCCTCTTCCCGCATCCATGCCCCCAGGTCGGCGGTGGCCTCCAGGCCCACCACGAGGGGGTATCTCCCATCAGGGTGTGCTACCCACATCACGTCGGGCGGAGGCGCCGGTGTGGGATGCGCGTTGGGAATCAGGTGGAGCACGGCCTCGACGACAGCCTCGGGGGTGAGGTGAGTGGTGTCTACCCGGTAGGGCAGCAGCTCGTAGGTGGCATGCCGACGGGCGTAGAGGTCGTGCAGGCGTGCCAGGGGGTCAGGTCCGGCGAGCAGCGGCCGGCGGTCGATTTCGTCCTGAAGGCGCTTCACAATCACGTCTGGCGGAGCCCACAGCTCCACGATGATGCCGTTGGCGCCCAGGGCACGCCGGTTTTGGGCGGCCAGCAGTGTGCCGCCACCGGTGGCGATGATCAACCCGTGCTGTTGACCGAGCTCAGCGGCGAAGGCGGCCTCGGCTTGGCGGAAGGCCGTCTCGCCCTGGTGGGCGAAGAGCTCGGGGATGGTATGGCCGGTGCGCCGCTCGATCTCGGCGTCCATGTCTACAAATCGACGCCCCAGGCGCTCGGCCAGCAGGCGCCCCACAGTCGTCTTCCCGGTTCCCATGAAGCCGGTGAGTACAATGTTGGGCTCCACAGCTTGGCCTCCTATTCCAGTCCTACGTCCCACGTATAGGGAGTGTCCTGGACTCCTTCCCGAACCCAGCGAGCTTGCTCATCCACGAGGAGGGCGTATCTGGCACGCATCTCGGTCAAGCTGTCGCCACCGAGTTTCTCAATGAGGGCGTCAGCCAGCACGAAGGCCAACATCGCCTCGCCCACAACGACGGCTCTGGGCACGGCGGTGAAGTCGCTGCGCTCGTAGACTGTGGGCTCTTCCTGGCCCGTGGCCAGGTTGACCGAGGGCATACCCTTGAGAATGGTGGAGATGGGCTTCATGGCCGCCCGTACAACCACAGGCTCGCCGGTGGTGATGCCCCCCTCGAAGCCCCCGGCGTTGTTCGAGGGGCGTACAATGCGGCCATGGTGCTGGCGAAACGGGTCATGCACTTGGGAGCCCCGGAGGCGTGCATTGCGGAAGGCCGGCCCGATTTCCACGCCCTTGATGGCCGGAATGCTCATGATGGCCTGAGCAAGGCGCGCTTCGAGCTTGCGGTCCCAATGCACGTGGCTGCCCAAGCCAGGCGGGACGCCGGTGGCCACGATCTCGAAGATACCGCCCAGTGTATCTTTATCGCGGATCACGGCTCGGATGGCGTCCTGCATGGCCGCAGCAGCCTCCGGATCAGGACAGCGGACTTCGTTTTCCTCGGCCCGCTTCCAGCGTTCCGGGTAGTCCAGGCCATCCAGGCGAGCTTCCACCGGGCCAAGGGCCACAACGTAGCCGCCCACGTGGATGTCGAAGGCCGCCAGCAGACGCTTGCAGAGGGCGCCTACTGCCACTCGCATAGTTGTCTCGCGGGCGCTGGCCCGCTCCAGCGCGTAGCGGAGGTCCTCGTAGCCGTACTTGAGGCCGCCGGTCAAGTCGGCGTGGCCGGGCCGCGGGCGGGTGATAGGGGAAATCTCGCGCCCCTGCCAGTTAGGCCAATCGTCGTTGACCACGTGGAGGGCGATAGGGGCCCCTGTGGTCCGGCCGGCGATAATACCGGACGTCACGCGCACGCGGTCCTTCTCGATTTTCATGCGCCCGCCACTGCCGAAGCCGCGCTGCCGGCGAGCCAGCTCACGGTTGATGTCTTGGACAGTTACCGAGACGCCGGCTGGAAAGCCTTCGAGAATCGCTGTGAGCGCCGGGCCGTGGGATTCGCCGGCGGTCAGGAAGCGCAACATGGGTTCTCTCCTGCTGGGTCAGTTTTGGACAGGGCGTGCGGTGAAGCTGGCCGCACAACAGAGAGCTCTGGGTTGGCGTATTTTCGGCCACCATGGTGGCCAGAACACCGGGGTCACAACTCAGCCTCGATGGCTCGGCGCATTACCTCCAGAGGAGGCGAAGTTGCTGTCCACAGCTCAAAGGCCACGGCACCTTGGTGGAGCAACATGCCCAAACCGCCAATCACCCGCGCGCCTGCCCGATGGGCTTGGCCCATGAGGGCCGTTTCCCTCGGTGTGTAGATGGTCTCGTAGAGAGTGAGCGTGGGGGGAATGGTAACGCCGTCGGGCAGGGGAGAGGCGTCCACATTGGGAGCCATGCCGACGCTTGTGGCGTTGACCAGCAGGTCGGCTTTGGCCAGGGCCGTCTGGAGCGCTGGCCCGGCGCTCAGGGGAAGGGTGGGGATGTGGACCCTGAAGAGGGCCCCCAGCTCCTCGGCGAGGTGGCGGGCCCGGCTGAGGGTGCGGTTGACCACGGTGACCGTGGCCTTGGCGGCCAAGAGGGTGTAGACAATGGCTCGTGCGGCCCCTCCAGCGCCGAGCACCACAGCACGACAACCGCGCGGCTCGAACCCGGCCTCACGCAGGGCGCGCAGGAACCCGATAGCGTCGGTGTTGTGGCCCTCCAACACGCCATCCCGGTTTACAATGGTGTTCACCGCGCCGATGGCACGGGCTTCCACGGTGACTCGGTCTAGTGCCGGGATCACCGCCCGCTTGTGGGGCACTGTGACGTTGGCACCGGCGAAACGCAGGGCCCTCAGGCCACACACAGCCTCTTCAACATCGTCGGGTGCCACGGGCAAGAACAGGTAGCGCCAGTCCATGCCAAGGGCCTGAAAGGCGGCATTGTGCATGGCCGGCGAGCGGCTGTGACTTACCGGCCACCCCATGATCCCCACATACGTCGGCATAATCCCCCCTCTCACGCCTTTCGCCCCGTGTCGGTTAGGATCGAGAGCGTCTCTGTGAAGCTCGGAAAGCTGTCGGCAATTACATCGGCCCCGCGAATGGTGGTAGTGCCCTCAGCGATCAGGGCGGCGATGGCCAACGCCATGGCCAAGCGGTGGTCCCCGTGGCTCTCCACCTCAGCGCCGTGCAGGGGCGTGGGACCGTGGACCACGAACCCGTCGGGACGGGGCTCCACGCGGGCGCCCATTTTGTTCAGCTCACGGGCCACGTTGGCGATGCGGTCGGTTTCCTTCACCCGCAACTCGGCGGCGTCCCGGACGACGGTGGATCCGTGAGCTTGGGTGGCGGCCACAGCAATGATGGGAAATTCGTCAATGGCCCGCACGACCACCTCGCCGCCGACGTGTGTGGCCTGAAGCCGACTGGCGCGCACCCGCACGTTGGCGATGGGTTCCACCTGGGCGTGGCGCCGATGCTCGACCGTGATATCGGCCCCCATGGAGCGGAGGATCTCCAACGCGCCGGTGCGTGTGGGGTTAACCCCGACATCGAGAACGACGAGATCGCTTTCGGGCACGAGCAGGCCGGCCACGAGGAGAAAGGCGGCCGAGGAGAAGTCGCCGGGCACGAGGAAAGGGGTTTCAGGGGTGCCCAGAGGACGCAGGGGGGTGTCGGGCCGCCGCACACGCACAATGTTGTCCCCCTCCAGGTGAAGCGGGGCGCCCATGGCCTTTAACAGGCGCTCGGTGTGATCCCGTGCCGGCCCTGGCTGGTGGATGGTTGTGGTACCCCCTGCCTGTAGGCCGGCCAGCAGGAGAGCACTCTTGACTTGGGCGCTGGCCACGGGCATGGGGTACTCAATGCCCTCCAGCAGGCCGCCACGGATGGCCAGAGGGGCGTAGGCGCCCTCGTGCCTGCCGAGGACAGTGGCCCCCATGAGGCGCAGGGGCTCGGCCACGCGGCGCATGGGGCGACGCCGTAGGGCCTCGCGGCCGGTAAGCACGCTGAAGAAGGGGCGGCCGGCCAGCAGGCCGCAGAGCAGGCGCATAGTGGTGCCGGAGCCATCACAGTCAAGGACGTCGTCCGGCTCTTGCAAGTCCTCGGCTCCCACCCCGTGGACGGTGAGCGATGTGGGATCGTCAGGTGACACGTCCACGCGGACGCCCAAGGCCCTCACGCAGCGCAGGGTTGCCAGGCAGTCGGCGGCCGGCAGCCAGCCGCGCACGACGGTGGGCCCGTCGGCCAGGGCGCCCAAGATGAGAACCCGGTGGGAGATGGACTTGTCCCCCGGCACGCGCGCCGTCCCCCGCAGCGGACGCGCCACGGGGTGAATGGTGAGCTCGGCCGGCGAGGCGGTGGTGTGCTCGGATGACATGGTGACTACGCTCCCGGTTGTGGGTGCTCGTCTGATGTGTGGCCCCGTGTGGGGGGCGCCGGCGGACCGTACTTTTCGGCATACCAAGCGCGGCGCCGCTCGGCTCCGGTGGTCAGAAAGGCGTGTAGGGCGCTCTCATCCTGCCGCCGGATGGCGTCGGCCAGCTCGCCGATGGTCTCGCCGAGGTGGTCGAGGGTCTCGGCGATGAGGTCGGCGTTGGTCATCACGATGTCGAGCATCATGCGCACGTCGCTGGCGGCCAGACGGCTGGTGTCCCGGAAGCCGGAGGCGGCAAGCTGCCGGGCGCGCAGGTCATCGGCGTTCAGGGCAGTCTGCACGAGGGCGGAGCTGAGCAGGTAGGGCAGGTGGCTGACGGCAGCGACCAGGCGGTCGTGGTCGTCGGCGGTGAGCCAGAGGGGAACGGCCTGGAGTGCGCGCACGACGCCTTCGACTTCCTGACGCGCCGTCTCGTCCGTCAGGCGGGTGGGGCAGAGGGCAAAGGTGGCGTCCTTGAAGAGAGTGGCCTCGGCGTGGCGCAGGCCGGCCACCTCCTTGCCACACATGGGATGGCCGCCCACGGCCCGCACGCCGTCGGGCAGGCGGTTCATGTGGGCGACCACGAGCCGTTTGGTGCTGCCCAGGTCGAGGACCAAAGTGCCGGGCTGCACGTGGGGGGCAAGGCGCTCCAGCAGCTCCAAGATGGCTCGCACGGGCGCGGCCAACACAATGAGGGCCGCATCGGCCACGGCGTCACGGATGTCGCTGGCCGCTTGTTCGATGGTGCCCGTGCTCACGGCATGGACCAAGGCCTCGCGGTCCGGGTCGAACCCCACGATAAAGCGGGCCAGCCTGGCCTGCCGGGCGGCCATGGCAAAGGAGCCGCCCATCAGGCCCAGGCCGAGCACGGCGATCTGCTCGTAGGCGGGGTGGATCATGGGGATGTTCTCCTCGCGCGCTGAGTGCGGGTGCCCGACGCGGGCGTTGGGCTGTGTTGTTGATTATAGTACCGTGCTCTGTGCGTTTGGCAACCCCCGTGCCCGCTTGGCACGGGATTGAGGGGAGGCTCCTCCCACGGAGAGCCTCCCCGGAAGCGTCAGGCGGCCACCGTGGAGGTGTCGGCCGGTGCGGGGCGGGCCACCGTGCGTCCTACGGCCTCGGCCACGCGCACGACCTCCTCCACCAGACGGGTGAAGTTCTCTGGCGTGAGGGATTGGGCGCCGTCAGACCAGGCGTTGGCCGGGTCCGGGTGGACTTCGACGAGGAGCCCGTCGGCACCTGCGGCCACGGCCCCGCGGGCCACCGGGGCCACGTGTTGCCAGAGGCCCACGCCGTGGCTGGGATCGGCGATAACCGGCAGGTGGGTGAGTTCCTTGAGCACCGGAATGGCGTTGAGGTCGAAGGTGTTGCGCGTAACTCGCTCAAAGGTGCGAATGCCCCGCTCGCAAAGCATCACTTGGTAGTTGCCTTGGCTGAGCACGTATTCGGCGGCCAGCAACAACTCCTCGACGGTGCTGCTCATGCCCCGCTTGAGCAGCACCGGTCGGTTGGTCTCGCCCACAGCCCGCAAGAGCGGGTAGTTCTGCATGTTGCGGGCACCGATTTGGAGAATGTCGGCGTAGTGGGCCACAAGGGGGACTTGGTCTGGGCTCATGACCTCGGTGACGATGAGCAGCCCGGTGGCCTCGCGGGCTTCGGCCAGGAGTTTGAGCCCCTCTTCGCCCAACCCCTGGAAGCTGTACGGGGACGTGCGCGGCTTGAAGGCGCCTCCCCGCAGGATCACGGCTCCGGCCTCCTTGACGGCCTGTGCGGTGGCCAGAATCTGCTCCTTAGACTCCACGGAACAGGGCCCGGCCATGATGACGATCTGGTCTCCGCCGATGTGTACGTCGCCCAGTTCGATGACCGTGTTCTCCCGGTGGAATTCACGGCTGGCCAACTTGTAAGGCCGCAGGACGCGCATGGCTCGCTCCACCCCCTCTAAGAGGCTCCACTGGTCTGGATCAAGGTGCCGTTCGTCGCCGATGACGCCGATGACGGTGCGCTCCTCGCCGCGCGAGATGTGGGCCCGAAAGCCGGCATCTTCGATGCGCTGGAGCACGTGGCCAATTTGTTTCGCAGAGGCGTTTGGTTTCATGACGATGATCATTTCATTCCTCCTCTCCTCATGGGCGTATTGCGCGGTCTTCAGCTCGCCGGAACCCTGTCGGGAGTTGTGCTGAGAGGGACACAAGGGCTCGACAGGGGCGTTGCTGTTCCAAGGTGGCTACTGTGGCCGGCGTGTCGGCGGGCCTCGGCCACACCGCTTGGTGCGATGGCCTATGTGCCCGCCGGGCCAGGTGCTGTTCGGTTGAAGGGAGGGCATGATCATGGCTGTGGCCTCCTCCGGGCACGGATCACCAGGGCTCGTGCCAGGCGTTCCCAAGCTTGCCCGGGGCTGCCCAAGCGTTCCAGGGCGAGCCGGAGCGTGCCGGCTACCACGTGGGGCACCGGCCTGAGCTCGGCCCCGGGAAGGTGGGCGTTGATGGCTTCTCCGGCTCGGCGGAGCAGGACGGGGTGCAGGTCGGCGATGGCGCCGGCCACCACGACGGTGGGCACGTTGGCGGCCAGGTCGAGAGCATGGGCGAGCAACAGAGCAGCTTCTCCGAGGGCCTGACCGGCCTGGTCGAGCAGGTGGTTGGCGACTTCATCCCCCTCCCGTGCGGCCGTCGCCACCGGCACGGCCAAGGCGGTCCAGAACGCCGGCCCGGCCTGCTCGTGGGCCAGGTGGATGAGCTCCTGGGTTGACGCCGCGCCCGTGTGGGCCAGGAGGAGCTCGTGAAGGTGTGTGGGCTCTCCCCCCAGTTGGGAGAGGGCGGCGGCTTCGAACCCCCGGTGGCCGATCCACACACAGGTGGGGCGGTCGGCCAAGGTGATGGGCGCGTTGGAGCCGACGAATGTGACCCGCTGCACATTACCGTCCTCGTTCACGCCGATCCCTTCCCACTGCGCGTCGGCCAGGAGCACAAGGGCGGGCGAGGGAGATCCGGCTGCTGCATGGGCTGCTGTGAGCCGGTCAGCCACGTGGATTTCCTCGCTCCACCCGTATCGCTCCCGAAGGGCCTCCCGCACCAGTCCGTGCTCGTCGGTGGCAAGGCTCAGGGCCACGGCGCTCAGGCTCTTCGGGCGCAGGGGGGCGGGGCTTGGCTTCGAGCAAGGCGGCGTCCAGAGCATCGTAGAGGCGCGAGAGGACGAGGCGGCCGGAGGGCTGGAAGAGGGTGTTGGCCGAAGAGTAGTGGGCCAGGATCTCGCCGTTGGTGGCGCCGATGACGGTGGTGTATCCTCCGGCGTGGGCGTCCAAGGCGAGGATGAGGGGGCCACTGGGCGCAGCGTCCAGTACATCCTCGTGCACGGGGGATGGGGGGAGCTCAACGGCCCGGTCGGGGCGCAGGTGGCGGGCTCCCCTGATGTAGACGTGGTGGATTTCATCTTGGGCGCGTTCGGTGTTCCAGTGGATGAGGACGCGGATGCAGCGCCTGAGAGCACCGGGCACGTTCATTTCGTGGGTGCAGAAGAGGGCCACATCGTGCCACCCGAGCTGGCGAGCCGCCACGGCGGGGAACTCGGCGTTGAGGTCTGGAGTGGTACTGAAGATCACGCTGGCCACGTCCTCTGGGCGAATGCCATTGGCCAACACTAGGCGGCGGAGGAGATCACGGGTGGCCTCCAGAATGGCCTCACGCTCATTGGCGTCCACCGTGGTCGCTCCGCGCACTCCCCGACATACGAGTCCCATGAGCCTCCTCCCTCACCAACAAAAAAGCGTGGAGCTGGCTGCTCCACGCTTTGGGTTCGGTCCTGGTCGGGGCGACTAGGTGAGGCCCTCGGGAGATGGCGCGTCGCAGCCAGGCGCCGGCGGGCACCAGGCAAAGAAAAAGTAGTAATAAAAGGGAAACGCGCCACAAGCCACGCCGGACGGCTCGATGGCCGCCGCGGGAACGGAAATCTTCCGGTTGAGTTGAGTGGCCAGAGTATGCATGAACCTCACCCCTTCATGTGGCTCCTATGGTACCAGAACTCGCTCAATTTGTCAACGGGGTTTTTCCCAAAGTTGCATCCTAGAGTCGTCGGCGAAGGGACAAGTCGCTCCAACGCCCCTTCCACCTCCCCCACCTCCCAGAGGAGGCGACCGTGTGCGCCCTCCACAACGCCTGCTCTATCGCCCCTCCTCCCCCTCCCCTTCTCCCCCTCCCCTTGTCTCCTTGTCTCCTTCTCCCCCCTCTTCCCATCACATTCCGACACATGTGGGACATACCCTAGGTGAATCCCTATTTGACAGCGCGGAGAATTTTCTTATAATTGTGGGTGCCTCCTGTGGGGCTGTAGCTCAGTTGGGAGAGCGCGACAATCGCACTGTCGAGGTCAGGGGTTCGAGTCCCCTCAGCTCCACCTCTGCAGTGAGCAACGTAACGTGGGGCTGTAGCTCAGTTGGGAGAGCGCCTCAATGGCATTGAGGAGGTCAGGGGTTCAAGTCCCCTCAGCTCCACCTCGGACGCCTGGAATGCGGGTTCCAGGCGTTTTCTTTCTTAAACACACGAGTGACAAGGCGTCGAGCAGGAGTAGTAGGCCATCCCGCAGCGAGCCGGGGAGGGTGGAAGCCCGGCACGGCGCCCCGGGAGCGCCAAGGCCGAACTCGCCTGTGAGCCGCGGCGGTGACCGCCGTTTGGCCTGAGCCGCCGACGGGTGCGCCCGTTACAGCGCCCCGAGAGCCGGTTCTCCTTCCATGAAGCCGGAAGCAGGGTGGTACCGCGGAGGTGGCCCCTTCGTCCCTGGCGGATGAAGGGGCTTTTTTGTCGGGCGGTGTGAACACCAGGATGAGAGGAGGAAGCACGATGGCTGATCAG
Organism: Ardenticatenia bacterium; assembly: GCA_030949995.1. Lineage (GTDB taxonomy): Bacteria > Chloroflexota > Anaerolineae > Ardenticatenales > Ardenticatenaceae > WFWG01. Next base: position 30,994 of record JAUZRY010000014.1, read on the forward strand.
GTGGAGCGTTACGATCCTGGTCACATTGAGGCCAAATGGCAGGCCGAGTGGGAGCGCACGCGCCTCTACGAGGTCCGAGAGGACTCCGATCGCCCCAAGTTCTACATGCTCTCCATGTTCCCCTATCCCAGCGGCAACTTGCACACGGGCCACTGGTATGCCTTCGCGCCGGCCGACACCTACGCGCGCTTCAAGCGAATGCAGGGGTACAATGTGTTCTTCCCCATCGGTTTCGACGCCTTTGGTATGCCGGCTGAGAACGCCGCCATGCGCCACAACGTCCACCCCAAGACGTGGACGTACAGCAACATCGAGCACATGCGCCAACAGTTCCGACGCATGGGTCCCTCCTTCGATTGGTCCTGCGAGATCATCACCTGTGATCCCGAGTACTACCGCTGGAACCAGTGGTTCTTCCTCAAGTTCTACGAGCGAGGTCTGGCGTATCGTGAACTGGCCCTGTGGACTGGTGTCCCCACTGCAACACCACCCTGGCCCGCGAGCAGGTCGTTGGGCCGGAGCGACGGTGCGAGCGGTGCAACACGCCCGTGATCAAGCGAGAACTGGAGCAGTGGAAGCTGCGCATCACCGCCTACGCCGAGGAACTGCTCGAAGATGTGGAGACGTTGGACTGGCCCGAACACATCAAGACGATGCAGCGCAATTGGATCGGCCGCAGCCGGGGCGCCTACATTCGGTTCCCCATCCAAGGCGTGGACGAGGACGAGGTCATTGAGGTCTTTACCACCCGGCCCGACACCGTGTACGGCGCCACGTTCATGGTGTTGGCCCCCGAGCACCCCCTGGTGAAGCGCATCACCACGCCTGAACAGCGGGAGACGGTGGAGGCCTACGCGTACCAAGCCGCCCGAAAGAGCGAAATCGACCGCATGAACGTGGAACGGGAGAAGACGGGCGTCTTCACGGGCGGGTATGCCATCAACCCCTTCACCCAGGAGCCCATCCCCATCTGGATTGCCGACTATGTGCTCATGGGGTACGGCACCGGCGCCATCATGGCCGTGCCGGCGAGCGACGAGCGGGACTGGGAGTTCGCCAAGAAATATGGGCTGACGATTCGCCCCGTGGTCGTGCCCGTGGACTGGGATGGCACGGACTTGGAGGCGGCCTACACCGGCCCCGGCAAGATGGTCAACAGCGGCCCCTTCGACGGCACGATCACGTTGGGCAAGTACTGGCGTGACGAGTGGACCCCCACAAGTTGGCCGCCGAATACGGTATTGAACTCGGCGAAGGCCAACGCGAGGGCAAGGAGGCGGTCATTGCTCGGATGGAAGCCGAGCAGACCGGCCGCGGCGGAGTGACCTACCGGCTGCGGGACTGGCTCATCAGCCGACAGCGCTATTGGGGCACGCCCATCCCCATCGTCTACTGTGCGGCCTGTGGTATTGTGCCCGTGCCCGAGGATCAACTGCCCATCCTGCTGCCCGATGATGTGGATTTCCGCCCCACGGGTGAATCCCCCTTGAAGTTTCACGAGGCATTCCGCCACACGACCTGTCCCCAATGTGGTGCTCCGGCCGAGCGGGAAATCGACACGATGGACACCTTCGTGGACTCCTCCTGGTACCAGTACCGCTTCCTGAGCCCCCATTACGACCAAGGTCCTTTTGACCCCGCCGAGAAGAAGTGGCTTCCCGTGGACCAGTACACCGGCGGCGCCGAACACGCCGTTATGCACCTGCTCTACGCCCGCTTCTGGACTAAAGTCATGCGTGACATGGGCCTGGTGGACTTTGACGAGCCCTTCCCCCGCCTCTACAGCCAAGGGGTCATCCTGGGGCCGGACGGACAGAAGATGTCCAAGAGCCGCGGCAATGTCGTGGAGCCGGATCCCCTGGTGGACAAATACGGCGCCGATACGGTGCGCGGCTACTTAATGTTCATCGGCCCGTGGAACGAAGGCGGCCCCTTCAGCATGGACGGCATTGAGGGGATCAGGCGTTTCCTCCACCGTGTCTGGGACATGGTGTTGGAGCCCCCCAAGGTCGATCCCGACGCCGTGCCCGCCGAGGACGAGGTGCACCGTGCCCGTCAACGGCTCCACCAGACCATTGCCAAGGTCACTGAGGACCTGAGCACGTTTAGCTTCAACACGGCTATTGCTGCTCTAATGCAATTGAGCAATGAAATGCGCGCGTGGAAGCAGACCGGGATCGTCAATCACGCAGTGTGGCAGGAGAGTGTCCTGACGTTCTTGAAGCTCCTGGCCCCCTTTACCCCTCACATTGCCGAGGAGCTGTGGGCCCGCTTGGGCCAACCGTACAGCGTGCACACCCAGCCCTGGCCCACGTGGGACCCCGAGCTGGCCCGCGAGGAGACGTTCGAGCTGGTGATCCAAGTCAACGGTCGAGTGCGGGACCGTGTCCGCGTGCCGGCCGACATCACCGAGGAGGAAGCCCGAGAATTGGCCCTGCGCCGCGAGCGGGTACAACGCTTCCTGGACGGCAAGTCGCCCCGTCGGGTTATCTACGTGCCCGGACGCCTGATCAACATCGTGGTCTGAGCGACCGGGACGAGAGGAGGTGCGCCATGACAGTTCGCCAACCCATTCACACTGATCGGGCCCCGAAGGCCATCGGTCCGTACTCCCAAGCCATCCGTGTCGGCCACTTGGTCTTCACGGCCGGCCAAATTGGGGTGGATCCGGTCACGGGGAAGCTGGTGGAGGGGACTGCTGCCCAGACCCGCCAAGCCATGCGGAATCTCCAGGCCATCTTGGAGGCGGCCGGCAGTGGGTTGGATGACGTGGTGAAGACAACTATTTTCGTCGCCGACCTCAATGACTTCGCCCTCGTCAACGAGGTGTACGGCAGCTTCTTCGCCGGTGCGCCCCCGGCGCGCTCCACTGTGCAAGTGGCCCGTTTGCCCCTTGACGCGCGAGTGGAGATTGAGATGATCGCCATAGTGCCGGAGGGCGGAGGGGAATAACCACTCCTGGCAGTGAAAGGAGTTCACATCTGGCGTGAACCCACAAACGGCCACCTGAACACGCTCAGGTGGCCGTTCTCTTCCCTCAACATCATTATATTCAATTCCGATCAGGCTGCGTGCTGGCGTCCTCGGGAGAAGAGGAGCTCCCTGGGCACGTGGCCGGAGACGAGCTCCCGGCGGTAGCGGTCCCACAGGATAGGCAGCTCCCGGTTGATCTCCTCCAACCGCTTGCGTTGTTCAGGGGTCAGTTGGTGGCGAGAGGCAAGTTGGTACAACTGAAACCGCTCGTTGGCGAGCTCCTGAATCATGTCGAGCGTGCTCTTGTTCAACATGGTGACCTCCTGCCCTCAACTCAGGTTTCACACCGAGCTCTTCAAGGGGACACATGGCGACTGAGACGGCGTGAGCGTGGTCTTTGGCTGTCCGCAGGTGGGCTGAGACTCGAGGTGGTTGTGAGCTAACTCCCAAAATTACACCTTACGGAGCAAGTGTCGGAAAAGCATTGGAGCCGTGTTAGAGAGGTGTTAGAACTTGTAAGGCATCAGGCGGCCTTGCGGTGGCGCGAGTAGGCACGCGCCCGGGGTGGCCCTTGGCGTCGGCTGGTCGGCCGGAGGGTTTCCCAGAGCGTACTGCCCCCGACCCACCAGAACCCCAGGGTGTAGAGGAGGAGGAAGGGCACCGCTGTCCAGCGGTGTTGGGCCGCGGCCACAACGGCGCACAGGGCAGCATATCCGCCCATGGCCATCTCGGCCCACGTGGTGCCGTCGGCAGGCAGGCGGTACGCTGTGTGGCGCCGGCCCTGTCGCAGTCGCACGCCGAACTTAGGCGTGCGGGCAAATTCCCCGCCGGAGCGAAGCAGTCCCTCCACGACGGCTCGCGCGTTGTTGCACGCCAGTCCTACTCCCAACACCATGAGGGCCGGCAACACAGGGCCCGTCGCTTCCAGTCGGGGCGCAAAGCGTGTTGGGCGGCCAGGTAGAGCAGGGGAGCGCTGAGCCCCAGGAGCCCCAACCAGGCCGGTGGGAGGCTCGTCTCCATGTGCTTGTCCGACAGCAGGAGGGGCAGGGTGAGGAGCAACAGCACCACCATGCCAGGGTGGATGAAGTACCCCGTCAGGTGGAGCAATCCCAAGAGGCGCACGTGAAGGGGAAGTGAGCTGCGGGCCAGTGGTCCGGCCAGAAGGCGCACACATTGGGCTGAGCCCTTGGCCCACCGGAACTGCTGTCGCTTGAAGGCCGTCATGCGGGGAGGAATCTCAGCCGGCGCTGTCACGTCCGGCAGGTAGGCCACCCGCCACCCGCGCAACTGTGCCCGGTACGAGAGGTCCAAGTCCTCCGAGAGCGTCTCGCTGCGCCACCCTCCGGCCTCCTCGATACAGCGCCGGCGCCAAAGCCCAGCCGAGCCATTGAAGTTCAACAGGAGGCCATTGTGCGCTCGTGCCGGCTGCTCGACCCCAAAGTGGCCGTCAAGGGCCAGCGCTTGGGCACGGGTAAGGGCGGAGAGGTCGGCGTTCAAGTGTTCCCAGCGCGTTTGAACGATTCCCACCTCGGGGTGGTGAACGAGCACGGGCACGGTGCGGCGCAGCCAGTCGGGCGGGGGCACGAAGTCGGCGTCGAAGATGGCGATCAGGTCGCCCGAGGCAGTGGCCAATCCATGTTGGAGCGCGCCCGCCTTGTACCCGACACGCCGGTCGCGGCGGATCAGGCGAATGTTCACCCCGCGCTGTTGCCAGACCTGCACCCGCCGTGCGGCCAAGCGCGTGGTGGCGTCTGTGGAATCGTCCAGCACTTGGATCTCCAGCCGATCAGCGGGGTAATCGAGCCGGGCCACGGCATCGATCAGGCGGATGATCACGTACCGCTCGTTGTAGACGGGAAGCTGCACGGTCACCTGGGGCCACGAAGTGGGCTGGGGACAACATGCGCCTGATGGGGTGCGCCGGCGCCCCCGAAGGTGGAGACAGACCATCACCAGCGCGTGGGCGCCGTAGAGGCTCAACAGCACGACCACGGCCGTGTAGAGCGCGATTAACATCCCCATCCCTTCCCTGCCGGTTTCAGAGGTGCTTTTGTGCTCGCCGGCACAAACGGCCAGATTGTACCACTGCCATGACATCCTGACAATCGTTGTAGTCTGCAGGTATTAGTCACTTGTGGTCTCCTAGTGGGTGCAGTAGAATCTCCCCACATCGCTTCAGGGAGGCCTGGTGCCTTCAAGGGGAGTTCCGAGGTCAACCGGTGGCACCGTTGTTGACACCGCCCAAATGGTGCGGAAAAAAACCGGTGAGGAGACGGAGAAGAGGAGGACGTCATGGCTCGACTCACCCATGTGGACGAAGAGGGGCGTGCTCGAATGGTCAACGTGGGGGACAAGCCCGACACGGTGCGCGAGGCTGTGGCCCGTGGGCGCGTCTACATGCGGCCGGAGACGCTGGCGCTCATCCGGGCCAACGGGCTGGAAAAGGGCGATGCCCTCGCCGTCGCCAACGTGGCCGGCATCATGGCGGCCAAGCGCACCCACGAGCTGATTCCCATGTGCCACCCTCTGCTGCTCACCCACGTGCAGGTCGATTTCACCTTCTCCCCGGAGGGGAGCAGCGATCCGCCCTACGTGGAAGTGGAGGCCACTGTGCGCACAACCGGCAAGACAGGCGTGGAGATGGAGGCCCTCACGGCCGTGACGGTAGCCGCCCTCACCCTGTACGACATGGCCAAGGCCGTGGACCGGGCCATGCGCATCGCCGACGTGCGCCTCGTGCGCAAGACGGGTGGCAAGAGCGGGGAGATCGTGCTGGAACCCCTGCCGCCTACAGAATCGTGAAGTACCGCTCGATCTCCCAGCCGCTGACGTAGACCCGGTAGTCGTCCCACTCCTGGCGCTTGGCCTCCACGAAGCGCTCGAAAATGTGGGGGCCCAAGGCCGCGGCCACCACCTCGTCACGCTCCAGCTCGGCCAATGCTTCTCCTAAGGAACCTGGGAGCGTCCGCAGTTGACGCGCTGGGCCAGGCGGCGCTCGTCCAAGTGATAGAGGTCCTCCTCGGCCGGCGGTGGCGGTTCCAGACGGCGACGGATGCCGTCCAAGCCCGCCTTGAGCATGACGGCGAAGGCCAGATAGGGGTTGGCCGAGGGATCAGGGCAACGGAGTTCCACGCGCGTGGACTGGGGGCGTCCTGGGCTGATGCGGGGCACGCGGATCAGGGCCGAACGGTTGTGACGTGCCCACGAGATGTAGACCGGCGCCTCGTAGCCGGGCACCAGCCGCTTGTAGGAGTTCACCGTGGGCGCGATCACGGCCGCCATGCCCCGCGCGTGAACCAGTTGGCCGGCAATGAAGTGGAGCGCAACGTCGCTCAGGCCATACTCTGAGCCGGGGCCGTAGAAGGCATTTTGGCCGCCTCTCCGCGTGGGCCAAGCTCTGATGCGTGTGCATCCCCGAGCCGTTGATGCCGGCGATGGGTTTGGGCATGAAGGTGGCGTAGAGGCCATTTCGCTGGGCGATCGCCTTGACAGTAATGCGCAGGGTAACCACGTTGTCGGCCGTGCGCAGGGCGTTGTCGTACCGGAAGTCAATCTCATGTTGGCCGGCGGCCACCTCATGGTGGGCGGCCTCCACGTGAATGTCCAAGGCCTCAAGGGCGTTGACAATCTGGCGCCGCACGTCCACGCCCAAATCCGTGGGCACGTCGAAGTAGCCGGCCCGGTCGTGGGGCTCCAAGGTAGGATGTCCCTGATCGTCCCGCTTGAAGAGGAAGAACTCGGGCTCGGGGCCGGTAAAGTAGACAAAGCCCATCTCCTCGGCCTCACGCATGACCCGCCGCAGGGCCTCGCGTGGGTCACCGATGAAGGGTTCGCCGTCGGGCGTGTACACGTCGCAGATGACGCGCGCGGTGACGTTGGGGCTCTGTTCCCAAGGGATCACCGCGAAGGTGGAGAGATCCGGCATCAGGTACATGTCGCTTTCGGCCACGCGGGCAAATCCCTCGATGGACGAGCCGTCGAACCAGACGCCGTGCTCAATGGCCTCGTCGAATTGGTCGATGGGAATCGTTACATTCTTGACGTTGCCGATGATGTCGGTGAACTGCAACTGGACGAACTTCACCTGGTGATCCGCGATGATCGCGTTCACGTGATCGAGGTGGTCGGTGTGCAGGTCGCTCATTCTCTGCCCCCTGTGCCGGATTTCGTCACCATGTGAGGAACATCGTTGTCCCCCCAATGGGCTGCCTTCCCCGCGAAACATGTGGGCGTCTGAGTGGTCACAGGGTATGCTCCTGGGGGACTGAGTCACAAGACACGGGCAGATCTGGATCGAAAAGGC
>JAUZRY010000015.1 GCA_030949995.1 Ardenticatenia bacterium
CCCGGTAGGCCGAGGGACGAACGACCACATCCCCGCGGCGAAGGGCCTTGGCGTCGACACCGCTCAGGTTGATGGCCAACCGGCGCCCGGGCGCAGCCCGCTCCACAGACCGCCTGTGGGTCTGCAGGCCGCGAATTCGCGCCCGGAGCCCTTGGGGCAGCACTTCCACCTCCTCTCCCACGGCGAAAGAGCCATCCATCAGCGTGCCGGTCACGATGGTGCCGAATCCCCGCTTTGTGAAGACGCGGTCCACGGGAAGGCGTGGCCGTCCCAAGTCGGGCCGAGGGGGCACCTCGTTCAGCCGGTCCACGAGGACTTGGATCAAGCGTTCCAGACCCTGACCCGTGCGGGCCGAGACGGGGAGAACAGGAGCGCCTTCAAGAACGGTGCCGCGCAATGTCTCGGTCACTTCCTCAACGATCAATTCTAACCACTCGGGGTCGTCCACCACGTCCACCTTGGTGAGAGCCACAATGCCGGCAGGGACCTGAAGGAGGTCCAGGATATCCAAGTGCTCCTGCGTCTGGGGCATGACCGACTCGTCGGCGGCGATCACCAGCAAGGCCAGGTCAATGCCCCCCACTCCGGCCAACATGTTCTTGATGAAATCCTCGTGGCCCGGCACATCTACGATGCCCACCTCCAAGCCTCCGGGCAGGGAAAACCAGGCGAACCCCAAGTCAATGGTCATCTGACGGGCTTTCTCCTCCTTAAGGCGGTCAGGGTCCATGCCCGTCAGGGCCTGCACGAGGGTGGACTTGCCGTGATCCACGTGGCCGGCTGTGCCAATGACCCGGATGTGAGTTGGCATGTGCTCCGGTGTGGATGCCATGCTTGTCTCCGAGCAGTTGTGAATCCTCTTGCACACCATTTGCGGGTGCAGGTGAACGCCCCCAGCAGCGGCCCACTTGCACAGCGTTGGAGAGCTTATTTGCCGATGCAGAATCGGCTGAAGATTGTCTCCAATAAGTCCTCGGTGGCAGTTTCGCCGGTGATTTCGCCTAACCGGTTGACGGCGGCATGGAGGTCCACCGTGATGAGATCGGGCGGAAGGCCGGCACGGTAGGTCTCCAGGGCCGCGCACACGTGCTCAAGAGCGTGCTGTAGGGCAGCCTTGTGGCGAGGATTGGTCACCAGGGCAGTGTGGGCGGGCATCACCGCGCCCCCGGTGACCAGGGCAAAGAGCGTGTTCTCCAGCTCATCAATGCCCTCGCCGGTAACGGCGGAGAGCGACACGCGCGGGGCTGTTGGCAGCAACGGAACAGCGTCAGGCGTCAACATAGCTGGCAGATCCATCTTGTTCAGCACGACGATGGCCGGCCGGCCCTCGACTTCGGCCGCAATGGCTGCGTCCTCCGGCGTCAGGGGCTGAGAGGCGTCCACCACCAGCAGGACGAGGTCGGCTTGGGCAATGGCAGTTCGGCTCCGTTCCACCCCAATGGCTTCCACCACATCCTCCGTGTGGCGGATGCCGGCGGTGTCCACCACCACCACGGGAATTCCCCGCACGTTCAATGTCTCCTCCAACACGTCGCGGGTCGTCCCGGGGACATCGGTCACAATGGCCCGGTCATGGCGCAACAGCCTGTTGAGCAAGCTGCTCTTGCCCACATTGGGGCGGCCCACAATGGCCACGCGCACCCCCTCGCGGAGCAGAATGCCCTTGTCCGCATGGCGGAGCAGCCTCTCCAAATGGCGGATCACGGCTTCCAGCGCCGGGACGATGTCTTGGGGGGGCACGTCGTCCTCGGGGAAGTCGATGAGGGCGGTGAGGTGGGCCAACACGTCAAGCACGCGCTGGCGGGCTGCGCCGATTTCGGCGGAGAGATGGCCGCCGAGTTGGCGCATGGCGGCTTGCAGGCCCGCTTCCGTGCGGGCGCGCACCGCGTCGAGCACAGCTTCGGCCTGAGCCAAGTCCAGGCGACCGTTGAGGAAGGCCCGCAAAGTCATCTCCCCCGGCTCGGCCAAACGGGCTCCTTGGGAGAGAACCACCGTCAGCACGGCGCGCAGGGGCACGAAGCCACCGTGGGCGTGAAGTTCCACCATGTCCTGGCGGGTGTAGGTGCGGGGCGCGCGCATGTAGACGGCCATCACCTCGTCAACCACCTGGTCGGTTGTCGGGTCCACCACGTGGCCGTAGGTCAGACGGCGGGAGATAGGCTGCCAGGTTGGCCCTCCACCCCGCACGGGCCGGAATATACGCCGCAGGATGGCCAAGGCGTCGGGGCCACTGAGGCGCACAATGCCAATGCCTCCTTCACCCAGCGGGGTGGCAATGGCCGCAATGGTGTCATCCAGGGCGTACCGCACGCCCCACCTCCGCCGACGAGGTGTGCAGGAACTCGACAAGTGCCCGGCTCACCGCCTGTGGTTGCTCGAGCATGACGAAGTGGCCCGCGTCAGGGATCAGGCGAAGCTGAGCATGGGGGAGGCGCTCGGCCATGTACTCAGCGTAGCGGGGAGGCGTTAACGTGTCCTCCGTGCCGGTGAGCACCAACACCGGCAGGGGAATGCGTCCTACCTGATCTCGCACGTCGAACCGATCACACGCCAGGAAGTCACCGTGTGTCACGGAGGCCGGCGTGGCTTTCAAGTCAGCGACGCCAGCCTCGATGAGCTCCTCGGGCGCAGTGGGCCGGTAGGCCCAGCGGGCAATCAGCCGGAGCGCCGGGGCGGGGTCAAGTGCGGCGAGGCCACGCAGAATATCGGGATGAACGCGCAGCTTGGCCCCTGTCCCCACCAAGCCCAGCCGCTCGACGCGGGCTGGATAGTGAAGTGCTGTCCAGAGGGCCACGGCGCCGCCCATCGAATGGCCCACGATCGTGGCCGAAGGCCATCCCAGGGCTTCAATGAAGGCGACCACCAGGGCGCTGTAGTCAGCAATGGTCGTGGCCCCCGTGCCCCCGGAACGGCCGTGGCCTGGCAAGTCCAAGGCCACGCACTGGGCCACCTGGCCCACATCATGCACTTGAGTGCTCCAGTGTCGGCTTGATCCCCCGGCCCCGTGAACGAAGATGACCCGCGGCCCGGCTGTGCCGCGCCGCCGGTAAAAGATGGGCATGTGGCCCACGGTCACAAAGGGCACGGCCTCTCTCCTCCGACGCGATTATCCACCGGCCAAACTGGGCTCGTCCTGTCCCACGTGTTGGCGCCCTTCTTGTTGGGACAGGTACTTCTCGGCCTGCATGGCGGCTTTACATCCCTCGCCGGCGCTGGTCACCACCTGGCGGTAGATGGGGTCGGCCACCTCGCCAGCGGCGAAGACACCGGGCACGTTGGTGCGCATGAAGGTGTCCACAATGATGTAGCCGTGGTCATCCATCTCCACTATGCCCTTGAAGATGGCGCTGTTGGGATAGTGGCCGATGTAGATGAAGACGCCGTCCGTCTCCAATGTGTCCTCCTCGCCGGTCACGGTGTTGCGCACGCGCACGCGCTCCACGCGGCCGTTGCCCTCGATGGCCGTGACAATAGTGTTCCAGACGAATTCGATCTTGGGGTTGTTGAAGGCCCTCTGCTGCAACAGTGGGCCGGCGCGCAACTGGTCCCGCCGGTGGACGATGCGCACGCGGCGGGCGAACTTGGTGAGGAAGAGCCCCTCCTCAACGGCCGAATCCCCGCCTCCCACGACAATCACCTCTTTGTCGCGGAAGAAAAAGCCATCGCACGTGGCGCAGTAGCTCACCCCATGGCCGGTGAGCTCCCGTTCGCCCGGCACGTTAAGGCGCTTGGGTGAGGCGCCGGTGGCGATAATCACAGCGTGGGCCGTGTACGTTTGGCCGTGCGTCCTCACCTGGTGGGGAGGGCCACTCAAGTCCACTGCTACCACTTCGTCGAACTCGAACCGGGCGCCAAACTTCTCAGCCTGCTTCTGAAATCGCTCTACCAATTCCGGCCCGGTGAGCCCTTCGGGGAAACCAGGGTAATTCTCCACTTCGTTGGTGATGGAGACTTGACCGCCCAACTCGTTGCCCGTGATCACCAGCGGTGACAAGTTGGCCCGCGCGGCGTACAGGGCGGCCGTGAGACCAGCAGGGCCCGAGCCGATGATGATAACCTTTTCGTCGCTCATGGGTCACACTCCGCTCATGTAGGATTTGTCTCCGTCAGCAGGAGGAAGTTACGCCTGCTGTTCATCTGCCTGATCCCGGAAGAACACGTTGAGAAATTCAACGGGCACAGGGAAGATGATGGTGGAATTCTGTTCCACGGCGATTTCGGTCAGCGTCTGCAGGTAGCGCAGTTGAATGGTGGCCGGGATCTGGGTCATCAGGCGGGCCGCTTCGAGGAGCTGTTGGGCCGCCTGGTACTCGCCCTCGGCATGGATGATCTTCGCGCGCTTCTCGCGCTCCGCCTCGGCTTGCCGGGCCATAGCCCGCTTCATCACGTCGGGGAGTTCCACGTCCTTGACTTCCACGATGCTGACCTTGACGCCCCACGGCTCTGTGGCCTCGTCGATAATCTGCTGGAGCCGACTGTTGATCTTCTCCCGTTCGGCCAGGAGTTCGTCCAGTTCCACCTGGCCGATCACGTTGCGCAACGTCGTCTGGGCGATCTGGCTGGTGGCCTGCAAGTAGTTCTCCACGTTGACCACCGCGGCCACGGGATCAATGACCCGGAAGTACGCCACAGCGTTCAGACGGATGGTCACATTGTCCTTGGTGATTGCCTCTTGGGTGGGCACGTCGAGGGTCACCACGCGCAGGTCCACTTTGACCATGCGGTCTACAATGGGAATGATGAAGAACATGCCCGGCCCTTTGGCGCCGATCACCCGGCCCAGCCGAAAGATGACGCCCCGCTCGTACTCCTGCACAATCTTCATGGAGGCGCGCACGAAAGAGAAGATCAGACCACCTAAGACGATCAGGGCGGGCAGGCTGCCGAAAATGAAGTCCATACCCGAACCTCCATAAGCCCATATGAGACACAGACGATCAACACGTCAATCACGTGTGGTCGGCACAACAGCCACAGAAGAGGAAAACACGCCGCTTACGCGCTCTCTCAGACAGCCCCCCTGAGGAAATCGGCCAAGCTGTCGCGCGAGAGAAGCGTGCAACTCATGATGATACCAGGAGGTTGGCGAAAATCAAAACCCGTCTGTCACTCAGTCAGTCGTCAATCGAAACCTCTTCAAGGGGAACGAGCCCTTTCTGCAGGGCGTAAATGGCAGCCTGGGTGCGATTTTCCAAGCGCAACTTGCGGAAGATCATGGAGAGTTGGTTCTTGATCGTTTTTTCGGAGACGCCCAGCCGCCGGGCAATTTCCTGGTTGGTCCACCCGTGCGCCACACCGCGCAGAATCTGGATCTCCCGGTCGTTCAACACGTCCAACAACTCAGTGCGCCGGCGAGGCTTCGCACTGCTCTGCCGAAACTCCTGAAGCACTCGCTGAGCCAAGTTGGGTTCGAGGATCGTTTCTCCCTGTACCACGGCTCGAATGGCAGGGATGAGGTCGAAGACATCACTTTCCTTGAGAAAGTAGCCCCGCGCTCCGTTCTTAATGGCTTCCACAACGTACTCCTTTTGACGGCTCATGGACAGGATAATGATCTTGGCGTCAGGGTTCTGTTGGACAATCTGGCGTGTGGCTTGGACGCCGTCCATACGGGGCATGTGAATGTCCATTAAGATCACATCTGGCTTCAGCTCCGACGCGAGCGCACATGCTTCTTCACCGTCCGAGGCTTCGCCCACAACCTCAAACTCTGGATCAGCCTCCAACAGCCGGCGCAACCCCTGTCGGAACATCAGGTGGTCATCGGCGAGCAAAATACGGATAGGCATCTTATCCTCCTCTTTCCTAAACTGGCGTTTGGTGCTATTCCGGACGCCTGTGCCACATGGTGTCCCGAACCCTCCGCACAACATACCCCTTCAGTATATCAAGGGGTAAGGCGTTTTTCAATGTGTCCAAAGTCCTATTCGCAGGGGAAGTCTGTTACCGGCAAGGCGGTTTGTGTCCTGAACGGTTGAGAGAGATTCAACATCTATTAGGCCGGAAGTCCCTGCATATAATGGGGCAGAAGTACTCTGTCAGTCGCGAATGTGCTTCTGGTATAGTAGATATTGGCTGGGGTGGTCCATTCAGAGTCCGAGGGAGGCCAAAGGGGCTCTGCACGGACCAGCAGGACGTGATCTGGAGGGGAAGGCGTCGCGTCCTCCGCGGAGGCCCTTGAGGGAGACACCGTCGTGTTCCCCATACCGTCTCTTTCCTTTTCCCGACATGTCGAGAGGGCCTGAACAGGCGGTTCGCCACTTCAGGATCACCGTGTACAAACTGCTGGAAGTGAGGGTGACAATGAGCCAAACAATGGGCCCCGTAATCACTGAAGCCGACGTGGATCGCTGTTTCCTCGAAATTCTACACGCGTACCTCGAGCATCTGCCGGACAGACAGGCCCAAATGGTCTACCAGAAGGTAGATATCCTGCTCGCACCGTGGTCACAGCTCTCCTCGCCCGACCAGGTGCGCCTGATCAATTTGCTCTGGGAACACCGGGGGTCACCCCTCGAGACCGGGTACCGCCTGAAGGAGGACCTGAAGCGGTGGCTCCGGTGCCAGGATGCCGGCGATCGGGCTGTGCTCTATCACCTGGTCTGTGGCATGGGGAACAGGCCTGAGCTGGAGCCCTTTGGGTACCTGCTGCGGGCAATGCGCGAGCACGGGGCAGAATACACCGGGACAGACGCGCCGCCACAGGCCACGCGCTCCCTCCAAATGGTCTCGTGAACTTGGCCGGCCGCGCGGTGATTCACCGTCACCCCGGCCGGCGTCGGCGTTGCAGCAGGCGATACAGCGTGTACAGGGGCGGAATGTAGACAGCATCAAAGGCGCCCGGGTACACCACAGGGCAGCCTCCAAACCCTCGTTTGAAGCGGTAGACTCCCCACAGCCCCCCGTGGCCGTCCCCATGGCCGGTGGCTGCCTCCGGAGGAATGCCCCACAGGTCGTACACCTGACATCCCTGTTCCTTGGCCCACTGCATAGCCGCCCATTGGAGTGCGTGGTTCGGCATTCGGTGGCGCTCGCGCCGGGTTGATGCCCCGTAGAGGTAGTACGCCCTCTGCCCATGGCGGAAGATCAGGAGAGCGGCCAGCAGGTCGTCCCCGTGCTCGGCCAACAGCAAGGCACTGTGAGCCGGCTGAAACGCCTGCCAGGCATCGCGGTAATAGGCGTGGGGGCGCACAGGGAACCCGTCGCGGTGGCCCGTCTCCTGCATCAGGGCGTAGAAGGCGCCGAAGTCTTCCTGCTGACCAAGGCGCACGCGCACACCCTTGCGATGGCTCAGGCGGATGTTGTAGCGCCACTTCTGCTTCATGCGGGCCAAGATCTCCTCCGGTGACGGGCGCAAGTCCACCAGCAGGGTGGCCCGGGGCTGCACGTGCCGGATGGCGGGACGGAAGCCGGCTGCTCTCAACCGAGGAGCCACGGCCTCCGGTGGAAGCGGCCAGTTGGGCTCCACGGTGAGCCACACGGCCCGGCGCGAGCGGGCCCACCGGTGGAGGGCTGGCCACAGGAGGGAAAGGGCGTCCTCATCGTGTGGAGCAGCAACCGGACCACGCGGCACATAGGCCACCGTGTGGCCCAAGGGAAGGGCGCGCAGGAAGACTTGCACACCAGCTACCGGGTGTGCCCCCCGGCGCACCAGCAAACGGTGTGCACTCCACCCCCAGCGGGCTTTGAAAGCCGCCCACGCGGCACCTTGGAGCAGGTTGCCGTAAGGGTGAGCGGCCACGAACTCGTCCCACACCTGCTCCTCCGGTTGCCCGTCAATCCACAGCGAACCCATCGCTATCCTCTCACATGCGCTCGACGACCAACACATGGGAGAGCCCCACGATCTGAAGGGGCGTGCGCTCCAGGCCATACGTCACCGCGCGCACGAAACGCCCCAAGCGGGGATGCGTGGCACTCAAATTGTCATAGCCAGGGAAGATCTGCCCGTGGTGGACAATCCGCACGGGAAGCCCCTCGAACAACCGGCGCACCTCTCCGGCCGTGTAGGCCCGCACGTGGGGAGCCAGCCGGTTGCGCCACCTGTTGGGCAGGTAGTTGACCAAGGGCACGTTGCCAAAGTGGTACCGGCCCCGCCAGAAGACACCGTGCGTCTCAAAGGGCCACAGCCGGTTGGGCACGAAGATCACCGCACGGCCACCAGGACACAACACGCGCACGAGTTCCCGCGCGGCCCGCCGGTCATCTCCCACATGTTCCAACACCTCGTGGGAGAGCACCAAGTCAAACGTGGCGTCGGGAAAGGGGAGCTGCTCAGCAGCCTGTACGGCCCGACATCCGCGGTGGCCGGCCGCTCGCGCCGCGCGCGCAAACTCGTACTCCGTGCCCACCGCAAGGGGCACCCCGGCTTCGACAAAGGCGCGCAGGTAGAGTCCCACCCCCGTGCCGGCGTCGAGCACGCGGTTGACGCGCTCAAGACACCCCCACCGGGCGATGATTTGCCACCGCCGCGTCTGTCCAGAGCGCCACACGTAGCTCGGGCGCCCTAAACGCGCTCTTTCGTCCACGCTACGGCCTCCTCCTGTGCAGATTGCCAGAGCGCCTCGGCCGCTGCCAAGACGCGCTCCACCGACAAGGCTGTCAAACACGGGCGTTCCTGGCACCCTTGAGGACGCCCCAACGCGTGTCCCCGGTAGAAGCAGGGCATACAGGGCAGATCACGCTTCACCACGGCCGTGTGCGGCCCCCAAGGCCCCCACGCCCGGGCGTTCGAAGGGCCGTAGATGCCCAGCGCCGGCACGCCGGCCGCGGCGGCCATGTGGAGGGGGCCACTGTCGTTGCCCACGAAGAGATCACACCGCCTGATGAGGGCGATCGTCTCGACCAAGGAGGTTCGCCCGCCCAAGTCGATCGGCCGGCAGCGGGCCGCCCGCAGGACAGCTCCTGTCACGTCGGCCGAGGCATCCACGAGCACCACTGTGCCACCGTGACGCTCCGCCCACGCGTCGGCCAGGGCGGCAAAGCGGTCGGGGGGCCACCGCCGGGCCACACTGTACGCGCCGCTGCCGGGGTGGAGCAGAAGCAGGGGGCGCGCCCACGCCGCCGTGATCTCCTCAGCCCATGCCTCGGCCCGGGGATCAGAGGGGAGCCAAAGCCGCACGTTGTCCGTGCGGGCACCCAAGCGGGCCACCACCAGCAGGTCATATTCCACCTCGTGTTTGGCTCCGAACCCGGCATCCGGCACCCTGTCGGTGAGAAACCACCCGCGCCCGTTGTCCAACCCCACACGGCGTGGGGCCCCTGTGGCCAAGGCCAGGGCCGCGAACTTCAGCGCTCCCCACCGCGTCGTCAGGTGACGGGGGATGAGCACCACATCGTAGCGCCGGCGCCGGAGCTCACGGGCCAGGCGGGCCAAGGCCAGCCACCGGTCAGGCCGCCACAGGGCCGCAGGGCGATCAAAAGCGTACTTGTTGAAGGTGAGAATCTCGTCCACATATGGGCACTCGCGCAACACCACGGCCGAGGTTGGCGGCACCAGGATCTCAATGCGAGTTTCCGGGAACGTTTGGCGCAAGGCCCGCAGGGCGGGCGTCGTCAGCAAAAGGTCGCCCAAGTCGGCCGGTTTCATGACCAAGAGGCGTTCCATGACACTCCCCGTCCACGCGAGGTTCCTCAACCGTGTCCGTGTGTGTGTGGCCGTTGTCCACTGTGCCACCGCCTGACGCCGACCTCAAACACCACGAGCGCCAGAAAATGGGGCAAGGCCAACATCCGCCGCCAGCGCCACGGCTGCCGGTAAAGGCGGTAGAGCCACTCCAGTCCCCACCGTCGCATCGCGGCCGGTGCGCGGGGCACGACGCCGGCAATGTAGTCGAAGGCACCACCAACGCCCATCATCACCGGCACGCCCAACGCCGCCTTGTGGCGCGCAATCCACAGGTCCTGCTTGGGGTGGCCATATGCCACGAAGAGCAAGTCGGGCGCCGCCCGGCGAACCCGGGCGATAATTGCGGGTGTCTCCTCCGGCGTGGGGTGACCGGCGTACCACCCAGCCACGCGGAGAGCTGGCCAGCGGCGTTGGAGACGCTCCGCAGCACGGCGTGCCACCCCTGGCGCCCCTCCCAGGAAGAAAGGGCGCCATCCCCGCCTAGCGCTCTCACAGGCCAGGCGCACCAGCAAGTCCACGCCCGGAATGCGCTCCTGCAGAGGGGTGCCCGCAAGGCGGGCGGCCACAGTAATACCCACCCCGTCGGCGAGGGGAAGATCGGCCTCCTGCAACACGCGGCGAAACGTGTCGTTGTGCCGGGCTTCCACCAAAAACTCCGGGTTGACGGTCACAAGGTGATGTGGCCGGCCCAAGGCGATCATGGACTGAATCAGGGCCACGGCCTGATCCTCGGTGACGTTGGCCACCGGTTGTCCCAGAATGACCACAGCGGGCCACGCTTTGGCGCGCGCTGATGTCGCGTTCTCCGCATGTCCTGAGGGGAACATGGTCTCCTCAAGGGTGCCGAGGACAAAGCGCGTGTCCTCCCGTTCGCCCCCAATTGTACCCGAGGGGAGCATGGCGCCCAATTTCCACATGGCACCAGGTGATTGTATCATTTCTTAGGTGTCCCGAGGGCTCTATAGCAAAAGGTCAGGGGAAAGACGAGAAGATCACGTGCGGAGTCACGGGAGTCAGGGGGAAGAGTTATGGTTCCTGAATCCTCTCCAAGTCCCCTGATACCGTGACCCGGTGCGTCCAAGGCGGGCACAGCTATGCTCGAGAAACGCAATGTGCATGGTAACCTTGGGGCGTACAGGCGCCCCCCCACCTCGAGCTCCACGGAGAAAAGGGCGTGTTCCCACGAGAGGGCGTGGGGACAACGGCAAGCAGCACGTGCCCTGGTGGGCTGTTATGGGATTGGCTTCCTGTTTTTTTCTCACCTTTCTTGTCACGGCGGGGGCTGTGGCCTCCCGGTGGCTGCGTCCAGGGCTGGCGCTACGGCCTCAGCCGGTCACATCCCGGGTTCTCGACCTCCTCCACCCTCGGGCTGTGCGTCCCCGTTTCGTGCTGGCGTGGTTGGCAGGGGCCGACGTATTCGAGGTGGCCAAACGTGCTGTGGAGGAGGGAGAACTCCAAAGTGCATACGCACTGACCCTGTTCGCCAGCGAGTCTGACACGCCCACACAGGTGGCCCTGTTGCTCCACATAGCCCGCCACATGGACGAAGACGCCACCTACGAAGCGGCCAGCATCTTTGCCGTGGCGGGGCAAGCTGCCGTTGTGGCCCCGCTGGTCGACGATGTCACCAGAGCGCAACTGGTGTTAGAGGCCGGAGACGGCTTGCTGGAACGGCATCGGGACTACTTAGCCCTGCTGAGCTGGCAACAGGTTTCCATTCTGGCCCGCTACGGTTCGGATGTCCCCCCCCACCAGTGCGCAACCGCCTGCTCGAGACGTTGGTCATGCGCTACGAGAGGGCAGGCGAGCTCGCACGGGCGGCCGCGACCAGGGAAGTTCTGGCCCAAGCCCCCACGGCCAGCGAGGCCTCGACGCCCCTGTTGGCACCGTGGGGGGTGCCAGCCCCGGCCCCGTGGCCCGACGCCGTGCAGCCTTACGTGGAACAGCGGCGCCGAGTGGCCAAAGCGGTTCTGGAACAGGTCGACGTCGGCACGGCTGCCGATTGGGCCGCCCTGGAAGAGGCCCTGCTGGCCGAAGAGGTGGCTATCCACAATTGGATGGCCCAACCCACGGACGACCCACTTGGGCGTCAGGAACGCTACCGGCGCTGGGTCCAACAACAGCGCCTGTTGGCCCTTGGTGTCCTCGGGCCAGGCCGCCTCTCCCGCTTGGAAGCTCGGCGCTCAGAGTGGGATCAGGTGCTCACCAACCTGTGGGACCAACAGGAGGCCGCCCTGCAGGCCCTCTTGGCCCCACTCCCACCCCTGCAGCAACGCCTAACGCGCCGGATTTGGCTCGAACGCCGGCTCCTTGCCCGCACGTTGGGCCACGACCCGCGCGGCGACGTGACCCGCCTCCGGCGCGAGCTCGACACGGTCAACGGCGAGCTCGTAGAGGCCAGCACACGCCTGTACCTCGTGGCCCAGGATACTACACAGCTCGGCACGTACTACTGGCGTCTCCCCGGAGACTACTTGCAAGGCCAACTACCAGCCGAAGAGGTGTTCCGGTGAACACCACGGTCAGGAGGCTCAGGCCACACCGCGCGGCGGCAAGGCCTGAGTTGCACAAATTCGCGTTTTTCCCACAATGAGGAAAAGCATTCTTGGCGGCAGCCCGGCGAGGGATGCTGTAATGTGAAGAGACAGAGGAGCCAAACACATGTTCCAGGAGTGGACTGACGAACAGTTGAACCTGGGAATCGCCATCATGGCGGTGTTGACCGTGTTGGTCATCATGGTCTTCGTGGCCCTCTGGTTCTCGCCGACATTAGTGGCTCCCTTGGGATTGGCCGCGCGCCCGCCGACGCCCACCCCTCCGCCGGTGCCCACCTTGCCGCCAACGTGGACCCCCTTGCCCACGTTTACGCCCACGCCCACACGCACACCACGTCCCACCAGGACGCCAACACCCACCAACACGCCAACGCCCACCTTGACGCCCACGCCCGATGTGGCCGCCACGCTGACCGCCCTGCCAACCGAGGAAGTACAACCCCCTGAGGATGTGGAAAACGGAGATCAGCCCGAGGTGGATGTGCCACCTCCACCCCCACCTCCCCCGCCACCGCCGCCCGGGCCGCCCCCGCCACCGCCGCCGCCCACGGCGACGCCAACGCCCCTCTACGTGCTCACCCGCTTGGAAGCCGGCCCCAGTTGTGATTGGGTGGGCTTCTTCGGGTACGTCTACAACGCGGACGGCCTGCCACGCCCGGACGTGCAGGTGCGAGTCTTCAACGCCTTCGGGTACGAACAGATCGCCACTACTCAACAGGATGGGTATTGGGAAGTCTTTCTGGACAGCAAGCCACGTCCCGATCTAGCCGGCGCTTGGCACCTTGTCGTACTGGAAGATGGCCAGAGGGGCAGCCAGGAGATCGCCGTGCTCATGGCCCGTGACTGCGGTGCGCCGGATCAGCTCACCAGGTTCCGCGCCGATTGGCAGCGCAGCGTGCCATGAGGGAAAAGTGTGGCCCGCCACATGAGATGACATTGTGGACAGGCATTTCTTTTCAGAATTTTGCACAATATTCCTGTTGACGTTTGTAGCGGAATCTTGTACAATGGCAGCAACTGTACTCTCTTTCAACCAGTTCAACCTATGAGAGCATATCCCTGGCGGTGGACTCATGGCAGGGGAAGATTCATGAGAGCACATACGTGGCGAGCACGCAGCACGTTCACAGGGATCTTGGGTGGCCTGCTCTTGCTCGCGCTGGCCGTGATCCCCTCGTTGGCGTCCCCACATCGCCCACATCAGACGGCACGGAGGCTCAGTTTTCAGGCCACAGGCACACTGATCGTCATCGCCTTCCACGACCTTAACCAGAACCAGGTTCAAGACAGCGGCGAACCGGGGCTCAGTGGCGTCGGCGTGCAGGTCTTCCTGATCACCGACGGGGTCAGCGGCCCCGTAGCCAGCGGTTCCACGGACAGCACAGGCCAGATCACGTTCAGCAACTTGTCACCGGCCCAGTACCGCGTGGAAATCTCCCCGTTGACCTCCTACGCGGCCATTGCCGGGGAGACACGCTTGGTCACGGTGCTAGGGGGGTTAGAAACCAACGTGGCGTTCCCGTTGGTCGAGATCCAAACACCAACCCCGGGCCCTTCGCCCACCCAAGGGGCCACACCCACCGTTGCGCCCACATTTACGCCCACACCGACCCCACCGCCCACGGATACCCACCGCCCACGGATACCCCGCCACCCACGGACACTCCGTACCTGAGCCCGACGCCCACCGGCACCGTGACACCCACACCGACCGGGACGGCCACGCCCACGCCCACCGGCACGCTCTTTCCCATCACGCCCATCCTGATCACCACCACACCGGGCGTCTACGTCACGGTCACGCCGGCAGGACCGGTCACACGGTTGCCCGACACGGGTGCAGACGCCTTGCCCCTGGTATGGGCCATTGGCTTCGGCGCGCTGATGTTAGTGGCAGCCGGGCTACGCCGGCTCTTCCGGGAAGCGTGAGAGTGAGAGGGGATGAGGGGGACTCCATGATCAAAGGTCGTGCAGGGTTGATCTGGGCATTGATTGCCGGAATCACGCTGAGCAGCATTTGGCTTGGAGTCACCATGGTAGCTGCTCAGGGGCCGACATCATCCCGGCCAACGCCCACAACAATGCCCGGCGCCCCACAGGTCAACGGAGCACAGCCCGCCCTGGAGCAGCCCGATTTGGTCATCAAGTCCATCAATGTCTTGCCCCCCCACTCCCTACGTGAACCAGAACTTCACCATCGAAGTCATCATTGCCAACCAAGGCAACGCCGACGTGCCCGCAGGCAACAACTTCTTCGTGGACTTGTACATTGATCCCCCCACCCCACCCCCGCCCGGTTACCAGGGATCGCCCACCTTCTCGTGGGGCGTCCAATATTTTTGGCTCCCAGCCGGAGGCGAATGGCAGCTCACGTTCTCCACCACCTTTACCGACACAGGCGGCCACCAAGTCTTCGCCGTCATCGACCCGGATGGGTTCGTCGTGGAGCGTGATGAGGAAAACAATGTGGCCGGTCCCACGCTGTTCACTGTCCACTGTCCAGACCACAAACCGCTGGCGCCAAAGCACCCACGAGGACTTCCAACAGGGCTTCTCCAACTTAGACTTAAGCCACCCCCGCGGCCTCATCCAAGTGGGCCTGTGGACCGATTTCTTCCGCCAGTCGGGCGAGAAGATCTACTTCACGCAACAGTTCGACCAGCCCGAGTTCGACCGGGACCTCTACTTCCCCGACACCCGCGTGAATCCCATTACCTACACGGACTCCCTGTCCCGCACCATCACTGACACGGTGTCCCAGATCAAGCCCGTGCTGACCAACGGCCCAGGTGACGAGATCGCTATTATCTGGGAAGATTGGCGCAACGGCGGGCTGGACAGCGATATCTACTTCGCCCGCTCCTCCGACAACGGCCGCACGTGGAGCGATCCCGTGCGCGTCAACCAGGATCCGCTCGACAGCGGCAACAGCCAACTGGACCCAACAGTGATCTACAACCCGGCCTGTAACCGCTATTACGCCTTCTGGGCCGACAACCGTTTGGGCTCCTTTGACATCTGGCAGGCCTACTCCGCAGACGGCATCACGTGGACGGAGCCGGCAGTGGGCAGCGGCAGTAACCCCATCAACACCTTCACCGACGACGTTAACGCTCCCCAGACCAATCCCACCGTGGACGTGGACCAAAACGGCGTGATCTATCTGGCATGGCAAGACCGCCGCAAGGGAAACGACGACATCTTCTTCGCCTACTCCACCGACTGTGGCGAGACGTGGACCGATAACGCCTTCGTCACCGACGATCCCAGCATCACCGCCCAGGATCAGCGAGCCCCGGCCATCGCGGTAGTCAGCGGCGCCACCCTCACCCAGACAGAAGTCTATTTGGCCTGGCAGGATACCCGCCAGGACGACGGTGACATCTTCGTCGTCTTCGGAAGGCCCTCCCCCCCCGCCGCTGGAGCCCTTCACCTTTGACATCGACACGCAGATGAACACCGACGGCACCACCACCCTCCAGCGGGACCCGGCCTTGGACGCGGTGCCCATCTTCATTGAAGTGGAGTACACGGTACAGATCGACGAGAACACGTCCGTGGACTGCACCGTCGAGTGGCGCACAACGGCCATCCACGTGGCCTGGCAGGATTTCCGCAACGGCAACGCCGATGTCTTCTACGGGTGGATGTTCTCCGAGGTGATCTTCTCCCGCATCATACAGGGGGACAACCGCTGCCTCCAGGAGCCGGACTTCAGCAACAACAAGCCCGACATCCAACCCTTTACACCCGTGACCAACTTCGACGTGCAAACAATTGGCATGGCGCCCCTTTCGGAACAAGCCTGCTGGGGCCCCAACTCGACCGCCTCCTACAACCAGGCACAGTCGTGGCAGGGGGAGCCCACGATCAAGGTGGTCAACGAGTTCACCGTGCGGGTGGCGTGGAGCGACGGACGGAGTTATGACGACCTGAACTACGACATCCACACCGCCAGCTTCAGTCGCTTGGACCCGGAATCGTACAACTACCTTGACAGCGTGGGTGGCGCTGTGGTCAACAACAACGTGAAACGCCTGCGGGCCGTCTTCGACGAACAAAACGGCCTCTACCGCAATGGCTACGCCGATTACTTGCCGGCCGGTGCCAGCCAACGGCGGCCCACGATGCTCGCCGACCCCTTCGTGGTCGCGTGGGACGACAACCGGTACGACGATCCCACCGGCGGAGGCAGCATCAACCGGGACATTTTCGTGGCCCAATTCGTGGGCGAACCCCAGGGCACTTACATCTCTCCGGTCTTCGATGCCGGCTCCGAAGTCACCTGGTATGACATCCAATGGTGGGCCGCCACGCAGACAGATGCCAGCCTAGTCTTCCAAGTGCGGCTGGGTACTACTCCGAACCCGCCCCTCGACGACGTGGCGGCCAACGGCTGGACTCGTTGGAGCGGCGTAGGCGGCGCAGGCGGCATCTACGACGCCCCCGGCCAAAACATCCGCGACGGCAACGGCAACGCGTTTCCCAAGGCCCGCTACATCCAATACCGGCTCCTGATCAATCAAGACCGGCCGGCTTCAGTGACCAGCTACAACGGTGCCTGCGTTTCCGAAGTTACGCTCAACTACCAGCCCAACGTGCGCAACATCTACTTGCCCATCGTGTCCAACGGCTCAGCCGACAACACGGGCACCACGGCCGTGCCCAACGATGAGCTTTACCAACAGTACCAGTGGAACCTGCGCCTCATCAACGCCGAGACAGCCTGGGCCCAGTCCCGGGGAGACGGCGTCATTGTGGCCGTGGTGGACACGGGCATCGACGTGGAACACCCTGAGTTCGCCGGCAAGCTGGTACCCGGTTACGATTTCGCGCGGGACGATGCGGAACCAGACGACGAGGACGGCCACGGCACCCATGTGGCCGGCATTGTGGCCGCCAACACCGACAACGGGGACGGTATTGCCGGCGTGGGGTGGAACGCCCGCATCATGCCCCTCAAGGTGTTCGACGACACCGGGCTCGCGGCTGACAGCGACGTGGCCGCTGCCATTCGCTATGCCGCCGACAACGGCGCCCGCATCATCAACTTGAGCTTGGGCAGCACCGACGACAGCCAGGCCATCCGGGACGCCATCCAATACGCGCGCAGCCGAAACGTGCTCGTTGTGGCCTCCTCCGGCAACGCCTACGAGGAGGGCAACCCCACCATTTACCCGGCGGCCATTCCCGAGGTATTGGCTGTGGCCGCCGTGGACAACTCGCTTCAACACGCCTCCTACAGCAGCGCCGGCCCCTACGTGGACGTGGCAGCACCAGGCGGCGATCCGACCGACCCCTTCGACTCCACCATTGAACACTGGATCTGGAGCACGTACCCGCGCACTATGGCCGGCATCCCCAAGTTGGGCTACAACGCCCTCAGCGGCACCTCCCAAGCCGCTCCCCATGTGGCCGGCTTGGCCGCTCTGATTTGGAGCAAGAACCCCTCCCTCTCGGCCGACGACGTGGCCAACATCATTGTCACCACAGCCTCTGACTTGGGCACGCCCGGCCGGGACGATTTCTTCGGCTACGGGCTCGTCAACGCCGGCGAGGCCGTCAAGCAAGCCAGCACCACCTCACCCCGTTTGGCCTCCTCGACACGCCCCTTCCGACCGGAGGACCCACAACCCCTCAACCGAATCACCGCCTACCGCGCCGGTGAGCTCCTCGTCGCCCTTCGCCCCGGCGTGACCACAGCCTCTCTCGGCCCCCTGTTCCGCGACTACGGGGCCACCTTCGAGGCCGAAGTGCTCCCCAACGTGTGGCTGGTGCGCGTGCCGGAGGGAGCGGAGCTCGCCGTCCTCAGCGCCCTGACAGACCACCCAGCCGTGCGATACGCCGAGCCCAACTTCCTGCGCACACTCCAGTGAACTCCTCCTGACGCACGCCGCGGGCAACAGGGCTCTGCTTCCCTGTTCCACATCGTCCCTTCCCGAAACGCGGGCACTCGGCCTGGAACCTGCTTTGACGTGTCTCCGTGCCTCACTATAATTCACCTGCACATGTCCATTGTCGTGAACCCCACGCAGGACCACAGGGACACGGAGCATGTCGAGAAGATGGTAAGATAAGACCGCGCAGTTCTTGCCAATCTTTGTGTCCTCAGTGGTCCTCCGCCCCCCCGACGCTCCGCGGCGGGGCCAATGTGGGGCAAGAGCGTACGCCAACACCACCTTCACCGTTGGGGAGCACCGATGAATTTCTACCGCTTCACCGAGCGAGCCCAAGAGGCCATTGCCAGATCCCAGGAAATCCTCCTGCGCTACCGCCACAGCCAGCTCGACGTGGAACACATCATGCTGGCCCTGCTGGAGATGTCCGGCAGCGTGGTCACCCACATTTTGGAACACCTGGGGTGGACACCGACCACATGAAGCGCCGCCTCGATGAAATCTTGCGCGCCCAACCACAGGTACACATGGCCGGCGGCATGTCCCAAGCCCAGATCTACGTCACACCGGCTGTCCAACATTTGGCCAGCGTAGTCAGCCAGGAAGCCGACCGCTTGGGGGACGAGTACATCTCCACGGAACACATGCTCCTGGGCATTGCCCGGCTGGCTGAGCAACAGCACCAATCTCCCCTCGGCCGGCTCTTCGCCGAGCTTCACCTGCGAGCATCTGACATTGACCAGGCCATCCACGAAATCCGCGGAGGGGCGCAGGGTGGACGATCCCCGGGCTGAAACCACGTACAGGGCCTTGGAAAAGTACGGGCGTGACCTCACCGCCTTGGCCGCCGAGGGACGGCTGGACCCCGTGATTGGCCGAGAGGCGGAGATCCTGCGGGTGATGCGCGTGTTGGCCCGGCGCACGAAGAACAATCCCGTGCTCATCGGCGAGGCCGGCGTGGGCAAGACGGCCATCGTGGAAGGATTGGCCCTGCGCATGGTGACCGGCGACGTGCCCGACCACTTAGTGGGCAAGCGCATTGTCGAGCTGGACTTGGGCGCAATGGTGGCCGGCTCCAAGTTCCGGGGGGAGTTCGAGGAGCGCCTCAAGGCTGTCATGGAGGAGATCAGCCGTGCCCAAGGGGAGATCATCCTCTTTATCGATGAACTTCACAACCTGGTCGGCGCAGGGGCGGCCCAAGGGGCCCTGGACGCCAGCAATCTCATGAAGCCCATGCTGGCCCGGGGCGAGCTCCAGCTCATCGGCGCCACCACGCTGGACGACTACCGCACCTGTATCGAGAAAGATCACGCCCTGGAACGCCGCTTCGCCCCCGTCTACGTGGATGAGCCCAGTGTGGAGGAGACCATCGAGATGTTGCGAGGACTACGCCCCAAATACGAAGCCCACCACAACGTTAAGATTGCCGACGAAGCCTTGGAGGCAGCGGCCCGCCTCAGCCACCGCTACGTGACTGAACGCCGTCTGCCCGACAAGGCCATTGACTTGGTGGACGAGGCGGCCGCCAAGCTGCGCGTGGACGTGTTCAACATGCCACCCTCCCTGCGCGACATGAAGCGGCGCCTGGACGAGCTCGCCATCGAGGAGGAGGAGGCCTGGCAAGCCCGTGACTATGAACGGGCAGCCCGCTACAAGAGCCAAATGATCCTCCTCCAACAGGAGTTCGAGGAGGCTGTCCACGCCTGGCGGCGGGAACAGGGGTTAGACGAGGTGGTGGACGCCGAGGACATCGCCGAAATCGTCTCCTCGTGGACCGGCATTCCCGTCAAGCGCCTGATGCAGGCCGAGGCCGAAAAACTCCTCCACATGGAAGTCCACCTACGCCGCCGCGTCATCGGTCAGGATGAGGCCATCGTGGCCGTGAGCGACGCCATTCGGCGCGCGCGCAGCGGCCTCAAGGATCCCAAGCGGCCCATTGGCTCCTTCATCTTCCTGGGGCCCACGGGCGTCGGCAAGACGGAGCTGGCCAAAGCCTTGGCCGAATTCCTCTTCGACGACGAAGACGCCATTGTCCGAATCGACATGAGCGAATTCCGCGAACCCCACACGGTCAGCCGGCTGGTCGGATCGCCACCCGGCTACGTGGGGTACGGTGAGGGCGGACAACTCACCGAACGCCTTCGGCGCCGGCCCTTCCAGGTGGTGCTCTTCGACGAGATCGAAAAGGCCCACCCCGAGATCTTCAACGTGCTCCTCCAAGTGCTGGACGAAGGGCGGCTCACCGACGGCCAAGGGCACACTGTAGACTTCCGTAACGCCGTTCTCATCATGACCTCGAACTTGGGCACACGTTACGTGCAGCGGGGTGGTCCCCTGGGCTTCCGCGTTGGCGAGCGGGGCGACCCACAGGCCCTTCATCACGCTGAGGTGGAGGAGGACTTGAAGCGCACCTTCCGCCCCGAGTTCCTCAATCGGGTGGACGAGGTGATCGTCTTCCGCGCCCTCACGCGCGATGACTTGCTCCAGATCGTGGACTTGCAGGTCGCTTGCTTGGCCGAACGAGTCGGCGAGGCCGGCCTAACTCTTGAGCTCACCCCGGCGGCCCGGGCGTGGCTGGCTGAACGGGGCTACGACCCCCAGTTCGGCGCCCGCCCCCTCCGGCGGGTGATCCGCCGACACATCGAAACCCCTCTCAGCCAGCGCCTGCTCGCCGGCGAGTTCCGCCAGGGTGACCGGGTGCTTGTGGACGTGAAGGAGAACCGGCTGACGCTCAGTGCGGCCGCTCCCACTTCCTCCGACGGATGACAATCGTGTATGTGGGCACAAGTGGATATTCGTTTCGCGACTGGGTTGGGCCATACTACCCCGCTGACCTCGACCGCAGGGCGTGGCTCCAGTTCTACGCCCAGGAGTTCAACGCCGTGGAGCTCAACGTGACCTTCTACCGGCAGCCCACACGACACATGCTCGCTCGCATGGCTGACAAGGTGCCCGAGGGGTTCCGCTTCACGCTCAAGCTCTATCGAGGACTCACCCACGAGCGCGACGTGCGACAACTTCCCGCGTTGGCCCGACAATTCGCAGATGCCCTGGTCCCCCTTATTGAGGCGGCCAAGTTCGGGTGTGTGTTGGCTCAATTTCCCTTCTCCTTCCGGCACACCCCTGAGGCCGAAGCTTACGTGCGCACCCTGCGCGCTGCCTTGCCAGAGATTCCCATGGCCGTGGAATTCCGCCGGCGGGAGTGGGCCAAGCGCTCGGTGTTTGACCTCCTCCGGGACCTCGATCTCGCGTTCTGTGCTGTGGACATGCCCCCACTGCCCGGTCTCATGCCCCCGGTGGTGCCTGTGACGGCCGATTTCAGCTACGTGCGCTTCCACGGCCGCAATCGCCAAACGTGGTGGAAACATCGAGAAGCGTGGGAGCGGTACGACTACCGCTACACCGAGAAGGAATTGCTGGAGTGGGGGCCGCGCCTACGGGCCATGCGCGCGCGTGCCGCTACAATCTACCTCTTCGCCAACAACCACTGGCAGGGCCAAGCCGTTGAGACAGCCCGCGCTCTCAAGCGATTGCTCGTCGACTCGGGCGAGGGTTGAGGCGGAACCACGCATCATCCTGTGCGCATGGGCCAGCGCCAGATCAGGGTCAACATTGCCAGGAGAACTCCCACGCCGCCCGCAACGAGCCACGCTATCCGGTCGGCACGGAGCCACGTTTGGGTAAACACTAACTCCTCGGCTGCCGGCGGGCGCACCCGCCACGTGGAGCGGCGCACGCGGCCGCCAGATTCCACCCGGATTTCGTAGACAACATCCTGGCCAGAGGCCAAGTGCTCCCACAGGTTGGCCGCTTCGTCCAGCAGCAGGCGTTCCCACCGCGAGCCAGACGCCTGCTGGCGGATAGCCTCAGCGCGCACGACGGCCCGGCTCTGAAGGGCGACGCGTTCTCGGTACATCACCCACTCCTCCAGCCAACCGCGGTCCACAGCCCACGTGAGGGCGGTTGGACGGAGCACACTCCTCACCACGTCCACGTTCTCGTCCTCGGGCAAGAGTGCCGCAACGGCGGCCATCATGTCCGGCCACGTTTCCGGCGGCCCAACGATCTCGATCACCAGGCGGACGACCGACTCTTCAGCGCTGTGGGTCACAGCAATCCCGCTTGGCACCCGCGCGCCCATGTGGGCCGCCAGCCCTTCCACCTGCGCGGCCACAATTCCGGGCAGCAAGGGGCTTACCCATTCGGCGGTGATCGTGCGCCGGTCGGGCTCCGTGCGCACCAGCACGCGCAGACGTCGCCCCCACGGAAAGGGCATCCCGTCCACGGGAAGGCCGGCCTCACGGGCTCTGGCCAGAGCAGCCTCGAGGCCTTCCTGCTGGAGCGCACGTGCCACGGCTTGGCTCACTGCCTGTTCCTCCACGCGGGCGATGAGGGCAGCGTGTGCGGGGCCAGCCACCCGCTTAGCCCGTTCAACCCACGCCAGAGCCCGATTT
>JAUZRY010000016.1 GCA_030949995.1 Ardenticatenia bacterium
GAGATGGTTTTATGTTATGTCATTACAGCGTTGGGTATGTTTTGAATATTAGTTGCAGCTGTTGCTTGATAGCTGTGATATGCATTGTTATATGTTACTGTTAGTTGTTGATCTTTACTTATTCATGTTATATTGTTGATGCTTTATATGTTATGAGGAAAAAAAAAAGAGCATGTTGCATGCAGTTGTTGTTATATGCCAGTTTTGATGATATGTTGCATGCTTCATGCTTATTATTTTTTTCATATGTTTTACACATAACAGGCGTGACAGAGAGTTTTTATTTTTTCATATTATTTTGTTGTTATATATGTTATTACAGGCAGGCAAAAAGCAAGCAATATATGTTATGATAATGTAACAATACACTCATCTGAATAATAGAATTTGTGGAATACATAGATCCACTAATCTACAATAATCATCAGGTGGTCATAATAAGAATGTAACATCCATCACATAATAATGAACACATGAATATTAATAGAAGATAATAATAATAATAATACAACACACATCATAACATATGCATTTCACATTCTTCCCAAATAGATCCTATGGAATCTGCTCAGACGCCGCGCCGCCAGGATATGCTTTGAATGAGCTGGGTGGCCACGTTCTTGAGGCCCTCGGTGACGATGGCTTGGGCGAGCACGGTGGCGGTGGTGGTGCCGTCACCGGCCACGTCGTTGGTCTTGGTGGCCGCTTCCTTCAGGAGCTGGGCGCCCATGTTGGCAAAGGGCTCTTCCAGTTCGATCTCCTTGGCCACGGTGACGCCGTCGTGGGTTACGGTCGGCGAACCCCACTTCTTGTCGAGGGCCACGTTGCGCCCCTTGGGGCCCAAGGTGGTCTTCACGGCTTCAGCCAACACGTCCACGCCGCGCTTCAGCTCGCGGCGGGCCTCTTCGGAAAAGACGAGTTGTTTCGCCATAGTGTCCTGCCTCCTCAATTGGTCTTGTCGGGAAACATTGCTGCTCGTGTATCAAGTTCGCGGGAGCGCTGACGCGCTCACAGGCGCCGTCACTGGGGGGCGCACAACCGTGCCCGACAGATCAGCTATCCAGCACTTTGGCAAGGATGTCCGATTCCCGGAGGATGAGCACCTTTTTGTCGCCGTCCAGCTTAAACTCGGTGCCGGCGTACTTAGCGTAGATGACGCGGTCGCCCACCTGCACGTCGAGGGGACGGCGGGTGCCGTCCTCTTGGACAGCGCCGGGGCCCACGGCGATCACTTTCCCCTCAACGGGCTTCTCCTTGGCCGTCTCGGGCAAAATGATGCCGCTGGGCGTGACTTCCTCCTGTTCAATCGGCTCCACAATAATGCGGTCGCCAAGCGGTTGCAGCTCTTTCGCCATACCTCAGCCTCCCTTTTGTCCGAATTTGGGGCAATTTAGCACTCTTCTGGGGTGAGTGCCAGCAGAGTATACCAGAGAGTGCTAAAATGTGCAAATAGGCTGGTCTCCTCGTGCATGTCCTCATCGCTTGAGAACCTGGCCTGATTGGGAGTGAGTAGCCGCTATCGGCTATTGACATACGCGAACCAGGATACTATTATTAGGCAGTCAAGTAAGGCGGCCAAGGGGGCACTTGTCTATCATCGGTTTTGTTTTCCACGAGTTCGCGACTGAACGGTCGTGATTGAGGCGAATCAGGATATTATGAGTCAAGTGGGTTCACTCGAGAAGCAGGAATTTTCCATTGTCGTGGTGGGTCAGGGACGTAGATCTCCGCAGATCGTGAATGATCTCAGAAGGGCATTTCCTAGGGCTATCCTGATTTGGGCAACCGACCTTGAGCAAGCCAAGGAAATCGTCGGGCGTTTTTGTGTGGATTTGGTAATCGTGTTTACAGAAACACTATCTGACAAGTGCGTGCAAAAATTTGCTCAGCAAACGTTCATTCGAGAGATTCCCACAATTCTGTGTGTGCCGGATCAAGATCCTATCCTGCTTGAAAAGTCAATTGCGGAATGGGTGAGCGCAATTTGCGTTGAGTCAAACCAGGGCCAATTGTACGAATATATTAAGAGTTTTATCCCAAATACGATTAATGTTCCTCGCAGAATTCCGGTCAATTCTTTCGAGCGCCAGAGCCGAACCCTGTTGGAGCTGGTCACCAGCCCCATTTTCACCAACGGCGACTTGGGTGAAGCGCTAGCCACAGTTGCTCGCGTGGCCGCTGACGTGTTGCACGTGGACCGGGTAACGGTGTGGCGGCTGTGTTCCGACGGGGAAGAGGCGGAACAATTGTGGGTGTTCGACAAGCAAAAACCGGAAGAAGCACGAGAAAGGGTGCGTTTGGATCTCCGACTCGCTCGGCATTACCGGCAGGCGCTGGAATCGGGCCACGCTGTGGTTGCCCGTGCCGTGCTGGCTGAGCCACGCACCCGGGAATTAGCCACGTACTGGCAACGCTTTGTCATTAACTCCGCTATCATTTCTCCCATTAGAATGCGGGGGCAAATCGTGGGCATGTTGTCATGTGAGCACCACACAGTGCGAAATTGGTGCTCCGAGGAAATCACCTTTGCAACTCACATCGCAAATCTTGTGGCCCAAGCGTTTCTCTACGCTGAAAATCAACGCCACGTGCGCGAGATCACGCTGTTCAGCCGCATCACGGCGGCCACGGCTGCGGCCGAGGATTTGCGCTCGGCCATGGAACAGGTGTGCGCGGAGCTGGCCCACTTCTTCGGCGCGCCTCAGGCGGCCTTTGCGCTCATGAACACGGAGCGCACGGCTGCCCACGTGATCGCCGAATACCGCATGCCCGACCGACCCAGTGGCTTGGGCGAGGTGATCCCGGTTGAGGGCAATCCGAGCATGGCCTATATGCTCAAACACCGCCGCCCTTTGGCCATCGCCGATGCGCAACATGACCCGCGCTTGGAGCCGGTGCGTGATCTCATGCGACGGCGGGGCACGCTTTCCTTGCTCCTCATTCCCTTCGTCATCGGCCAACACGTGGTGGGCACGTTGGGCGTTGACATGGTCGTCCACCACACGTTTACCGAGGACGAGATTACCTTGGCCGGCCACGTGGCTGCCCAAGTGAGCCAGATGCTCGAGCGCCTGAACCTGTTGGCGAACATGCGGGAGCGCACTCGCCAGCTTTCCGAGTTGGCCTCGATGGGGGCCGCGCTGAACCGCCCCCTGGTGGTGGATCAGGTGGTGGAGGCCATTGGCAAGGGGACCATTGAGTTGACTGGAGCCGACCGGGCGGCCGTCTTCATGCTCGACAAGGACGGCGAGATGAAATGCTCTTGGACGCACAATTTGCCCCCTTCTTACCCCGAGATCGTGCTGGCCAACTTGAGCCACCTGCCCGGTGCCTGGGTTGTGGCCCATGCCAGGCCCTTTATGGTGCCCGACATCACGCAAGCCACGAACTTTCCCCTGCTCCAGACGTTGGCCCAGCAGTTCGACTACCGGGCCATCGGCATCCTCCCCCTGGTCTACGAAGGTCAAACGGTCGGCGCAATCTCGTGTTACTTCCAGGAGCCCCGTGTCTGGGCCGAGGACGAAGTTCAAATTCTCTCCGCCTTTGCACGCCAGGCGGCAATTGCCCTTCGAAACGCAGAGCTCTTCGAGGCGGAGCAGAAACAGCGAGCCCAGTTGGAAGCACTCCGCGAAGCCAGCCTCCAACTGACCTCCTCCTTGAACCTATCAACAGTTTTACAGGCTATCGTCCAACATGCATCCCGCCTAACCGGCTCCGATGATGCCCATATCTTTCTCTTCGACGGACAGGCCCTCCGGTTTGGCGCCGCTGTTTGGCACGGGGAACTCCAGGACGTGCCCCTGGCGCGGCCTCGCTCCCACGGCATTACCAACACTGTGGCCCGCACGGGCAAGCGAATCGTCATCCCCGACGTGAACCGCCACCCCCTCTTCCAGGACTGGCCGTGGGGAGGGGCCATTGCCAGTTTTCCGCTGCGCAGCGGTGCCCAAGTGGTGGGGGTGATGAACGTTGCCTTTGGCACCCCCCACGCCTTCACCGAGGAAGAACTTCACCTGTTGGAGCTCTTCGCCGATCAGGCGGCTATCGCCATTCAAAATGCCAGGCTGGTCCACTCGCTTCGGGAACGCATCCAACAGCTCACCGTCATTGCCCGGGCCAGTACAGCCCTGCGTGGCGCGGTGGACGTGGAAGGTTGTGCGGCCACAGCAGCAGAACACGCTGCCCAATTGGCCCACGCTGATGTGGCCTTGCTCTACCTGATAGACGAGGAGCGGCCCCAAGCGATCCCGGTGGGCACATTTGGGGTTCCCGATGGGAACCGCCTTCAACGGCTCACCTTGGACAACGACATCATTGGCCGCGTGATCCGCACTCAACGCCCCTACCGGACCAAGGACATCTGCAACGATCTGTGCCGGACACGTCGGGACTTCTGGCGTGAGATGGGCCCTGGCCTCCACGTGCCCCTGCGCACGGACAACGGCGATGTCCTGGGCACCATCGTCGTGGCCAGACGCAAGGACCCTGACCACTTCCCGCCCCCCTTCACCGAGAGTGAAGAGGCCTTGTTAACCACACTGGCCGAGATCACGGCGAACGCGCTTCAGCGCATCCGTTCCCATGCCGAGCTGGAGGAGGCCTATTTCCAGACCGTTCTTGCCCTGGCCAAGGCCATGGACGCGCGTGACACCTACACCAGCGACCACAGTGAGCGTATTGCGGAACTGGCCACCGCTGTGGCCCGTCGCCTGGGATTTGACGAGGACATGATTCACACGATTCGCTTGGCCTCGCAGCTTCATGATATCGGCA
Source organism: Ardenticatenia bacterium (assembly GCA_030949995.1). Lineage (GTDB taxonomy): Bacteria > Chloroflexota > Anaerolineae > Ardenticatenales > Ardenticatenaceae > WFWG01. The sequence goes on from JAUZRY010000016.1 coordinate 4,774, forward strand.
AGATTGGCGTTCCCGATGCCATCTTGCGCAAGCCGGGCCCACTCACCGACGAGGAGTGGGAGGTCATGAAGCGCCATCCGGAGATCGGGGCCAACATTGTGGCACCGGTTCGCAAGTTTCGCGAAGTGGCCGAACTGATCTTGGCCCATCAGGAACGCTACGACGGCAGCGGTTACCCTCGTGGTCTCAAAGGAGACGAGATCCCCATTGGCGCGCGTATCCTAGCCGTTGTGGATGCGTATAGTGCTATGACCGAAGACCGCGTCTATCGCCGGGCCCTCTCCAAGGAGGAAGCCATCGCCGAGCTGAAGCGTTGCTCCGGCACGCACTTTGACCCGCGCATTGTGGAGGTGTTCCTGAGTGTCCTGGAAGCCCCATTGGCGTCGGCCGACCCGACCCCGAGTGGCCCTGAATGAGCGGGGGACAGGGCTCGTACTCCCGTGCGGCTCTCGGCTGGCGCGGAGCGCTGCGTTCCCCTAGAAAGTCGAGGTGGTGTTGAGTGCTCATGTGGTGACTATAGTCCCTCTGCTCGTCGTCAGCACTATATCCTTTGTGCTCTCCCGCCACACCTTTCGACTCGCCGACGGCCAGGGCACTCGCCTCTTCAGCCTGCTCATGGTGCAAATTGGGTGGTGGACGGGCTTCTACGCGCTGGAACTGATCAGTTCCTCTTTGGAGGCCAAGATCGTCTGGGCCAAAGTCCAGTACTTGGCCATTGCGTCGGTACCCGTCACGTGGTTCTTCTTCGCCCTCACGTACACCGACTGGTGGCCCCGATTGCGCACGCCGCGCGCTGTGGCCCCTTTCGTGGGCGTGACCCTCCTGATCTTGGGAGCCGTCTGGACGAACGAGTACCACCGTCTTTTCTGGGCCACACTGCGCGCGGAGATGGGGGTGATCCCCTCTCCCCTGGTGGCCACATACGGCCCCCTGTTTTACCTCTTCGTGGGCTACGCCAACGTGCTGTTGGCCGCTGGCACCTCCTTGCTCTTCAAGAACCTGTGGCGACCTTTCATGCTCTACCGACGCCAAACAGTCGCCGTGGCCTTGGGCGTTTTCATCCCGTGGGGGGCCAATCTACTCTACCTGTTGGGTGTCCGCTTGCCCGGAAACATGAATCCGACTCCCTTTGCCTTTGCGGCCACCGGCCTCATGTTGCTCTGGGGGCTGAACCGCTTCAGACTGCTCGATCTCGTCCCCCTCGCACGGGACCACCTCATCGAATACATGGATGAGGGTGTGCTCGTCTTGGATGCCCGTGGTCGCATTGTGGACGTGAACCGACAAGCGGCCATGATGTTGCAGACGCACGCTGATGCCCTCGTGGGACATCCCCTGGAGCACCTCTGTCCCACTTTGGTCAACCATCTCCAAGCTCTCCTCACACGGGCCCAAGAGCACGTGGAAGTGCGCATCGGACAGACGACGTTGCAGGCCACGCTCACTTCCCTCTCAGGCCGGGGATGGGGGCAGGAGCACACCCATGTGGGGCACCTGATCGTGCTCCGGGATGTGACCTCCCGCAAGCGGGTGGAACGGATGTTGGAAGGACACACACAGATTCTGAGCCGCTTGGTGACCGGCGCCCCGTTGACTTCCATCCTCGATCACATCGTGCTCATCATCGAGGAGCTCATTCCCGGCGCCATCGGTTCAATCCTGGTGGTTGATGATGAACGCGGGCGGCTCTACCACGTGGCGGCCCCTAGCTTGCCAGAACGCTACGTGCAGGCCATGGATGGCATTCCCATTGGCCCAAACGCCGGCTCGTGCGGGGCCGCTGTCTACTACCGAAAACCCATCGTGGTCACGGACATTGCCCGCGATCCCATGTGGCGTGATTGGCGTGATGTGGCCCTCTCGTATGGCCTTCGCTCGTGTTGGACAGTGCCCATCTTCACGCAGGACGAGGAGGTTATGGGCACCCTGACCATCTACCACACCAGGCGCTATACCCCAACCAGTACCGAATTGGACATCGTCGCGCGCGCCGGCCACTTAGTCACGCTGGCTGTCGAACGGGAGCAAAGCCGAACGGCCATGCAGCGGCGCGAAACGGTCCTTAAAGCCGTTGCCTTTGCGGCCGAGACGTTGTTGCGCGCCGGCAATTGGGAACTCTACATTCGGCACACCTTGGCCTACTTAGCCAGCGCCTTGGGGGCGGACAGGGCCTTTCTCTTCTCGGTCTCGGCAGGTCCCCGGGGAGCTACTCTGGGCCGTCGCCAGCACCTGTGGCCTGCCACTGCGGACGAAGAGGGCCATGTCTGGTCAGACTTCACCTTCGAGGAACATGACTTGGAGCGGTGGGTGCGGTTGCTCCAGCGCGGGATGCCCGTGTACGGCGTGGCAGATGCCATGTTGCCCCCGGAACGGCGCTTTCTGGCCCGGCAGCGCTCCCGGGCTGTGGCCCTCTTGCCCATTTTTGCGGGCAACACCTGGTGGGGATTTGTGGGATTTGACAGGTGTGCCCACTCATACATGTGGTCAAACGCTGAGCTGGATGCCCTGAAGAGCGTGGCGGCCCTCTTCGGGGCTGCTGTGCAGCGGTGGCAGTTGGACCAAGTACGCCAGCGCCAGATGGAGGAGATGCAGTTTCTGGGCCAGATTACCGGCATCTGTCTCCGGGCTGACCGCTTGGACGAGATGCTCCAGACAGTGGCGGCCCACGTGGCCGAGTTCTTCAAGGCACACACGTGTACTGTGGCCCTGTGGGACGAAAGGCGTCACACGTTCGTCCCCGCGGCCACATCGGGGCAAACCATCATCCCGCCGGCCACCCTCTTTCCGGAAAGCGTGCGCGTACTCATTGAAACAGCCCTGCGCACTGGGCGCTCCCAGACCATGAACCGCGTGCCCCGGCTCCCCCATTCCAGCGCCGCCCCTTATGCTCAGGAGCAACGCCTGTTGGCCGTTCCGATGGCGCGTGGCCAGCACTGGTTGGGCGCCATATTGGTAGAGTTCCGGCAACCGGATCAACATATTTCACACCACATTGATGTGGCCGAACGGGTGGCCGCACAAGTGGCCTTGGCTGTCGCCAGGCTTCACGCCGTGGAAACTGCCCACCGGCGCGCTGAGGAGGCTGAGACCTTGCGCCAGGCGGGCACCATTGTGGCCTCGACCCTTGACTTGGACGAGGCCATTGATCGCATTTTGGCCCAGTTGGCCGATGTCATCCCTCACGACAGCGCCTCGGTTCAGCTCCTGCATGAGGAGGCGGAAACCGGGCTCTTCCTCGAAATTGTGGGGGGATGGGGATGGGCGGACATGTCCCAAGTGCGGGGGCTTCGCTTCCCTGTTCCCGGCGGCAACCCCAACACGACGGTGGTTCTCGAACGTCGGCCGGTGGTCCTCGGGGATGCGCCGGCCGTCTACCCCTCGTTTCGCCACCCACCCCACCACCACATTCGCTCCTGGATGGGCGTGCCCCTCATGGTGCGCAACAAGGTGATTGGTATGTTGGCCGTTGACAGCAAAGCCCCCCATCACTTCACGGCCCACCATGTGCGCTTGGTGACCGCCTTCGCCGATCAAGTGGCCATCGCCATCGAAAACGCCCGGCTCCACCAGGCCGTGGAGCGCAAGGCCCAGGAGAATGCCCGCCTGTACGAGGCCGAACGCCACGCCCGTCGTGTGGCCGAAACCTTGCGCCTGGTCAACATCGCCATCTCCCAGGAGTTGGCCCCTGAGGCCGTCTTGGAGACGCTGCTCAAACACGCCCAACGGCTCATCCCATGTGACACGGCCAATGTGCTCCTCTGCGAGGGGGGCGGGCACGTGCGCTTGCACACCCTTCGAGGGTACGAACGGTGGACTGAGACTGACAAGCTCAAGGGGCGCGTGATCCAGCTTGATAAGCACCCCCACCTCCAGGAGATCCTGACACATGAGCGCAGCATGATCATTGCCGACACGGCCCAATATCCGGGCTGGAACCCTGATGAGCCGCCCGGCACCGCATTTGTGCGAAGCTGGCTGGGGGTTCCTCTCATTGCCATGCACGAGGTGGTGGGCGTGCTCTCGCTCGACAAGGCCGAGGCGAACTTCTTCACCGAAGAACACCGCCAGATTGCCGAGGCCTTGGCCACCCAGGCGGCGGTGGCCATCCAGAACGCTCGCCTCTTCGCCCGTGTTCAGCGCCACGCAGGCCAACTGCGGGCTCTCTACCGTGCCACGCAGACGTTGCTCTCCACCTTGGACCTCGACGTGTTGCTCCAGCGGGTGCTGGGAAGCGGCTGCTGACGCCGTGCCGGCTGCCGAGAAAAGGGGCACTGTTGCTGGCCGATGAGGCAACGGGCAAGGTGACCATTCGATGCTTCC
>JAUZRY010000017.1 GCA_030949995.1 Ardenticatenia bacterium
CGGAGGAGTGAACCCCGCCGGGCACTGCCGGGCAAGCACCAGGAGAGGAAAACACACCGGAGGTCCGACAGCAACGGCGCTGGGGGACGGGGCACGGTGCGCTCCGACGGTGGCGTCGTGGCCGCCCAAGCTGATCTGTCCACCCGCACGAGTGAACATCGGGAGGAACCCTATGGCCGATCGATGCATTATGTTAGGCGTCGTTGGGGACAGCGCGGCGGGCAAGACCACGGTGTCCGAAGGCATTCGCGAAGCCCTGGGGCCTGACCGTGTGACCGTGATCTGCACCGACGACTACCACAAATACAACCGGCGCCAGCGCAAGGAGCTGGGCATCAGCGCCCTGCACCCCGAGTGCAATTACATCGACATCATCGAACAACACTTGCACTTGCTTCGCCAAGGGCAGCCGATTCTTAAGCCTATCTACAACCACAGCACCGGCGACTTTGACCCGCCCGAGTACATCCGGCCCGCCGAGTTCGTCATCGTGGAAGGGTTATTGGCCTTTCACACCCGGGCCATGCGCGATTGCTTCGACGTCAAAGTCTATCTAGACCCACCGGAAGAACTGCGACGGGTGTGGAAAGTGCGACGTGACACGGCAAAGCGGGGCTACACCCCCCGAGCAGGTGCTGGCCTCCCTGGCCAAGCGGGTGGAGGATTCCGCGCGGTTCATTCGGCCCCAGCGCCGCTATGCCGACATTGTGGTCAGTTTCTACCCGCCGTATGCCGTCACGCCGGAAGAGGCCAACGGCCACCTGAACGTGCGGCTGGTGCTGCGGCCCACGATCCTTCACCCGGACATGACGGCCATCATGGAGTCCGCCGGTCACAGCCCCACGCCGCCCATTCGCCTCTCCTTGGGCCGGGATGAGGGACGTCCGGTGGAATTCCTGGAAATCGACGGCAACGTCGCGCCGGAAGAGGCCACACGGCTAGAAGGATTGATCTGGCACCACATGCCCGAGGCGGCCGAGCTGCACCCCGAACGCCTGGGTGTCTACCTGAACGGGCGCGAGGAGCACCGCAGTCACCCGCTGGCCCTCGTGCAGCTCCTCATCGCCTATCACATGATCACGGCCAAAGTGGGAGCAGGATGATGACCTCCACGACATCCACCGACACGCTGAAACACCGCGCTGCCGTGCACGCTGTGGACCACTTCGTCCGCAGCGGCATGGTCGTGGGGCTGGGAACCGGTTCGACGGCTGCTCACGCGGTGGTGGAGATCGGCGCCCGGCTGCGGGACGGCCGCCTGCACGACATCGTCGGCATCCCCACCTCCGAGGCGACCGCCCGGCTGGCGCGCGAGTCGGGTGTCCCCCTCACCACGCTGGAAGCACGCCCAACCGTGGACGTCACCATCGACGGCGCAGACGAGGTGGACCCAGTGCTGAACCTCATCAAAGGGCTGGGGGGCGCCCTGTTGCGCGAGAAGGTGGTAGCCACGGCCTCGCGCCGCACCGTGATCATCGTGGACGACAGCAAGCGGGTGGCACGGCTGGGAACCCGTGCGCCGCTGCCGGTGGAGGTGGTACCCTTCGGCTGGTCCATCCACCTGCCCTTCTTCCAGGAATTGGAGGCCGAACCGGAACTGCGCCGCCTGGATGACGGAAGAGCGTTCGTGACCGATAACGGCCATTACATCGTGGATTGCCGCTTCCCCGAGGGGTTACAGGACCCCCATGCGATAGCGCGGGCGCTGGACGAGCGCCCCGGCATCGTCGAACATGGCCTGTTTCTCAACTTGGCAACGGACGTGGTGATCGCCACGCCGCACGGTACGGAGGTGGTGCACCGTGGTTAAGCTGGCACCTTCCATTCTGTCCGCCGACTTCACCCGTCTGGGAGAGCAAGTCCAAGAGGCCATGGACGCGGGGGCAGAATGGCTGCACGTGGACGTGATGGATGGCCACTTCGTCCCCAACATTACCATCGGCCCGCTGATCGTGGAGGCACTGCGGCCTCTGGCACGCGCAGCAGGCGTGCTGCTGGATGTGCACCTGATGATCGAAGCGCCGGAGCGCTACCTGGCCACCTTTGCCGAGGCAGGGGCCGATATCATGACGGTGCAGGTGGAGGCCTGCGTGCACCTGCACCGCACCGTGCAGGCTATCCGCGAACTGGGTGTGAAGGCCGGGGTAGCCCTGAACCCGGCCACCCCGCTGGCAGCCGTGGAGGAGATTCTGCCCTTCGTGGACCTGGTGCTGATCATGTCCGTCAACCCAGGCTTCGGCGGACAGGCCTACATCCCCACCAGCACGGCCAAGATCGCCCGGCTGCGTCAGATGCTGGACAAGACAGGCATCCAGGCCGAGCTCGAGGTAGACGGCGGTGTCAAGGCCCACAACGCGGCGGAGATTGCCGCCGCCGGGGCCACGGTGCTGGTAGCCGGTTCGGCCATCTTCAATCGGGAGATGTCAGTGGCGGAGAACATCGCGGCGTTTCGCCAGGCACTGTTGTCAGTGATCAGTGACCAGTGATCGGTGATCAGTGTTCAGTAACGTGTCGTCACGATAAGGGAGATCAGGCTGACAACACTGCTTTGGCTAGGGAGATTCGTCCACATTTGTGTGAGGCGAGACAGCACAGAAGGGACAGATATGGTACGCGGTGTGATTTTCGACGTCGATGGGACGCTGGCTGAGACGGAGCGGGATGGACATCGGGTGGCCTTCAACCGAGCTTTCGCCTCCTTGAAGCTGCCCGATCGCTGGGATGAGCAGTTGTACGGGGAGTTGTTGTGGGTTTCCGGGGGCAAGGAACGGCTGCGGTTCTACTTTGAGCATTACCGCTTTCCCCCCTTGGACGGAGACGAACGGGATTGGCTGGCCATTGAGTTGCATCGTCGGAAGAACGAGTTCCTTCTGCAGATGATCCGCGAAGGCCAACTCCCACCCCGCCCTGGTGTGGTACGGTTTGTCGGTGCAATACAGGATGCGCACATTCCGGTGGCCATCGCCACCACGGGGAGCCGCGAGTGGGTGGAACCGTTGCTGAGGACGCTGCTAGGCCCGGAGCGCTTTCAGCGCCTGGCGGCCATCGTCACCGGCGACGATGTCCAACGCAAGAAGCCCGACCCCGAAGCGTACGAGTTGGCCGTCTCCCGGCTGGGGCTTGCCCCCCACGAGGTCATCGCCGTCGAGGACTCCCAAAACGGCCTGGAAGCCGCCAAGCGGGCTGGGCTCACCTGCCTGGTGGTGCGAAGCCGCTACAGCCACAATCACGACTTCCAGAACGCCGACCTGGTGGTAGACGAATTCGGCACTCCCCGGGATCCCACTCGCGTGCTGTGGAACCCACACGGTATCGCTGTGAACGGCATGCTCGACGTTGCCACCCTCCGTCGTCTCCACGATCAGTGTTCAGTAATCAGTGATCAGTGGGCAGTGGGCAGTGAAGGGATTACCGGACACTGATCACTGAATACTGATCACTGGAGACTGGACACCGAAACAGGAGTAGAGCCATGCGCATCGGGATCAACGGCTTTGGACGGATTGGCAGACTGGTGTTGCGCATCGCCCTAGAACGCGACCCGGGACTAGACATCGCCGTGGTGAACACGCGCGGCGCGCCCGACATCAACGCCTACCTGTTTCAGTACGACTCCACCTACGGTCCCTACAACGGCCATGTCGAAGTGGAAGGCGACCTGATGTGGGTAAACGGGCGCGCCATTCGGTTCACGTCCCATGTGAACCCATTGGAAATCCCCTGGGCCGACCTGGGCGTGGACCTGGTGATCGAGAGCACCGGCGTCTTCACCAAGGCCGAGTTGGCCGCCGCGCACCTGCAGGCCGGGGCACGGCGCGTTCTGGTCACCGCGCCGGCCAAGGGGGCGGACGTCACCATCGTGATGGGGGTGAACCACAGAGACTACGACCCCGAGTATCACACCATCATATCCGCGGCTTCCTGCACCACCAACTGTCTGGCCCCCGTGGTACGAGTGCTGCTGGACGCGTTCGGCATTGAAGCCGGCACCATGTCCACGATCCACGCGTACACCAACAGTCAGCAAATCCTGGACAAGAGCCACAAGGACCCGCGACGCAGCCGCGCTGCGGCCGCCAACATCATCCCCACCACCACGGGAGCAGCCAAGGCGCTGCGGCTGGTGATCCCGGAAATCGGGGACCGAATCCAGGGGGTGTCCTACCGCGTCCCCACCCTCACCGTCTCGGTCGTTGACCTGGTGGTGGAACTATCGCGTCCCGCTGATGCCGAGGAGATCAACGCCACCTTCCGCAGCGCGGCCACCGATGCCCTCTTCGGCATCCTGAGCCTCAGCGAGCACCCACTGGTCTCCACCGACTTCAAGGGCTCCACCTACTCCGCCGTCGTGGACAGTCTGATGACCAGCGTGGTGCCGGATTCGACCATGGCCCGGATCGTGGCCTGGTACGACAACGAGTGGGGCTACGCCAACCGCGTCGTGGACCTGGCACGCCTCATTGTGGATCACGAGGACACGCTGTACGCCTTCTCACCTCGCGGCCGTGTGGTCGCCGAAGCGGAGATTCACCGACGCTTGCTGATGGGAGAGCTGGGACCGTAGTGGTCAGTAATCAGTATTCAGTATTCAGTTTAGTGATCAACATGCACTGACCACTGATCACTGACCACTGATTCCTGAGAACAAGGGAGCATCCATGGGAGTACAACCTGTTGCTCTGGTGACCGGGGGGACTCGCAACATCGGGCTGGCCATCGCCTTGGGGTTAGCCGAAGATGGGTTCACGCCCATCGTGACCTATCGGCGCAACCGAGAGGCCGCTGATGCAGCGCTGGATCGGCTCCGGAGCGTGGCGCCGGACGCCTTGGCCGTTCGGACGGATGTCACCGCGCCGGCAGCGGTGGACAACCTGATCCGCCTGATTAGTGATCAGTTCGGGCGGCTGGACGTGCTGGTCAACAACGTTGGCCCCTTCCTGGCTCGCTCCGTCATCGAGACCAGCATCGCCGAGTGGCGCATGATCCTCGACGGCAACCTCTCCAGCGCCTTCTACTGTTCCCGAGCGGCTCTGCCGCTGATGCGCCAACAAAAGCACGGGGTGATCATCAACATGGGCTCGCTGAACGTGGAGCTGGCACGGGGTGCGCCCAACGTGGTGGCCTACAACGCTGCCAAGGCCGGGCTGGTGGTGCTCACACGCTCCCTGGCGCGCAGCGAGGGACCGTATGGTATCCGCGTCAACATGATCAACCCCGGCTTCATCGAGACAGACAACACCACCGAAGCAGACCGCCAGGACCTGCCCCCCGTGATTCCACTGCGCCGCCTGGGCCGACCAGAAGACGTGGCGGCCGCAGTGCGCTATCTGGTCTCCGACAAGGCCACCTACATTACCGGCGCGGTGCTCAACGTGGCCGGGGGACTGTGGGTATGAAGGCGGTGTTACCACTAGTGCCTCCTGGAGATGCCCCTGAAAGTGACCGTCACCTCACGGCCACCAGCCGCCCACGTCCTGGATTGGCGCGGAAGGTCTCCTCCACCGCTTCCGCCCCACCCAACGCGGCGATGACGGGCTCCAGGGCCCCGAGGTCCGCCAGCAGGTCCCTGCGGGTGCGGGCGGCCAGCATGTGCAACGTCTCCTGCCAGAGAGGATACAGCTGCTCCCGGGGCCGTTGGGCCAGCCGGGGCGCCAGCCCCGCCAGCACCTCGGCCCGCTGCTTCGCCTCCGGCACCCGGCAGGCGTGGGCCAGCCCCCTGGGCCGCGGGGTCCACAGGCCGCGCTCCACCCGGGCGACCAGCAGGGCCGGGGGGAGGTTCGCCGCCAGACTCTGTTCAAGGAGGCGGTGACCAGCGCGTAGCAGACCTGCAGGCCGATGGCGTGGGGCGCACCGTAAGCTGCGTCTTTCGTTTCCACCAGCCGCCAGGCCCGGGCCACCACGTCGGCGAGGGTGTTCCCTACCTCCCACACCTCTTCGTCCCACACCGTCGCCATCATTGCCGGGGTGAGAGTCACACCCTCCGGCAGCACCCCCAGCCAGGCGAACGGCTCCCGGGGGATAGTCACCAGCACCCGGCAGCGGTCGGACCCGGCGAGGAAGGGCCGCACGTGGGTCGGGTCCCAGGCGTCGTCCACCACCAGGAGCACGGCCTGCTGGTGCAGCAGGGTGCGCAGGTGGACGGTGGCGGCCTCTATGGTGGTGGGACTGAAGTCGTGGTCGCCCAAGGCCTGGATCCAACCGGTCAGCAGGAAGCTGATACACATCGTGCCCCGGGTGCCCCTTCAGGGAGGGCGCCGGCAGGTCGGCGTAACGCTCCCGGTCCTCCTCCGAGCGCATGCGATGCACCCGCTGCAGCACCGTCACCAGCACCTGCACCCGCCCCATCTGGCGGATGTTCGACGCCGGCATGGTGCTGTCCATCCGCGGTTGCCCCCTCTTGAGGGCCAAGGCGTCCAGTTGCTCATCCGTCACCTGCTCGAATGCCCGCTCCAGCAGGTGCTCGCCCGTCTCCTGCATGTGCTGCGCCAGCCCGTTGCCGGAAGTTGTACAGCCTCCGCAGGTCTCCGCCCACGAGTTCTTCAGCCGCTTGCGCAGGGGCTCAGGCAGTTCATCCACATGGCTGGTCAGGGGCCGTTGGCGGTGACGGGTGTTCTTGCGAACATGGCGCTCCTCTCGGGTCAGGTTGCCCCTATGAGAGCCAAAAGGCGCCGGGGTGGAGGCGGGTCAGGCTGACCCGACCTTTTTGCAGGGGAGTCATATGTGTTTTGAAGAAGCTGTCATCTCTCCGTCAGCGGCCAGGCGGTCTCGCCTCCGGGACGGGGGCAAGCCCCGCTACCGGCCTGTGACCACGTCCCGGAAGGGCTTAATGCGAGGCCACATGTTGAACGCGAAGGCTACCACCGCGCCCCCCTCGACCGCGCGGCCGATCAGCACGGGCCACGCCGGCCCTGCGATCAGGTGGCCTGCGGCTACCAACAGGACGCCAGCGTTGAGCAGCACGTAGGAGAGCCACACCACGCCCTCCGGTCCCCGGGATGTGCCGAAGCGGGGCAGGATCCAGAAGGCCACGCCGAAGATGAACTGTACCGTCCACCCGATCAACAGGAATTCAACGTGGAGGGGCAAGAGGCGCCAGAGCAGGGGGTGGAGGGGCACGCCTTTGTTGATCAACATGAGAGCGCCCAAGGTGAATCCCACCACCAGGTGGGCCAACGCCGTGCGCACGAAGAGACGGCTCAACCTCGGCATGGTTTCCGCCCCCTATGGCGCCATCTTGCCCTTAATGCGCCCCCACAGGTTGCCGGCAAAGGCCAAGCCAGCGGCCCACTGGAACAGGGCCGAGGGTACTAGCAGCCACCCCCACAGGGCACCAGGCGCCATCGCGTTCAGGGGTTCGGCCACCACGCGCAGGAACAGGCCGGCGTTGAGCAGCCAGAAGGAGATCCACACCAAGCGCTCGTTGCCCCGAGGGCGTGCCCGCTCGGCCTTGGGGAACATCCAGAAGGCCACGCCGAAGATCATCTGGGTGACCCAGCCGACCATGAAGGCGTGCACATACGTGGGCCCCAGAGCGCTCAGCAGGCGAGGGGCATGGGGCATGACACGGGGCACCACGACCAAGATGCCGGCCCACAGCGAGGCCACCAGGTAGAGCACAGCCGATCGCAAGAACCAGCGTGTGACCGGGGGCATGGGTAGTGCTGTCCTCCACACGGCATTTGGGCGATTCTCCTCAATTTGGGGCCGGGTGTCAAGCCGGCCCGGCCGCCCCCCGTCCCCCAGGGCGGAGGGGTGTCGTGCGCCGGGCTATGAACGCGGCTCGCCCCGTGTTGGCCAGGAAGAGCAGAATGGCCAGGGCGTTGAGCAGGCCACCAGCCTGTCGCCAGGTGATGAGACCACTGACATCACCGACCACGCGCATCAGCAAGGAAGCGTGCAGGAGGCCCAAGTGGCCGTAGAACGCCGACGAGTACGCCAGAGGCACGCCCGTCACGCCCGGAAAGACCAGAGGGGCATGGCCGAAAATCATGCTGAAGACGAAGCCCAGGAAGAGGGCGTGAAGCATAGCATCGTACAACGGGCCGGCCATGGGCCTTGTGGCCATGCCGATCACCCCGGCCACGCCCAGCCAGACGTACCCGGCGAGCAGGCAGAGGGCAATGAAGCGGGGAAGCCCACGCTGTCGCACGGTGTAACGGGCAATGTCATAACGGCCAAACCAGATGGCCAGGGCCACCAGGCCGGTCCCGGCCAGCCGCACGCCCACGGCGGGATGCCACAAGGTGCCTCCCAAACCGAGCACGTACAAGCCCACGGCCACCCAGAAGGCCTGCCACACGCGCGGCGGTGGGCGCAGCACGCGATTCAATTCCAACCGCTCCCCGGCAATGGTCAACACCAGGAACCCGCTCCACCAGAGGACGGCCGAGCTCACCGGCGCGCCGACCATCCACAGGCCATTGCCCACCGTCCACGCCACGGCCCCAAGGGCCATGAGCAGCGTAAAAGGCGCCGTCTGCCGGCGCACAATTGCCGCCGAGAGGAGCACCAGGCCCACGCTCCCCGCTGTGAGCAGCCAGAGGGCTGGCCCATGCGCACCGGCCACCAGGGCCAACGCGCCCAGGCCGCTCACGGCCGGCACGAGCAGGTACCCGGGCACGTCGAGAGCAACAGCCCGTTCCAAGCTGATGAGTGTGCCCAGGAAGCCCCCCACCATGAGGGGGCCGTGGAAGGCCGGCCAGGCAGGGCGGGCCACGGGAAGCCCCCAGCCCAAACGCACGAGGCCGCCCCACACGCCCACCACTAAGGCAACCAACGTGAGCGCCATCAACGGCATCCGTCGGCGATGGATGGACATGGCTTTCACCTGTGAGTGGAGTTCACCATCACGGCCACCCCCGCACCATGAAGATGGCCATCCAAACGATGAGGAGCGCCAACATCAGGTTGATCCGCCCGATCCAGCGGGATTGGCGGCGTAAGCGCGCCACTTGGGGATCGTCAGGGTGTTCCTCCCAGAGCCGTGTGGTGCGGGGGCCAATGACGAAATCGTGCAGGGCACTGAGCACCACCACCACCCCGAAGAGCGCCAACTTGATCGCCAGCGCGCGGCCAAAGGGGCCTTGCCAGAGCCGCCCGCTCACCACATCGGCCCAGCCATAGCCACGATAGGCCAAGTTGAAGAGGCCGCTCATCAACAGCATCCCGAACCCCACCCAGCCGATCCACCGGAACTGCTCGCCCACCTCGTGGATGAAACGAGCCGTCCTGCGCCGGTCCCCCCAGCGGCGGGTCACCGGCACCAGGACGAGCACGAGGAAGAGTATGCCTCCCAGCCAGATCACGGCCATCAGAATGTGGAGCCAAACGGAGATGAGGTAGAGGAGTCTCATCGTCGGTCTTCTGCCTCCGTGAACTTGTCTGTATACCCCACAAAGGGAGTCCACATTCTCCTCAATTGTACTCAAAACAGGCTATTGCGCTCTTTGCGCCAGCGCAAACACGCGCATTCCTGCACACCGCGTCCTCCTTCCCGTCCGTGTACGTTGGGGCCATGTTGGAAATCCAGAGCCAAACGTGCTATACTTTATCTTGAGGTGTCCTGTTGGCGGAGGAGTCCCCATGCCCAACCGTGTTCGCTTCTACACCCGGCCTGGCTGTTCCCTGTGCCACCGGGTCGTGCCCATATTAGACCGCTTGGCTGCCGAAGGGCTCATCGAGTGGGAGGCCATCAACATTGAGCACGACCCTAACTTGCTCCGCCAGTACGCCGACCGCATCCCAGTGGTGGAGGTGGAAGGACGGGGCGCCCTCGTCGGCCGGGTGAGCGAATACCGGCTTCGCCGCCTGCTCGGCCAAGGAGCATGAGCGAGCTCGATGATTGTCACGTGGAACTACCGGGACCGGGACACGTTCATCCAACGGCTTGACCCGCGCACTCGGGTCATTTTCTTCATCTGTGCCACCTTTGCCATCATCCAGACGTGGGACTTGCGCATCCTGCTGGGGTGGCTGGCCCTCACCGGGGCGGCCTTTGTCGCCTCTCGAGTGACGTGGCAGGAAACGCGGCGGTTCTGGCTCTTCGTGCTGCCCTTGGTCACGTTTCTCGTGGTGATCACTGCCATCACGGGGCGAGGCGGCTCGGAGGCCTATCAAGTGGAACACATCATCTACGCCCGGCGCCTGAACCTCCCCCTGTTGGGCCAGCGTATCTTCGACGTGAGTGCTGAACAGCTCCTCTACGCGGCCGGCCAGTTCGCGCGGATGCTCAGCATGGCAGCGATGGGGCTGTTGGTCACCTTCACTATCCACCCCGCCCACTATGGGGTCACGTTTCGTCGGCTGGGGCTCAGTGACAAGTTCGCCGTGGCCACCGATCTGGCCTTCCGGCTGGTGCCCACCGTGGCCCACGACTTCCAGGTCACCTTGGACGCCCAACGGGCCAGAGGGTATGAGCTGGAACGGCGGGCAGGGGTCAGCGTGGTCCAACAAATCCGCAACTTGGCGCCGCTGATCATCCCGGTGACCATTGGCACGCTCCTGCGCGGCGAGGAGATCGTGGACGCGATGGACTTGCGCGCCTTCGGGGCCGTGCCCAAGCGCACGTGGATCGTGGAGCTGCGCTACCGGCCAGCCGACTACGCCGTGCTGGCCCTGGCCATAGGTGCGCTCGTGGCCACCACGTGGGCGAACCTTGTCGGCCTGACGGACTTGTGGGTGCCGGCGTTCCTCATCCAGTAACCCCGAAGGAATGATGTCCATGCTCTTTCTCGAGGTGCTGGTAGTCATGCGGGGCGGTGGTGACTTGGCCACCGGCGTTGCCCTGCGGCTCAAACGGGCCGGCTTTCCTCTCATCGTGTTAGAACTTTCCCGCCCTTTGGTCGTCCGTCGCACCGTGGCCCTTGCCAGCGCCGTGCTGTTGGGCACCGTGGAGGTGGAGGGGATCCACGGCACGCTCGTGAACTCCTCCGGGGAAGCACTGGCCATGGCACGGCAAGAGGCCACAGTGCCCGTGCTGGTGGACCCAGAGGGCCAAAGCCTTCCGGCCCTCCAGCCCAAAGTCGTCGTGGATGCCCGCATGGCCAAGCGCAATCTGGACACCACGCCGGACCAGGCGCCGCTCGTTGTGGCCCTCGGGCCGGGCTTCGAGGCCGGGCGTGACTGTCACGCCGTGGTGGAGACGAACCGGGGCCACTTCCTGGGCCGCGTCTACTGGCAGGGCCACGCCGAGCCCAACACCGGCACGCCGGGCCCTGTGGCCGGCTACAGGGCCGAGCGGGTGTTACGGGCCCCTGTGGACGGCATTGTGCGCGCCTTTGCTGACATTGGCGATGCCGTCGTGGCCGACCAAATTGTGGCCGAGGTGGGTGGCGTACCGGTGCGCGCCCCCTTTGCCGGCGTCGTGCGGGGGCTCATCGCGGACGGCACGCCCGTGCAAGCCGGGCTGAAGATCGGCGACGTGGACCCCCGAGGACGGCGGGACCACTGTTTCACCGTCTCGGACAAGGCGTTGGCCGTAGGCGGCGGCGTCCTGGAAGCTGTGCTCACGTGGCTTAACCGCTGTACGCCCACTAGGAGGACGCCGTGTATCTGAGAGAGGCCCTGCGCGTGCGCCGCAAGGCCGTGATTGCCTTCGTCGGCGGTGGGGGCAAGACCACGGCCATGTTTCGCCTGGCCGACGAGCTGGCCGCCAGGGGATGGCGCGTCATCTCGACCACCACGACCCGTCTGTTCGAGGCCCAAGCCGCCCAAGCTCCCACCATTGTGTCCACAGATGCGCTGGAAACCCTCACAGCCCGCCTGGACATCCACGGCCACGTCCTCGTGGCCGCGCCCCCAACGGGCGACACCAAGCGGCTGGGAATCGCCCCCGAGATGGTGGACGCGCTGGCAGCCAGGCCGGATGTGGATGCGGTCATCGTCGAGGCGGACGGGAGCCGGCGGCGCCCCTTCAAAGCCCCAGCCGACTTCGAGCCCGTGGTGCCGGCGGCGACGACCCACTTGGTGCCCGTTGTGGGCGTGGACGCCGTTGGTCGTCCCCTCGATGGGAACCACGTGCACCGCCCGGAGCGGGTGATGGCGCTCACGGGGGCTCTTCCTGGCGTGCCCGTCTCCGCCGAGCTGGTGGCGCGCGTGCTCGCCCACCCCAAGGGGGGGGCTAAGGGACGCCCGCCAGGAGCACGTCTCGTCCCACTGGTCAACCGCGTTGAGAGACCGGCCCATCTGGCCGTGGCCCGCGAGCTGGCCGGTCGGCTCCTGGAGCACCGGCCGATCGACGGCGTGCTCATCGGCGCCGTGCGCAACGACCCCCCCGTGCACGAAGTCTGGGAGCGCGTGGCCGGCATCGTGCTGGCCGCCGGCATGGCCACCCGCTTTGGCGCCCCCAAGCAGCTCCTGCCGTGGAAGGGCACCGCCATGGTAGATCACGTGGCCGGTGTGGCCGTCGAGGCAGGCCTCTCGCCCGTCATTGTGGTCATCGGCCACGAGGCCGACCGCGTGGGCAAGGCTGTGGCCAGCCGGCCCGTCCGCGTGGTGGTCAACCCCGACTACGCCAAGGGCCAGAGCACCTCCGTGCGCCGGGGCATTGAGGCCGTGCCAGCCTCCTGTGGCGCGGCCATCTTCCTCCTCGCCGACCAGCCAAGCATCACCCCACAAGTGATCCGGCGACTCGTCCAAGCTCACCGGGAAACGCTCGCCCCCATTGTGGCGCCCACCTACGCCGGCCGGCGGGCAACCCCGTGCTCTTCGACCGCGCCCTCTTCGAGGAGATGCACGCCTTGTCCGGCGACACGGGAGGACGGGCGCTCTTCCAGAAGTACCGTGACCGGTTGCTCCGGGTCCCCCTTGACGAGCCGGCCATTCTCCAGGACATCGACACGCCGGAAGATTACCACAGGGCCAGCTCAGGATAGGCAGCCAACACACACGCCGGGGAGCACCGCCGGCTCAGCCAGCCAACCGTGCCCCCCGGCCGTGTGGGAGGAGGCCTGGCCGTCGGATTACTGCTCCATGACAGCAATGTTCACTTGGCCGTCCCGGGCCTCGACGGAGATGATGTACGTCTTCCCGTCCTTGGACACTTGGAACATGCCAGTCCCTGGCCCCGTGAACGTCTGTTCGACCGTGAACCCGTTGGCCGGCAGGGCCTCCTCGAAGAAGGTTATCACCTCATCCACGCTCATGTCGCTCACAGTGTAGGTTTGAATGCCGGGGAACGCCCCTGTGCGCTTGGCTCCCTCGGGAAGGGGCACCACGGCTTCCTCGCCCCCCGCGTCGGCGGGCGGCTCTATGGTGAGACCCAGGTTGATGCCCTCGAGCTCATACGAGAACTCTGACATGACCGTGACTTCTTGGCCATCCTCGTTTTTTGCCCTGCCACATCGTGGTGTAGACCGCCTTGATCAGCAGCTCGTCCTGGGTCACGTAGAGGTCGCCGGTCACGCCCTCGAAGCGCAAGTCAGAGGGCAGGAACTCGGCGGTCATGAGGCCCATCAGGTCCATGAGCGGGTTCTGAACGCCCTCCACCACGCCGTCTGCTGCTATGTTGACACTGTAATGAACCGTCTGGAAGCCGTTGACGGTCTCCGTGCCCACCTGTTCCCAGCCATCGACGCCGACGTACTCCTTGAAGTCGGAAAGCACGGCTTGGGGGTCGAACGTGCTCTCCTCTTGGGAGAAGTAAGTCCAGTTCTCCCCCATCTTAATCCACACGTCGTCCTCAACCTGGATCATCTCCATCACGAGCTCGCCGCCATCCGCGCCCTCGCCCGGCCCCCCGGTCATTAGGCCGCCCATCATGGCATAAAGCCCTCGCATAACGGTGCGGTTGGCCGGCGGTTCCACGGTCACATCCATCGTCATGTCCATGAGGACGAGGCCATCACGGTACTGCGCCTTGAACTCCTCGGGCACACCTTCGCCCTCGGCCTTCACGCGCTGGACATACCGCACGCGGAAGTCCTGGATTTCCTCGACCTTCAGCTCCGTGGGGAAGAGGAAGGAGAGGACGCCGCTCCCTTCCCTATCAGAAGGCTCATCCCCTGGCCCGGACGGCGCGGAGGTAGGCGTGGGAGAAGGCGGCACCGGAGTGGGCGTTGGTGCCTCGGCTTGAGGCGGCGCCGGAGTAGGCGTTGGCGCCTGGGCTTCAGTCTCCACGGCCCCTCCACCGTATTCGTCGGGCATGGTGGCCTCTTGGCCTCCGGCGCCACCGCAGGCGGCGAGCAGGAGCACGAACACGAACAGGATCACGACTGCGGACCGTCTCATTATTCCTTCCTCCTTGTGTTGTGTTTTCCTGAAGTGTGGTGTGTGTGTTGCGGATCAAACAGGGTTGCCGAGTTCATCCGGCGCGGGAGAACACCCTGGAAGCTCTTCTCCAGCTTCTCCGGAGGGTTCTGGGAGAAAGGGGAGCCACGCCCAGCACCTCACGCCAGGTCGCCATCGCACGACGTGCGGACGCAAAACGACTCCAGGCGTTGAAGCCCGGCGAAGCACTTCTACGCCCCAACGGCCTCATGGGTTACAAGTCGGGACCAACGGGCACCTCAGAGGGTTGTGGCCAACACCCTCAGGGCCTGTTCAACGTGGGAGGGCTCAATGCCGTTATGGGTCACGGCCCGGAAGCGCCCGCCGCCAAAGGAGGAGACGAGCAGGCCCTGCTCACGCCACGCTGACATCATCCGGTCTTCGGGCCGGGGTTCGGGCAACTCAAAGACTACGATATTGGTCTCCACGGGCCGGTGCACCCGATAGCCCAACGCCTCGAGCCCGTCGGCCAGACGTTGGGCGTTGGCGTGGTCCTCGGCCAAGCGCGGGATCATTTCGGTGAGGGCCACGATGCCGGCGGCGGCCAAAATGCCGGCCTGGCGCATGCCGCCGCCGAGCACCTTGCGTGCCCGGCGGGCCTCGGCGATGAAGTCACGTGATCCCACGACAAGGCTGCCCACAGGAGCTGCCAGTCCCTTGCTCAGGCAGACGCTCAGGCTGTCGAAGGGGGCAGCTAGCTCGGCCGGCGACGCGCCCAAGGCCACGGCCGCGTTCCAGAGGCGGGCACCGTCGCCGTGGAGCCAGAGCCCGTGGCGGTCCGCCAGGGCACGCACTTGGGCGACATACTCGGGCGGGAGAATGCGCCCGCCCATGCGGTTGTGAGTATTTTCCAGGGCAATCAACCTCGTACGTGGGAAGTGGACGTTGTCTGGGCGAATAGCCGCCTCAATGGCCTGCAAGGCCATCGTGCCGTCGGGCAAATTGGGAACGACACGGGGGTGAATGCTTCCCACCGCAGAGGCACCGCCGGCCTCGTAGATGTACGTGTGTTGGTTGTCCCCCACGATGTACTCGTCGCCGCGGCCGCAGACGACGAGCAGGCTGATGAGATTGCCCATCGTGCCGCTGGGCACGAACAGGGCGGCTTCCTTGCCCAGCCGTTCGGCAGCCAAGGCCTCCAGCCGGTTCACGGTGGGGTCCTCGCCGTACACATCGTCGCCCACAGGCGCCTCGGCCATAGCTCGGCGCATGGCCGGCGTGGGCTGCGTCACCGTGTCGCTGCGCAGGTCAATCACGTTCACCGTTCCTCCCTGTATAATTTACTGGACATTGGCAAATTTAGGTTTGGCAAGGCTTCGGCAATAGGTGCGCACGCCGCCGTCTGCAGCGGGAACCCGGGCGCGGGTAGACCGCTTGTGCCTCAACCGTTGATTCCATTGGTCAACTCGGGTACCGTTCAGCTTGCGGTTGGACTTGAGGGCACCGATGAGATGCCAGCCTTGTCGCCGTATCCACTTGATCAGCTTGCCCCCCGCATACCGGCGGTCGAACAAGACATAGACCTTGTAGCCGTTCGGGAGGTGAGGGCCGCAGTTCCGCCAACAGCTCCCGCGCCAGGCGGTACTTGCTGCGGAAGCGCAGGCGCTCCTCCTTGGGCCGCCGGCGGTTGAGCCGCCGCACCGTTTTGGCCCGCAAGTAGATCCGCCAGGCGAAGATGTCACTCCACGGACCGATCTGCACCTTACAGGTGACATGAACTGCTCCCTTGCAGTAGCGGGTCTGCCCTTTGCCATTGGCGCTGTGGTCAAGACGAGGTCCCACCGCCTCCAGCCGCCGGGTGTCTTTGTCCTTGCGGCTGACCGTGTCATCAATGCTCACCCAGATGACAGGGGACCTCCGCCGGCCCCTCCTGGGCACGCTGCAATCAGATCGTGCGATGTGGCTTCGAGTGTCAGATGCCGGGGCCAGATGGGCTGGCAAAAAGTCGCCGATGGGTGTGGCGCGTAATTGTTCGTTTTCGCATGGGGGACCTCCTGGTTTGGAGACGGGCTTGGCTTTCCCCTAAGTCTACCA
>JAUZRY010000018.1 GCA_030949995.1 Ardenticatenia bacterium
GGGCATCACAATAATAACAATATAAAGAGACGTGCAGACCACGCATGATCCTGACCACATCTTCGGCGACCGTGTCCAAATCGGCCTGGTACAGGCTAGCCGGATGGCGGTTGTCGGGCGATCCTTCCATCCCACTGTCTCGGTATCCCAGGATGTGGAGGTGTGCGCCCAGCTCCTTGCAGGCACACTCGAGCTCTCTGAGGCGAAGTTGCGCCAATGTCTCACCGTCGGGCACACGAACATCAGGGGCAGACGAGCCGGCCGCGCCGTCTGTGACCGTGCACACGTGGACTTCCACGCCCTCGCGGGCATATTTGGCCAACGTGCCGCCGGGCCCGAAGGATTCGTCATCCGGGTGGGCAAAGATGCCCAACAGCTTGCGAGTTTCTCCGTTTGTCATGGTGCATTCACCTTGTGGAAGGCGCGACGAGCCTGGCGTTCCTGGCCTGGCCTACGTGTGGGCTCCCAAACACTCGTACAAGAGGCTCACCAGATGACTCTCGAGAGTCTCGAACGAGTAATGACGGCGTCCGACTTCAAAATTGTGGTTCACCATCTCCTCGGCCAGGGAGGGGTTTTCCAGAATGGCCCTGGCACGAGCCACACACTGCTCGTCCACGAACCCGTCGAAGCCGATCACCTTGAACCCTTTGGGCTGTATGTCCGCCTTGAAAATCTCATATGTGTTCATCACAATAGGACGACGGTAGTACACGGTTTCCAGAAAAGCATTCCCAAACCCTTCAATATCCGACGGATACGTAACCAAATCAGCCTGTCGGTACATGTCGGCAAGGTCGTAGACAGGAGCTCCATCAGGTCGGCGGCCGCGCCGGGTGTCCACGGAGTCGGACGCGAAAATGAGGCGCACGCCCAACAAATCGGCGTACTCGCGCAAGTAGAGCGCGTATGCGTCCCCCTCGTCACCGGAGGCATGGGAAATGACCAGGGCGCAGGGGAGCTCCAAGCGCCGGGCCAATTCGATGGCCCGCTCTATGTGCTTGCGGGGCACAATGCGGGTAGGTTGGAGCAGGAAGTACTCCCCGTCAGCCAAACCCATGTGGGACCGCACCGTGCGGGCGTACTCGTCCACAGGGGGAAGAGGCATCTCGAAATCCATCACGTTGGGAATAACAGTGTACCCCGCCCCGGTCTGCAGGGCAAGCTGGTGGCCAGCAAAGGAGTTGATCACCACGTGGCGCACGGCCCTCAAGGTGGGAGGAAAGGCCGCTCGGAGGTAATCGTGGGCCGCACTGACGGCATACCGGCGACGTTCCCACCAGAAATCGTGGTGGTGGCCGATCGTGGGCACGCCCGTCTCGGCGATGAACTCGGCCAAGGCCAAGCCCAAGGGCACGTTCATGGGCAAGGAGAGCACATTCTCTGCCACCAGCAGATCGACCTGAAACCGGCGCACAAATTGGTACAAGTGGGCTTTCAAGTGCTCTTTGATAGCCCGTATGCGCAGGGAGGTGCCGGCCGAACGGCGGTAGTCGTCGAAGAGATCGGCATTGATGCGGCGGATCTCGGGATGCTTGAAGTGGGCTTCAGCCACCAGCATGGTGCGGTCGGCAGGCCACTCTGACTCGCCCGTGAAAAAGAAGCACTCGTATCCCATGCTGGTCAGCACTTTCACCCACTTGGCCGTTTCCAGGGAAACCCCGTCGGTACTGGCCAAGCGGGTGGAGACGAATCCAATGTGCGCTTGCCGTGGCGGCATCATCCTGTTCCCTCTCCCTGGACGTCATCTTTTCCACGTGCAGGCCATGGGGTATTATAATGAGAACACTCGAAACGAGCAACGACCTCCCTGGAGCCCGGAGCAGCCCTATGGAGACCTATCAGGCCGCCCTCAACTACGTGTGGGGACTGGTCAACTTCGAAACCACACCGCCGGCGAGGCGAGAGCCCTACCGCTTGGAGCGGATGCGGGCCCTGCTCGCGCGTTTAGGAACCCCCCAGGACGCTGTGCCGGCCATCCACATCGCCGGTAGCAAGGGCAAAGGGTCCACGGCAGCCATGGTAGAGATCGTGCTGCGGGCCGCCGGCCACCGGACCGGGCTCTTCACCTCGCCCCACTTGCACACTCCCCGGGAGCGTATCCGCGTGGCCGGCCACATGATCTCCCGCGAGACGTTCGTCGCTTTGGTCAACCGGCTTCGCCCCGTGGCCGAGTCGCTCCACGGGGTGACCACATTTGAGTTCCTGACAGCCATGGCCTTTGTCCACTTCGCCGAAGCCAACGTGGACGTGGCCGTCATAGAAGTGGGCTTGGGTGGACGGCTAGACGCTACCAACCTGATCTCGCGCCCCCTGGTGACCATCATCACGCCCCTCAGCCTGGAGCACACGGCCGTGTTGGGCACCACCTTGGCCAAAATCGCGGCGGAAAAGGCGGGCATCATCAAACCCGGGGTGCCCTTGGTGAGCGCGCCCCAAGCGCCGGACGCCCTGAACGTGTTGGTCCAGGTGGCAGAGCGGCGGGGGGCGCCGGCCACGCTGGTGGGGGACACGTGGATGTGGGAACGCACAGCTCTCTCCCTGGAGGGCCAGCAGTTCAACGTGACCTTCCAGCCATGCGGCTCGGCCGGCGAGGGCATCGCCATATGGGGACACGCCTGTGGTGCGTATCAGTTTGGCGTGAATCTTACTGACCTCACTCTTCCCCTGTTGGGCCCCCACCAGCTCGTCAACGCTACCACAGCCGTGGCCGCCCTCCACACCATTCGGGAGCAAGGTGTGCTCTGGAGCGAACACGCCCTGCGCCGTGGGCTGGCCCACGTGGTCTGGCCGGCCCGCGTGGAGGTGATGAACCGGCACCCCTTTATCGTCGTGGATGGTGCTCACAATGATGCCTCGGCCTTGGCGCTGCGCCACACGCTGCTGGAGCTCGTTCAACACGGCCTCGTCTCGTGGGAGCGGCTCTGGCTCGTAGTGGGCCTGCTGCAGGATAAGGCGCCCGACGTGGTGCTGGCCCCTTTGTTGCCGTTGGCCGCCGGCGTGGTAGTCACCCAAGCACGCCATCCCCGTGCCCGCCCAGCCGATGATCTGGCCGCCCGCCTCCAACGCCCCGACTTGCCCCTCGCGCCCGTCGTCGAGGTGGAACCTGCTGTGGATGAGGCCGTGCACCTTGCCTTGGAGAGAGCCGGCCCCGACGGGGCCGTGGTTGTCACCGGGTCCCTCTTCGTGGCGGCCGAAGCACGCCGCGCCCTGGCCACCACGACGGCCAAAATGAGCACCACCACGCCGAGACCCACAGGCCCGTAACGGGGTGCCTGTTGGAACCTTGGCCCAAATATGCTATTATTACCGGCGGAGTGTTTTGATCCGGCATCAGGGCGGTTCACAGGTCCGTGGACCGCTTTCTTGCTACGCGAGGACGGGAATTAAAGTGATGACCGAGTTCGACGACCTGTTCGAATTTGATGAACTGTTGGACAATGAGCCCAACGGGGTCCCGGAGACATATGAAGCCATCGTGATCCCGTTGCGGGACACCGTCATTTTCCCCAGAATGATGGCTCCCCTGTTGGTGGGGCGTGACCACAGCCTGAGAGCAGTGGAAGCAGCCCTCGAACACGATGCTCCCCTCATCGCCGTGGCCCAACGTGACCACCGCGTCGAACGCCCCGCCCCCGACGAGCTCTTCACCGTGGGCACCGAAGTTGTCGTCGGGCGCACCCTCCGCATGCCGGACGGCACCATGAACGTGCTGGTCCAAGGTCGGAGGCGCGTGCGTGTGTTGGAGTTCACACAAGAACACCCGTACCTGTGTGCCCGCGTCGAAAGCGTGCCCGAGCGCACGGAAATCACCAAGACGGGCGAAGCCCTCATGCGAGCCGTTCTCACCCTGTTCGAACAATGTGTCCAGCTCAGCCGCTCTTTGCCTGAGGACGCGTACATCGCCGCCTTGAACGCCGACGAACCCGGCTGGCTGGCCGACCTGATCGTCTCCATCGTGGACTTTCCCCCTCGACAAACGCCAGGCACTCCTGGAAACCTTCGACCCGTTGGACCGACTCCGCAAACTGAGCATCATGTTGGGCAGCGAGCTGGAAATCTTGGAGCTGGAAGAGCGCATTCACACCCAAGTGCAAGAGGAAGTGGACCGCACCCAACGGGAATTCTTCCTCCGTGAACAACTGCGGCTCATCCAGCAGGAGCTGGCCGAGAGCGATCCCCTCATGGCCGAGCTCGCCGAGCTCAAGGAACGCATCGAGCAAAGCGCCATGCCCCCCGACGTGCGAGAAAAAGCCCTCAAGGAGCTGACCCGGCTTCAGGCCATTCCCCCGGCCGCCCCCGAAGTGGGCATCATCCGCACATACTTGGACTGGCTGCTCACCCTCCCTTGGGGGGCGGCCCAAGAGGAACCCGTCAACTTGACACAGGCCGCGCAAGTGCTCGACGCTCACCACTACGGGCTCACAAAAGCCAAGGAGCGCGTGCTGGAATACTTGGCCGTGCGCCAACTGGCGCCAGGCAAGATGCAAAGCCCCATCCTCTGCTTCGTGGGGCCACCCGGCACCGGCAAGACGAGCCTCGGGCGCAGCATTGCCAAAGCCCTAGGCCGCACGTTCGTGCGCATGAGTCTCGGGGGCGTCCATGACGAAGCTGAAATTCGGGGACACCGGCGCACCTACGTCGGCGCCATGCCCGGCCGAATCCTCAAGGGAATGCGCAACGCCGGCGTGGTGAACCCAGTCTTCATGCTGGACGAAGTGGACAAGCTGGGGTTCGACTTCCGGGGCGATCCGGCCGCAGCCCTGTTAGAAGTCCTCGACCCCGAGCAGAACAAGGCGTTCTTGGACCACTACTTGGATGTGCCCTACGATCTCAGTCAAGTGTTCTTCATCACCACAGCCAACGTGCTCTACACTATTCCCCCAGCCCTGTTGGACCGCATGGAAATCATCGAATTCCCGGGGTACACGGAAGAGGAGAAACTCACTATTGCGCGCCGCTTCCTCTTGCCCCGCCAGATTGAGGCGCACGGCCTGGAAGCACATCCGGTGCGGTTCAGCGAGCAGGCTCTGCGCCACATTATCCGGGAATACACCAGCGAGGCGGGCGTGCGCAACTTGGAGCGCTCCATCGCCACAGTCTGCCGCAAGATCGCCCGCCGAATCGCCGAAGGACGGCGAGCCCCGCACCTGGTCACCGTGGGCAACTTGGCCAAGTTCCTCGGCCCACCCCAGTACACCTTCGGCACAGTTGAGGACGAGGATGAAGTGGGCGTGGCCACTGGCGTGGCCGTCACCGAATACGGCGGCGACATCATGAGCGTCGAAGTGAGCATCATGGAAGGCAAGGGCAACCTGTTGCTCACCGGACAGCTCGGCGAGGTCATGCAGGAAAGTGCTCAAGCCGCCCTGACCTACGCCCGCTCCCACGCCGAGGAGCTGGGCATCGAAGTTGAAGACTTCGACAAAATAGACATTCACATCCACGTGCCAGATGGGGCGATCCCCAAAGACGGCCCCAGCGCCGGCATCACCATTGCCACTGCCCTCATCTCGGCGCTCACGGGGCGGCGCGTGGCCCGTGACGTGGTCATGACCGGGGAGATCACCCTGCGGGGCCGCGTGCTCCAGATCGGCGGCCTGAAGGAGAAGGCCCTGGCAGCCCACCGGGCCGGCCTGAAGACCTTTATCGTGCCGGCCAAGAACAAGAAGGATTTGGTGGACGTTCCCTCCCACGTGCGCCGACAACTCCGCTTCGTGTTCGTCCACCGCATGGACGAGGTGCTGCCCGTGGCCCTGCGGGACACCCACCCCTCCCCACCATCGGCCAAGGACGACCACACTCGACAGCGCCGGGTTCGCACACCACGCACCCGGCCCTCTGTGCCAGATACTCGTCCCTCCCTTTCTCCTGAGTAGGAGGGCCAGGGACGCAGCCCGCCCCGCTTGCAGCTTCCCGGCCACGACGTATAATGGGCGGCGTGCGGTGTGTCATGTACCGCGTGCCGCCCTTGCGTGATGGTCACCCCGCGCCATTCTCAGGACGTAAGGCGCGACCTAGCCTTGGAAACACAGGCACGTCGGCTGAGGAATACGTCCCATGTCGTCGTCACGCCCGCCGGGTGACGTCGTCTCGTTGTGGCCCCAGGCACACACAGAGGAGGCAGACACCGTGGCCCCGGTGACTCCACGCCGGGTGCTGATGTTGGCCCCTACCATGTTCTTCGCCGACTACGGGTGCCACGTGCGCATCTACGAGGAAGCCATCGCCCTGCGCGCCCTCGGCCACACCATCCGCATCCTCGCGTACCCCAACGGCCGCGACGTGGGCAACCTCACGGTGCGCCGGAGCCCGGGCGTTCCCTTCAACTACCGCGTCGTGGTGGGTTCCTCTCGCCATAAAATTTACCTCGACGCCATGCTGAGCCTCATCTCCCTGCACGAGATCGTGGCCTACCCGCCTGAGCTCATTCACGCCCACCTGCACGAGGGGGCACTGATTGGGTACGTGCTGAGCCGCCTGCGGCGAGTGCCGCTGGTCTTCGACTTCCAGGGAAGCCTGACAAGCGAAATGTGCGATCACGGCTTCCTGAACCCCGAAAGCCCCTTCTTTCGACCCCTGTGGCGCCTGGAGCACTGGATCGACCACCGCCCTCACGCCATCCTGACCAGCTCCCACCACGCCGCCGACCTGCTGCTGCGCCAGTTCGGCGTGCCCGCGGACAAAATCCACCCCGTGCCCGACGGCGTCAACCCCAACCGCTTTCGGCCACGCCAGCCCGACGACGCCCCAGCCCTCCAGGCCACGCGGCAGGCACTGGGCATTCCCGAGGACCGGGTAGTGGTGGTCTACCTAGGCCTCTTGGCCGAGTACCAAGGTACTGGGCTGCTCTTGCAGGCTGCCCGACAGATTCTCAACCGGCGCCAAGACGTTCACTTTCTGATCATGGGCTATCCCGCAGAGGAATACTACCGGGGCGTGGCTCAGCAGATGGGCCTGGAACCGTGGGTAACCTTCACCGGCCGCCTTCCCTACGAGCAAGCCCCCCACTTCCTGCGCCTGGGCGACGTGGCCGTGGCCCCCAAACTCAGCGCCACCGAGGGGAGTGGTAAGCTCCTGAACTACATGGCCACAGCCCTCCCCACCGTCACCTTCGACACGCCCGTGAGCCGCGAGTACCTCGGCGAGTGGGGCGTCTACGCCCGCCAGCCCACTGCCGACGCCCTGGCCCGCGCCCTGTGGGAGCTCCTCGACGAGCCCCACGAGTGGCCGCTCCTTGGGAGGGCCCTACGGCGGCGAGCTGTAACCCGCTTCTCGTGGCACCAAGCCGCCCGGATCATCTCGGAGGTCTACGAGCACGTCATGGGCCAATAGGTCACGATTTCAACACCGGCACTCGCGGACCAGGACAAACGTCCCCGGAAGTGAACCGCCTTTGCTATTGAGCCACCCTCCGTCACGTGATACACTGAGGGCACAACATCGCTCACATCATTCCCTCTCCTTATCGCGGGGCGCCGGCCGGCTGTTTGGGGGGATGGACAACCGGCCGGCGTTTCTCCTTGTTCCTCACGCCCAACGACTCTCCCGGTGCCACGCTCGGACACGTGATTTCTCCCCTCCACTCGGTGCCAATTTGAACAAAGTCCCTCTTCTAGGTTACAATAGGGCCAAGACACGGACAGCAGACCAACGGCGTTCCCGGACCGGCGAACACAACCGAAGCGAGGACAAGGAGTGAAGCCATGGACTTCGACCTCACCGAAGAACAGCGCATGATACGTGATGCCGTGCGCCAGTTTGCACGCGAGCACATTCTCCCCTACGCCCGAGAGTGGGACATTCAGGAATCCTTTCCCCGCGAACTCCTGTACCGACTAGGCGAGCTCGGCTTCCTCGGCGTGCCCATCCCCCAGGAATACGGTGGTGCTGGCCTCGACTACATCAGCGAGGCCATCGTGTTCGAGGAGATCGGGTACGCGGACTCCTCCGTGCGCACGACCCTCTCCGTTCAGATGTCCTTGGTGGAGTTGACCATCCTGAAATGGGGCACCGAGGAGCAGAAGCGCACCTATCTTCCCAAGCTGTGCAGCGGCGAGTGGATCGGCTGTTTTGGCCTCACCGAGCCCGGCGCCGGCTCCGACGCCAGCAACATTCAGACGCGCGCGGTCCGCGAGGGGGACGAGTGGGTGCTCAACGGCCAGAAGACGTGGATCAGCAACGGCACGTGGGCCGACGTGGCCATCATCTTCGCCCAGACCGAGCCGGGCAGCCGCCACAGGGGCATGGTGGCCTTTCTCGTCGAGACCAACACCCCCGGCTTCCACGCCCGCAAGATCAAGGGCAAGCTCGGCCTGCGCGCCAGCGACACGGGCGAGCTCTTCTTGGACAACGTGCGCGTGCCCGACTCGGCACGGCTCGGTGAAGTGGGCCAAGGCTTCTACGTGGCCATGAGCGCCTTGGACAACGGGCGCTACGGCGTGGCCAGCGGCTGTGTGGGCATTGCTCAATACGCTTTGGACTGCAGCGTGGAATACGCCAAGCAGCGCGAAGCCTTTGGACGCCCCATTGCCGGCTTCCAGCTCGTCCAGGAAATGCTGGCCAACATGTACGTGGAAACCGAGGCGGCCCGCCTGCTCGTCTACCGGGCCGGCCACGTCAAGAACAGAGGGAAACGAAGCACGATTCCCGTGGCGCTCGCCAAGTATTACGCCAGTGAGGTGGCCAAGCGAGCCGCCGACCTGGCCATCCAGATTCACGGGGGCTACGGTTACTCCAACGAATACCCCCCCCGAACGCCTCTGGCGAGATGCGCGTGTGGCCAGCCTCTACGAGGGCACCAGTCAGATCCAACAGCTCATCTTGGGCCGCCACCTGACGGGCATCGAGGCATTCTACGGGTGACCGCGTCTACGATGGGGTGGGCCACTGCGCCCGCCCCTCTTGCTGTGGCATCGCCTTCACGAGTGGGGCCTCGCCCGACCGCCCTCCGGGAACACAGGAAGCGGGCTGTGCGAACGGCATCCTCCTGGGCCCATGGGGAGAGATAGAGCAAGGGGCCACCATACTATGAGGAGTGCGCAGATATGGAACGCACGCCCACCGTTGGCATCACCGTGAAGACATGGCCTCGCCGGGGGCGCCGCCGGTGGCCACACTACGCCGTGCCCACGGCCTACGCCGAGGCTGTGGAGCGCGCCGGCGGGGTGCCATTTCTCCTGCCCAACGCGCCCCAGATGGCCTCTGCCTTCATCGCACGGGTGGATGGCCTCCTCCTCTCGGGCGGTGGGGATGTTCATCCCAAACGATACACGGATGCTCCCCGCCATCCGGCCGTCTACGGCGTGGATCCGTGTCGAGACGCACTTGAACTGAAACTCGTGCACTTGGCCTTGGAACGACAGATGCCCGTGTTGGCCATCTGTCGGGGAATACAGGTGCTCAACGTGGCCTTGGGGGGGCACACTCATTCAGGACATCGAGAGTACTGTGGCCCATGCCTTGGTCCACTCGACCCCTAACGATGACCCTTCAGTGCACCACCCGGTGACCTTCGAGCCCCACAGCCTGTTGGCCCGCGTCATGGGCACCGCTCGCGTCGAGGTCAACACCTTTCACCACCAGGCGGTTGACCGCGTGGGGGGCGAGCTCCGTGCGGTGGCGTGGTCGCCGGATGGCATTATTGAAGGGGTTGAGGCTGAGGGATTTCCCTTTGTCATCGGCGTCCAGTGGCATCCGGAACTGCTCACATCACCCCACGACCGCCTCTTCGAGGCCTTTGTGCGGGCGGCAGCCCAGTTTGCGGCCACCAGGGCCCCGGCGGTTGGGGCTTGGTAGGCCGTCCTCACGGCCAGATGCCGCGCACCATGGTGGCCTCAGCCACCCGGGAGATGGCCAACACGTAGGCGGCGGTGCGCAGGGAAATGGCCTTCTCCTCGGCCAAAGCCCAGACACGGTCGAAGGCGTTGACCATGATCTCCCGCAGCCGTGCCTCCACCTCCCTCTCCGTCCAGAAAAAGCTTTGCAGATCCTGCACCCACTCGAAGTAGCTGACCACCATTCCCCCCGCAGCCGCCAAAATGTCGGGCAACACCACACAATCAGGGCGCACGTCGGCGAGAATGCGGTCGGCTCTTGGGGTGACCACGCCCGGTCCACCTTCCACAATAACGCGAGCCTGCACGCGGTGGGCATTGTCCGCCCGAATCTGGTTGCCCAAGGCCGCCAGCACGAGCAGGTCCACCGGCATGGACAACAAGTCCTCGTCGGTGATGGGTTCAGTGTGGGGAAAGCCGGCCACAGTTCTGGTCCGGGCAGCGTGCCCGATGAGCTCCTCCACGGGCAGGCCATCAGGCCGGTAAATACCGCCGCCCAAGTCGCTCACCGCAACCAGCCGAGCACCCTGTTCCGCCAAGTGCAGGGCCACGTGGGAGCCCACACGCCCAAAGCCTTGGATAGCCACGCGCGCACCTTGCAGAGAATATTCCAAGCGCTTGAAAAGTTCCGCCACCACAAAGGCAATGCCCAAGCCAATGGAACCAATGCGGCCGGCCGTGCCGCCCAGCGGCTCCGGTTTCCCCGTGGCAACGGCGTTGACCGAGTGCCCTTGGGCCATGGAGACGGTGTCCATCACCCAGGCCATGATCTGCTCGTCGGTGTTGAGGTCCGGCCCCAGCACGTCCACCTCGGGGCCGAGCAGGGGGGAGATCTCCGTCACGTAGCGCCTGGTGAGCCGTTCGAGCTCCCGCCTGCTCAGGCTCAGGGGGTTGACAGTCACGCCGCCGGCAGCGCCGCCGAAGGGAATGTTCACCACAGCCGCTTTCCAAGTATTCCACATGGCCAGCGCTCTCATCTCGTCCAAGTTCACGCCCGGATGGTAGCGGAGCCCGCCGTGCGTCGCCCCCAGCGTCGTGTAATGGTGGACCCGGTAGCCCTCGAAGACTTCCACACGGCCATCGTCCATGATCACGGGGAAGCTGATCAGAAGCGCCCGATTGGAGCGCCGCAGGTAGTCGATCAACCCGCGTTTGAGCTTCACGTAGGGCAATGCGCTCTCGAACTGTTCCACAGCCACGTCATAGGGATTGGGCCCCACAGCAAAGGCGCCCACAACCTGGTGGGCCAGGGCGAGGGTGGCGTTGTCGGCCGAATTGGGATGGGAGTCCCGGGAAGACGTTTGGGCCAGTCCGTTCATCGTCCACCTCCTTCACGGATAAAATCCCCGCAACTCGTATGCTGTCGCCACTCGGTCGATGGCCAGCCGATAGGCGGCCCTGCGCAAGGAGATGTTGGCCTCGGCCGCCAGGGCATACATGCGCCCGAAGGCGCGGCCCATCGCCGTTCTGAGCTGCTGGGTGACTTCCTCCTCACTCCAGAAGAAACTCTGCAAATCCTGCACCCACTCGAAGTAGGAAACGGTCACGCCGCCCGCGTTGGCCAACACATCGGGCACAATGATCACCCCGCGGTCCCAGAGCACGTGGTCGGCCTCGGGCGTCACCGGCGCATTGGCAGCCTCCACGATCACGCGGGCCTGAACCTGATCGACGTTGTGGGCGGTAATGACACGCTCCACCGAAGCTGGAATGAGCACGTCGCACGCCACGGTGAGAACTTCCTCGGGGGAGATGGGCGTGCTGTGCGGAAATCCCGTCACCTGGCCGGTCTCGGCCTTGTACTTCAGGAGCTCGATCACGTCGAGCCCCTCCGGGTTGTAGGCGCCCCCTCGAGAATCACACACGGCCACCACGTGGGCGCCCAAGACGTGGTAACACAGGTAGGCCACGGTTGAACCCACCTTGCCAAAGCCGTGAATGGCTACCCGCGCGCCGCGCATGTCCAGCCCCTCGCGCTCGGCCAAGGCCCGCACCACGAAGACTACCCCTCGCCCGGTGGCCCGCCGTCGCCCCCGCGATCCGCCGACGGCCACGGGCTTGCCGGTGACCACAGCCGGCACGGCGTATCCCTTGATGAGGGAGTACGTGTCCATGATCCAGGCCATCACATGTTCATCGGTGCCCAGATCAGGGGCCGGAATGTCCCGCTCGGGACCCAGGAGGGGAATGATCTCCAGCGTGTACCGCCGGGTGATGCGCTCCAGCTCGTCGCGCGAGAGCTGGCCTGGATCACAGGCCACGCCGCCCTTGGCGCCCCCGAAGGGCAAGCCCATCACAGCCGTCTTCCACGTCATGAGCATGGCCAACCCTTGGACATCCTCCAGTGTGAGTCCCGGCGTGTAGCGGATTCCTCCCTTGGCCGGCCCGCGCACAATGTTGTGGTGGACCCGATATCCTCTCATCATGCGCACGGAGCCGTCGTCCATCTTCACCGGGAAGGAGGTGTTCAAGATGCGCTGGGGCTCGTGGAGCTGATCGCGCACGCCGGGGTGGATAGCCATGTCAGCAACGGCATCGGTGTAGAAATGCGAGGCAATCTTCCACAGGGTGGGAACATCGGATACGCGCTGGGAAGCCGCGTCGGTCGTCATCGTCCCTCTCCGTTGAGGATGTAGATTGGCCACGGCACGGCGCCGAGGAGGGCGACCACTACGATGAACGGCGTGCCTCTAAATGTTGAATCAGGAGCGCCATAACCACCTGAGGATTTGCTTTGCTCCTCGTGGCCCGCATGACTTGGCCCATGAGCCACTTGGCCACTTGTTCGCGGCCGTTCAAGTAGGCTTGTACCTCGTCAGGGTGTTGGTCAAGCACCTGGGCCACGATCTGGGCAAGCTGAGCCTCGTCGCTGATCTGGCGCAGGCCGCGTTCCTCCACGATCTGGGTGGGGGCCTTGCCGCTCTCGATCACGTCGCGCACCACGTGTTTGGCGACGTTGTTGTTGATGGTACCGTTCGCCACCAGGCCCAACACCTCCACAAGGGCCGCCGGGGAGAGGCTCAGGGCTTGGATGTCTTGGCCGCGCTCGCGCATCAGGCGGAAGACCTCCCCTGTCAGCCAGTTGGTCACCGTCTTGGGCGAGATGGGTGGTTGGGCCTTGGCGCCCAAGGCTACGGCCGCCTCGTACCACTCGGCCACGAGGCGGTCAGCCACGATCAGCCCGGCGTCGTAGGCAGAGAGGCCATACTCGCGTTGGTAGCGGGCTGCCTTTTCGTCGGGCAGCTCGGGGAGGGCTCGGCGCAGGGCGTCCACCCAAGCAGGCATGATCTCCAAGGGGGGCAAATCCGGTTCCGGAAAGTACCGGTAATCGTGGGCCTCTTCCTTGGAGCGCTGGGAGACCGTGCGCCCTTCACTCTCGACCCAGCCGCGCGTTTCGCGCACCACCGTGCCCCCGGCCCGCAAAACACCGATTTGGCGTTCGATCTCGTACTCCAGGGCCAACTTGACGCTGCGGAAGGAGTTCATGTTTTTCACTTCCACTTGAGTCCCAAACGTCTCCTGTCCCACCGGCCGCACGCTGACGTTGGCGTCCACGCGCAGGGCGCCGGCTTCCATGTCGCCGCTGGAGACACCCAAGTAACGCACGATGGTGCGCAATTTCTGCAGGTAGAGGCGTGCTTCTTCAGGTGAACGGATGTCCGGCTCGCTCACAATTTCAATGAGGGGCACACCACTTCGGTTGTAATCCACCAGCGCCCGGCCGTCCACGTGGTAGAGTCGGCCGGTATCCTCCTCCAAGTGGACGCGGCGAATCCCGATGCGCTTGGGCCGACCTTCCACGTCGATGGTGAGATGGCCGGCGAAGGTCAGGGGGAGGTCGTACTGGGAAATCTGGTAATCCTTGGGCAAATCCGGATAATGGTAATTTTTGCGGTCCCACTTGGTCACCGGGGCAATCTGACAGTTGAGCGCCAGCCCTGTCATGATGGTGTACTCCACGGCCCGCTTGTTGATCACGGGCAGCGAGCCGGGCAAACCCAAGCAGACGGGGCAGACGTGCGTGTTGGGCGGGGCATCCTGGTAATTGGCGTCGCACCCGCAGAACATCTTGGAGCGCGTCAGAAGCTGGACGTGAACTTCGAGGCCGATGATGGCTTCGTATTCCATAGCGTGCTCACCCCTTATCGCGCCTTCACGGCGTGTATCGCCGACCACCAGAGGGCGATTTGTCCCATTATACCATGTTTCCCCTCAGGGCCGAACTTCAACTTGGCCGAGAAGGAACGAGGTCGGAAGCCTCCTGTTTGGCAAAGGGGGGGAATTCCCTTACCATCTGCACACGCCGCTGTGTCACGGGTACAGCGGCCCGAAAGTGGTCAACGTCTACAGAGAGGAGATGCTCGGCATGAGCCCACAACAACGACGGTTAGGAACCGGATTGTTCCTGATAGTTTTCGTGCTGGTGACCGCCTGTGCCCGCTCCGGCCCAGCAGCCGAACAGACGGCGGAACGTGGGCGGGCAACGCCCTCAGTGGCCGCCGACCAGACACCCCCGACCCCTCCCACTGATCCGTCGTCGGGTTTGCCCACAGGGCGCATGGCCTTCATGGGACCGTATGGCCCAACGGTGCAGGTCTTCGTCATCAACGCCGACGGCAGCGGCCTGCACCTCGTCTCAGACGGCGAGCGGGAATCCGTCTTTCCCTCCCTTGCACCAGGCGGCACGCGTGTGGCCTACGCTGTGCAAGTGGCCGACGGCCTCGACTTGGTGGTGACGGAAGTCGAGAGCGGGCAGACACAACGCCTGACTGAGTCGCCCGAAATTGAACTCCAGCCTGTGTGGTCGCCCGACGGCACCCAAATCGCCTTTCTCAGCAACCGGGACGGCACTTTTGACATCTTTCTCATGGACGCTGACGGCTCCAACGTGCGACCGCTCGTCCAGTTGCCCGAGTCGGACGAGCGGCTGGGAAGCTGGAGCCCCGACGGCTCCCGGATTGTCTTCGTCAGCGAAACTCAGACCGAGCAGGCCATTATGGTGGTCGACGTGGCCAGCGGCGATATCCAGGAACTGACCCGCCGGGCCGGGGTGGAAGCCAACCCCACCTATTCGCCCGACGGCACCCAAATCGCCTTTTATTCCGACCGTAGCCGCCCCGGTGAGGACTTGGACCTCTACGTCATGCGAGCAGACGGCTCGGACATCCGTCCGATTACGGAGGACCCCCAAACCCCCAACTTCTTCCCCGTCTGGAGCCCTGACGGGCAATGGATTGCCTACGCCCTTCCCCAAGACAACCGCTACGTGGTGGTCCAACGCCAAGTGATGAGCGGGTTGGAGCGCCGGGTCGCCGGCGTGGACGGCATTGTCACGTCGTGGGTGGCGGCCGATGAACCGCTGGAAGAGACCGGGTTCACCCAGGAGTACATCTACGAGCTCAACCCGGAGGTCCTGGCCCAGTTCCCCTCCAAGGGAAGCCCGGACGCACCAGTGCTCATTGTGGAGTTCAGCGACTACCAGTGCCCCTTCTGCAAGCGCTTTTTTGAGGAGACACTGCCCTCCTTGACCCCCTACATCGAGAACGGCACAGTGCGGTTTGTGCTGGTGGACTTTCCCATCGACAACATTCACCCTCAAGCCCGCGCGGCCGGCCAGCAGCCTACTGTGCGGCCGATCAGGCCGGCCCAGAAGCGTATTGGCGTATGCACGACGCGCTCTTCGCCCGGCAGGAGGAGTGGGCCGGCCGTGAGGACGTGTTGGACGTGTTGATTACCTTCGCCGAGGAACAGGGTTTGGACGGCGAGGAGCTTCGCGCCTGCGTCTCCGCCGACCGCTTCAACGATCGCATGGAGTTAGGGTTGGCCGAGGGCACCCGCCTGGGCGTGAACGGAACGCCCACCTTCTTCATCAACGGACGTCGCCTGGTGGGTGCTCAACCCTTCGAGGTCTTCGAGCAACTCATCGCCGAGGCCACCCAGGAGTAGCAACTACGGCCGTGCCACTTGGAAGGTCATCACGTCCAGGGCATTGTCCACAACGGGGAAGGTCGCCTCAGCCACGGGCAGCCGAGGGCCACCCTCGACGGGGTACCAGCCAAGCCGCAGACGGTACTCGCCCGGCGGCACCTCGGAGGGCACGACAAGCCGAAAGTCCACGGGCACGTATTCGCCGGGCGACCAAACTGACGTGGGATACCGCCCGTCCAGAGGACGGTGGTCGTCCTGAGCCAATGGCGGGAGCTGACACGCCTCGTCAGCGCACGGGCCGATCAAGTGAAGAAAGGCCGTCCAATCCCCGGCCGGGAGATTCTCAGCGCGCCAGATCGTTTTCACGTTCACCTCCTGGCCGGGGCGGAGGGGCATCGTCGGCGTGGTCACGCTCACCAGCACAAGGACATTGCCCACCCGCGCTAGGGGCGTAGTTGACGGGGGCGGGGGAAATTCCAGGGGCACTTTCAACCCTTCCAGGCGAACAGGTGGGCCGGCCGGCTGGACCTCACCCGATGCTCCCAAGGTGTAAAGCCCAACATCGAGGACGTAGGCGCCCGGGGTCACGTCAGCGGGCACCTGGAGGGGGTGGACATCGCGCACCAAGTCACCAGGGCGCCACGTGTTGGTGGGCATCGTGCCCTCGCGGGGCGGCGCGTCGTGTTGGGTAATGCCCTCCCCGAGCCAATTCTTCAGGTGAACGAAGGCCGTCAACGTCTCCCGGGGCCTGTCCACCGCCTCCCACAACAGGTGAACCTCCAGCCGATCTCCTGGCCGAATGGCCACAGGGCCTGGAGGTGCCACCACCCCGTTGACGGCCACGTCCCACTGTTGCAGGCGGATCGAGGGGCCAACAGGCACGTTGGCGGACCGGCGAAGCGGCGCCGGTCGCAGGATTAGCCAACGGCCGACACGCTCCACCGGCGCGTAGGCGGCATCTATGGCGTTGAGCACCCGCTGGCTCCAGCGGCCGACATCTTTCCTGCGCTTGGCTCCCTCATTTTCAATCACCAGCGCAAACTCACCCCGAGAGATCATCCCCAACAGCTCACCGGGGTCGAACGCTCCTTGGCGCTCCAATTGCGTGTACACGAAACTGTGGAGCCAAATGGGCCGGCGGGCTTGAGCCAGAACACCCATGTGTTCGCTTAGAATGGGGTCTGGGGTGCGCTCCACAAAATCAGCCAAGGCTTGTTCCTCGGCAGCCAGGTCGCCGAGCCACCGCCAAAACGTTGCGGGCGAGGCGTGCTCGATGCCGAAGACGTAGAGGAACAATTGAACCACGAAGATCCAGGGGACCAGCACACGCCACTCCCGCGGCCAACGGCTTAGCATGGCCACCCCCAGGACAATGGTGGTGAAGAGCGGTTCCAAGAAGTAATTTTCCCACGCGCCCACCTTGCCGGCGCTCACCGTCATCAGCACGGCCAGGAGCCACCACAGTCCCACGAGCGGGACGTTGAACGTCCGCACGGCCACACCGGCTAACACCAGGAAGACGGGAACAAGGCGCAGGAACGCCGTCCATTGCAGTCCCAACATGCGCTTCACGGAAAAGGAGTTGGCGTTGGCCACGAGGAGGGATTCGATGAGGCCATTGCCCACCTGCCACCACAGCCCCACGCCCACCATCCCCCCCACGACGACGAAAGTGCTGACCAGGATGACGGCCGCGCGGCGGTCGCGCCATCCGAGATAGAGTGCCGCCGCCAAGGGCGCCGCCACGAAGCTCTGCTTGGTGAACATACCGGCCAGGAAGGCCAAGCCGGCCAACACCAGCCAACGGGCTCGCCCCTGCGCGCGCCCCACGAGTGCTATGCCCAAGGCGCTCCACCACAGGGCGAAGATGTCAACGCGGTACAACGTGGCCCAGCGGTGAAGGAGCGGCGCTGTGATCCAGACGAGGGCAGCAACCACTGCAAGCCACCGCCTCCCCGTGAGCGCCCGAACCATGGTGCCGGCCAGCACGGCCAGCCCCAGCGCACTCACGAGGGAGAGAAGACGGCCGGCCGCCCACAACGGCAACCCCAGACGCTCCACCGCGGGCGTGAGGGCCGCGGCCATCACCAAGTAACCGGGCGTGTAGACGGAAAGGGTCCACGGTGGCGGTTGGATCGGCTTATAAGGCCATCTTCCCCTTAAGAGCGCCAGCGTCCAGTCCACTACCGGCCCTTCGCCGTACTCCACTTGGTAGGGAAAGCGCACCACTGCCCACGAACGCAGACTCCAGAGAAACACCAGAACGCCGAGCAGCAGGGCTGCCATGCCCCACCCCACCCCCTCAACCCACAGCGTTGGCCACCACGCGCGGTGCTTCCCCACGTTGTTCCACAGGCGCTCCCAGACTTCCATGAGCGGGATGATACATGCAGGTGACATTTAAGACAAGCCATGGATCAGGTCAAGTTGCCCTTTGACAAGAGAGAGGGGAACCAGTAAGATGATGGCGGCTTGTGTCGTCAGGATAACCGAGCCGACACCATGCCAAATTCCCAAAGACAGCGAGGTGAGAGACGATGGCCAAACCGGTCGAGGTGACAGCAGCTACCTTTCAACAGGAAGTCCTGGAAGCCGATGTGCCCGTGGTCACCGACTTCTGGGCCGTGTGGTGTGGGCCGTGCCGCATGATCGCACCCATTTTGGAGGAAATCGCGGCCGAATACGACGGCCGGCTGAAGATCACCAAGCTCGACGTGGACCAGAACCCCTCAGTAGCCATGGAATACGGGGTGCAGAGCATCCCCACGTTGATTGTCTTTAAGGACGGCAAACCGGTGGACCGCATCGTGGGGTACATGCCCAAGTCCCGCTTGCTCCAGAAGTTGTTGCCCCACTTGGAGGGATAACCGGGCCTGAGGGGCCACAGGCGCCAGCACGCCC
Organism: Ardenticatenia bacterium; assembly: GCA_030949995.1. GTDB lineage: Bacteria > Chloroflexota > Anaerolineae > Ardenticatenales > Ardenticatenaceae > WFWG01. The sequence continues at coordinate 18,666 of JAUZRY010000018.1, forward strand.
CGGCTCACCCGATGGAAGTTGCCCGGCAGCGCGTTTTGGTTATACTTGCGGAAAACCCAGTACACGGGGGGAGTATGTCGGACAAGAGCGAGATTTTGGCCCGGCTGCGCAGCATCGAGGGACACGTGCGCGGGGTTGCCCGCATGGTGGAAAACGATGCTTACTGCATTGACATCATCCAGCAGACACAGGCCATTAAACGGGCCATTGATCGCGTAAACCAGTTGATCCTCAGCGATCACCTGCAAACCTGTGTGACCACCGCCATCCGGGGCGACGACCCCATTGAGCGCGAGCGCGTGCTCTCTGAATTGTTGGACGTGTTCGAGGCCAGCAACAAGCTGTAAACGAGGAGGGGCATCATGGTGACCGAAACCTATCACGTGCCGGCCATCTCCTGTGGCCATTGCGTGATGGCCATTCAGCGTGAGTTGAAAGCGCTAGAAGGCGTGGTAGACGTGAAGGCCGACGAGCAGACCAAGCAGGTGACAGTCACCTACCAGGAACCGGCGACGCCCGACGCCATTGCTGCGCTGATGGAAGAAATCGGCTACCCCATTGCCGAACGACTGAATTGACGTTCACCTCCACGTCTTGGGGAACTGCGGGAACCTCCCCCCGCCCGTAGTTCCCCAAAGGGCCGGGCGAGGGACAGTTCACCAGAACCAACCGTATCGCCCACTCTGGACCAACACACTCGGACTTCCCTGAAGAACGTGAAGCAGCCGACACTTCGAACAACTTGGCCGGCCTCGCCGGCACTTGTGGCTCTTCTCTGGTTCCTCCTCGTGGAATTGGTGGCCTGCCGGTCCAGCTCCTCTCGGCAAGCGCATCCTCCCCTGTCCACCCGCCTCGCTCCCTCCGCTAGCCCCACCACCGTGACCGTCTTCCCGACCCAAACGCCCACCACAGCGCCGGCCGAGCCCGCTTCTGAACCCGTGCGCTTGGGCTTCGTGGGCCGGCCGGAAACGTGGTGGGTGGAAACGCTCGAGGCCTCTTCCCCCACCGAGGCCTTAATGCGCCGCCTCGTGACCCGTGCTGCGGCCCGCCCAGCCCAAGATGCCCGTCCGATGCCCGACTTGGGCCGGTGGCGATGGGCTGACAAGACGCTTGTGGTAACGTGGGAGGAGATCACTTGGAGTAATGGGCAACCCTTGAACGCTCAAGAAGTGGTTTCGGCCATCAACCGGGCTGGAAACGGGAATGTGAGCCGTTTTCTGCCATTTGTCCGCGCAGAAGTGGCCGGTCCCCGAACAGTACGGCTCTCGTTTGCATCCGACACGCTGGTCTGCCCGACCGCCACCGAAGTTCTCCTCTGGCCCTTGGGCGAGGGCACGTGGCCGCCCACGCGCACTTTGGGCCCCTACCGGGTGGCCCACTCCCCGTCAGTGTGGCGGCTGCGCCCCCAGGATCCTGCTCTCCCGGACGTGTGGCTCCTCCCCTTTGAGGAAAGCCGAACGCTGGCCCGCGCCTGGCGGGCGGGTGAGGTGGACCTCATTGTGGGCGACGATTGGCTCTACGGCCAGACGCCGCTCCCCATGCCCTCCTCCGGCAATGTGCGTGATCTGCCGAGCAACACCTTGGTCACCCTGGCCTTTCGCCTTGAAGACCCCGTTCTCGGCGATTCCGCCGTGCGGCAGGCCCTCGCCTTAGCCACCGACCCAACAGCCTTAGCCAAGCGCGTCTACGGCACTCCCTTGCCGCAACCCACCGCCTTGCTCCCACCAGGCCATTGGGCCGCGCCAGAGAAGGGTGTGCCCGTGGGCAATCCGGCACTGGCCGCCCAACGCTTGAGCCGGGCTGGCTGGCGCGATCGGGACGGGGACGGGATACGTGAAAACGGGAAAGGAGAACCATTGGCCCTCACGCTGCTGATCTCCTACAGCCCCACCGACGCTCGTTGGGAACACGTGGGGCCCGCCTTGGCTGACCAATGGCGCCGTGTGGGCGTGGACTTGACCATCTCCTACCAAGCCCCCTTTTCCCTCAGAGAGCGCCTTTCTAACGGCCAATGGGATGTGGCTCTGATCGCCTACACCGTTGGCCCGGACCCTGATCAACAATTTCTCTGGACAGCATCTGACGAGGAGAACCTGCTCACACGTGACCTCAACGTGATGGGCTATGCCAACGCATCGGTCGGGCGACTGATGCGCGAGGCCGCCAGCCTGCCCGGTTGCTCCCCCGACGAGCGTGCCCGGCTCTACCGGCGTGCTTGGTCGCAGATCGCCAACGATGTGCCCCTCCTGCCCCTCTTTCCTCGGCCCGTGCGCCTCTTTGCCCAGGAGAGGGCCACCCCTCTCCTCCCCTGGGTTGCCTCCACCCTCCGGTTCACCCGCTGAGCAGACGCTCGGATTTGACACCCTCGCCCTTTTCTGATAAGCTAGTGGACACTTCACGGGCATCGAGTGTCGCTTAGCCCGTCGCACGTTCTCAATTGAACAGCGAAGAAAAGAGTCCTACTGACTCTTATCAAGAGGGGTGGAGGGACCGGCCCTGTGAAGCCCCGGCAACCAGTCCGCAAGTGGCGCGGACCAGGTGCCAATGCCGGACAGAAGCGTCGGCTTCTGGACGATAAGAGGGTAGGCAGTGTGTGAGCTGCCCCACCTCGTCCTCCGACGAGGTTTTTTCGTGTCCCGGAACTTCGCGCACGCCCAAGCCACCCCGTCCAGGAGACGGGGTTTTTTTTGTTGTCCATCGGCGGAATATCTCATCCACTGGGGATTCCCCACATGAATTTTCAGAAAGGAGCACAGCACAATGAGCACATTTGCCCGCGAACTGGTCTGCCGAGTGTGTGGAGCCACGCAACCCTTGGGGCCCACCTACGTGTGCGAAGAGTGTTTTGGCCCTCTTGAGGTGCGATACGACTATGAGGCCATCTCCTCACAGCTTCGCCGTGAGGAGATCGCGAAGGGCCCGCTGAGCCTGTGGCGGTATCGGGACCTGCTCCCCCTGGTACGGGAGGACAGCCAGCCCGTGGACATCGGTACGGGCATGACTCCGCTCATTCGTGCCGATCGCTTGGCCACACGACTGGGATTACGCCATCTCTACATCAAAAATGACGCTGTGAATCCCAGCTACTCCTTCAAGGACCGGGCCGTCAGTGTGGCCACCACCGCCGCACACGACATGGGGTTCGACACGCTGGCCTGCGCCAGCACCGGCAACTTGGCCAACAGCGTGGCCGCCCACGCGGCCCGGGCCGGAATGCGGGCAGTCGTCTTCATCCCGGCCAACCTGGAAGCGAACAAGATCGTGGCCTCCGGCGTTTATGGTCCTACTATTGTGGCCGTGGACGGCACCTACGACGATGTCAACCGGTTGGCCACTTTGGTGGCCGAGGAATACGGCTGGGCCTTTGTCAACGTGAACCTGCGCCCCTTTTACGCCGAGGGCGCTAAGACCTTGGCCTACGAGGTGGCCGAAGCCTTGGGCTGGCAGGCTCCCGACCACATCATTGCCCCCATGGCCAGCGGTGCCCTGCTCTGCAAGATCGCCAAGGGCTTCCGCGAGCTGGCCAAAGTGGGTCTCATGGAGTCCAAGCGGGTTCGCATCTCCGGCGCCCAAGCGCGGGGATGCTCGCCCATTGTCACGGCCTTGGAACAGGGCACCGATCAGATCGTTCCCCAGACGCCCAACACCATTGCCAAATCCTTGGCCATCGGCACGCCGGCCGACGGCCCCTTCGCCATCCACGAAATCCGCTCCTCCAACGGCCACGGTGTGGCCGTGAGCGACCAGGAAATTGTCGAGGGCGTCAAGCTCCTGGCCGAAACTGAGGGCATCTTCACCGAGACGGCCGGCGGTGTCACCGTGGCCGCCCTCAAACGGCTTGCTGAAAGCGGGGCCATCCCGCCGGACGAGGTGGTCGTGGTCTACATCACCGGCAACGGCCTCAAGACCCCCGACGCCCTGGACGGGCACTTGAACAACCTGGTCACGGTGGGCCCCTCCTTGCTCGAGTTGGAGCGGGCTTTGGGCACTCGCCATTACGACGCCGAACCGGTGACGGTGTAACGCCGGTGATTCGGTGGCAGGCGCAGTGCCGTTGTCATCGCCAGTGCCATCATGTGGCTTTGACAAATCCGCGTTCGCGCGTATAGTTGAGCCACATTGGTACACGTCAACGGCGCTGAGGGGAACACGTCCCGGTGTTTCGAGCGCCAGAGAGGCGGGGCCGTGGCTGGAAGCCCCGCTCGCCACCGGACGCCGGGATACCCTCCCCGAGCCGGTTGCCAGAACGGCCCAGGGCTCAGTAGGGCAACCCGGGTGGCACCGTTATCTGCCGATGAGTGGGCCGGCCTTTTGAGCCGGCCAAGCGGGGTGGAACCGCGGGAGCAGCGCTCTCGTCCCGGCACGGGCGGGGGCGCTTTTGCGTGTGGTCCGGCGAAATTCCCACAGGGGGTGACTTATGTCCACATCCACATCACGGGAAGAGGTCCTCAAGGCCGAAGCCGAGAAGCACATTCCACCTGGGTACGATCCTGACCTCTACAAGATTCGCCATTCGGCCGCGCACATCATGGCCCAGGCCGTCATGGAGCGTTTTCCGGGCGCACGCATTGCCATCGGCCCCCCCGTGGAAGATGGCTTCTACTACGACTTTGAGCTGCCCCGCTCCCCCACCGAGGAGGACCTCGCGTGGATTGAGGCACGCATGAAGGAAATCATTAGGGGAAAGCACCCCTTCCACGTGCGGGAAGTTTCCGTGGAAGAGGCCCGTGAGCTCTTTCAAGGCCAACCCTACAAGCTGGAACTCATCGAAGGATTGGCGCGTGGGCAATATGATGAGTACGGTAACAAGCTGCCCGAAGACCAACGGCCACAGATCACCGTCTACCAACACGATACGTTCGTGGACCTCTGCCGAGGACCTCACGTGGAGCACACCGGCCAGATTCGCCCCAATGCCATCAAAATCACCCAAGTGGCCGGCGCCTACTGGCGGGGCGACGAGCGAAATCCCATGCTCACCCGCATCTACGGTACAGCCTGGCGCACTCAAAAGGAACTCAAGGCATACCTGCGGCGCCTTGAGGAGGCCAAGAAACGAGACCACCGCCGTCTGGGGCGCGAGTTGGCCATCTTCGCCCTGGAACCTGAGATGGTCGGCCCGGGCCTCGTGCTCTGGCAGCCCAACGGCGCCGTGGTCCGCGACCAGTTGGAGCGCTTTCTCAAGGGCGAACAGCTCAAGCGAGGCTATCAGCCCGTCTACACGCCCCACATTGCACGGGTCAAACTCTTTCAGACGAGCGGCCACTACCCCTACTACGCTGACTCCATGTTCCCGCCCCTCACGGTTGATGAACAGGAAATCTACCTGCTGAAACCGATGAACTGTCCCTTCCACATCCTCATCTACAAGCAGCGCCTGCGCTCCTACCGAGAGCTGCCATCCGCTACGCCGAGTTCGGCACCGTCTACCGCTTCGAGCAGAGCGGCGAAGTGTTGGGCATGACCCGGGTGCGGGGATTCACCCAGGATGACGCCCACCTGTTCTGTCGTCCCGATCAGCTCGAAGCTGAGTTCAAGAACGTCATCGATCTCACCCTCACGGTGTTCCGCGCCGTGGGGCTCACCGGCTTTCGGGCGCGCGTGGGCGTGCGTGACCCCGAGAGCGACAAGTACGTGGGGGACAACGAGGTGTGGGAGCAGGCCATCCACGCAATCCTGCACGCTCTGGACGACTACGACTTCGAGTACACTGTGGAGGAAGGAGAGGCCGCCTTCTACGGCCCCAAGCTTGACTTCGTAGTGCGCGACGTGCTGGGCCGCGAGTGGCAACTGGGCACCGTCCAAGTGGATTACAACTTGCCACAGCGCTTCGACCTAAGCTACATCGGCGAGGACAACCGCCCTCACCGCCCCGTCATGATCCACCGGGCGCCCTTCGGCAGCTTCGAACGCTTTGTGGGCATTCTCATCGAGCACTTTAACGGCGCCTTTCCGCCCTGGCTGGCCCCTGTGCAGGCCGTCCTCATTCCCATTGCCGACCGACACGTGGAGTATGCCCGCCACGTGAACGCCCGCCTCTTCGAGGCCGGCTTCCGCGTGCGCGTGGACGAAAGCGACAAGCGCATGAACGCCAAAATCCGTGAGGCCCAACTCCAGAAGGTCCCCCTACATGCTCGTCGTGGGTGACAAGGAGGTGGAAGAGGAGAGCGTGGCCGTGCGCCTGCGCACGGGCGAGAATCTGGGCCCCATGTCGGTCGGTGCCTTCGAGGCCCTGCTGCAACAGGTTGTGGAAACCCGGGCCCTGAGTCTGACCCCCTAAATGAGCAACACCTCCCGGGGAAGGGAATACTCCAATCCCCGGGAGGTGCCCCGTCCCACACGCCAATTTCCTCGTTTACTCCATTGAAAGCGCGGTCTCGTATTTCACCTCGCGCAATACAAATGTGGTGCGCACCTGGTCCACCGCGGGCACATTGCCCAGCTTCTCGGCTAAGAAGTGCTCCAACTCCTGGGCGTCCTTGGTGATCACTTTGAGCAAATAATCGCCGTCGCCGGTAATGCGGGCACATTCTAACACCTCAGGCCACCGGCCCACTTCCTGCTCGAACTGCTCCAAAGTACTTGGATCGTGCTGGGTTAACGAAACAGTCACATAACAGACCACATGTTTGCCCACCTTGTGTCGGTTGAGGAGAGCAACATATTTGCGAATGTAGCCCCCCTCCTCCAGCCGGCGGACGCGCGCGAGAATCGCCGGCGCGGACATCCCCATCCGGCGCGCCAGCGTGGCCCACGTGAGCCGGCCGTCCTCCTGCAAAATGGCGAGAATACGGCGGTCGCGATCGTCCAGTCGTGAAAGTATCCTTCGTGGCATGGGAGCACCTCTCTTATACTGAATTTGAGTAGGTTCGTGTTCCGGTGAAAAGTTAGCTTCTTCCCCGGCCACCAGTGTCGGCCTGTCTATATTCTACCATAATTTTCCGTTTTGGAAATTCTTGCGAAGATTCACCGTCAACATTCCCAGGTAGTCACCCCCAGACGAAGTGAAGAAAATCTGTGTCGAACTTTCGCCAGACTATCTCTCTTCTGATGTCCCCGCGAGAGCCAGCTCACCCGCCACACACAGCCATTGGCGGTCAAGGCGCTCTGTGGGAGGAACGGCAAGAAGAACCGTTTCGCCTGCACGAAGGACTCCCGAAATCAAGGCACGTCAGCCGGCTCCCCTGTCCCGGGAGCCGCAGGGGCGGACAAGTGCCGTGCTCATGCCTCTGCTCTGTTATGGGGGAAGGCTACGCCAATGATGTTCGACTATATGAAAATTTGCCCCTTGGAAAGCTCTTTGCTCTGTGGTATCGTAAGGCAAAGTGGACGAGCCCTGCGCCTGACATTTCACTATTTGAAACAGGTGGGGAGCCGAGATGGTGACCCAGCCAAGCCCCGGAATTCCACCGGCCAGGGGAGGGCGTATTCAGTCCGTCTTCCGTGCTCTCCACATCTTGGAGCTCCTGGCCCAACATCCTGTTGGCCTTTCGGCCAAGCAAGTCAGCCTACGCTTGGGGCTCCACCTGAGCACTGTGTACCACCTGCTGAACACCCTGGCCGACGCCGGCTACGTGGTCAAAGACCCTGACACCCTGCTCTTCCGACTAAGCGGCAAGATCGGCTACACCGTTTGCGGCGCGCCCACAGTTGCCCACCTCGTGCGCCAGCTCACCCCCCACGTGCAGGCCCTCCAAGAGGAGACCCGGGAGACAGCCTACCTCTCACTGTGGGACGGACGCGACGTCGTCCTCTCGGCCATTGCCGAGAGCCCCCTCTCGGTGCGCGTCAAGTTGCTCACTGTGGGCTACACGGGAGGCAGTCACGCCATGGCGTTGGGCAAGGCCATTCTGGCCCACCTGCCGGCCCCGCAACTGGCCGACTACATGGCCGCCCACCCGTTGACACCCTTCACCGAAAACACCTGCACGGACCCAAGAGGTTGAAAGCCGTGCTGGCCGAAGTGCGGGCCACGGGGTATAGCCTTGACATTGAGGAGTTCTTGCCCGACGTGTGTTGCATTGGGGCACCCATTTTTGACGCCCGCGATCGCATTGCAGCCTCCATCGCCATTTCCCTACCCCGTAGCCGGTACGACGCGCGCGCCAGTGCTCTGATCCCCAAGGTGAAACTCGCGGCCGACGCGGCCACACGCACTTTGCACATCCTGGGCTACGTGTGGCCTCCGCCATGATAATGATCCCTGCTGCCGGGGGCACCATGCAGCCAGCCGTTGGCCTGATTGCCAATCCCGCCTCGGGAAAAGATATCCGGCGCCTGATCGCCCACGGTTCCGTCTTCGACAACAATGAGAAGGCGAACATCATCCGGCGCGTCCTCCAGGCCTTGGACGCCTTCGGCGTCAAGCAGGTATTGGCCATGCCAGACTTGTACGGCCTCGTCCTGCGGGCCCTGGAGGACACGCAAGTCGGCCTTCGGGTCGAGTTCGTCAACATCTCGGTGACCAACACGGCGGCTGATTCTCGCCTGGCGGCCGCTGTCATGGCCCAGGCTGGCGTGCGCTGTATCGTGACAGTGGGGGGCGATGGCACCAACCGCGTTGTGGCCCAAGGATGCGGTGACGTGCCCCTGGTGCCCATCTCCACGGGCACCAATAACGTTTTCCCCTCCCTGGTAGAGAGCACCCTGGCAGGCATGGCCGCCGCCGCCGTGGCCTGTGATGTGGAACCCGTGTGGGATCGCGCCGTGCGGCAGGCGCGCCGGCTCGAAATCGTGCGGGGAAACACGTTGGTGGAGACAGCCTTGGTGGACGTCGTCGTCTACGACGAGCGCTTCGTGGCCACGCGGGCCATCTGGGATGCGGACAAGATGCGTGCTCTCTTCCTCACTGCCCCCTACCGGGGAACCATTGGTGCCTCCGCCATCGCGGCCTACTTGCCCCAGGCCGAGGAGGTAGCCCGCGACGCGGCCGGCCTCTACGTGGAGCTGGGGCCAGGCGGAACGCACGTCATGGCGCCCATCGCCCCAGGCCTCATTGTGCCCGTCTCCGTGCGCGTCGTCCACCCGCTCGAGCTGGAGCAGACTATTCCGGTGACCTACGCGCCCTCAATATTGGCCCTCGACGGGGAGCGGGAGGTGCCTGTGCCGCCGGGCACCTCGGTTGGCGTGCGCCTCTCCTCCCACGGCCCCTACGTGGTGGACGTGCAAGCAGCCCTCCAGGCCGCTGTCAAGGCCGGCTTCTTCATCCGGAAGCCGTGAGGGCAGACGAGAGCACCGGAATTGGGCTGATGAGGCACAAACAACCTTGCGTGCAAGTGGTAGAAAGGGGGTGAAAGCCGGCCAGAATCACTATACGGCACCAGGCTGTTCCCGGGCGTCAGAGGGTGAACGAAATGAAGGAGGAGCAATCATGGCGTTGAGTCGAGAGACGCTGCTAGGGCTGTACGAGATGATGGTCAAAATTCGCACGTTCGAGGAGCGGGTGGCGGAGATCTACTACGAGGGCAAACAGCCCGTCTTCAACATCGCCGCCGGGCCGGTGCCGGGCGAAATGCACCTCTACAGCGGCCAGGAAGCCGTGGCCGCCGGCGTCTGTGCCCACCTGCGCCCCGACGACCCGGTGACCAGCACCCACCGGCCACACGGCCACCTCATCGCCAAGGGTGTGGACTTGAAACGCATGATGGCCGAAATCTTCGGCAAGGAGACCGGCCTCTGCCACGGCAAAGGGGGCCACATGCACTTGTTCGACCCCGAATTGCACTTCGGCTGTGGCGGCATTGTGGGCGGTGGCATCCCTCACGCCGTGGGAGCGGCGCTGGCCATCAAGAAACGGGGCGAAGATCGCGTAGCCGTCTCCTTCTTTGGTGAAGGCGCAGCCAACATCGGCGCCTTCCACGAGTCCCTCAACCTGGCAGCCCTCTGGAAACTGCCCGCCGTCTTCATCGTCGAGGACAACCTCTACGCCATCTCCGTGCCCAAGACTGCCTCCACAGCCGTGCGCAGCAATGCTGAGCGCGGCGCAGCCTACGGCATCCCTGCCGTGCAGGTAGACGGGCAGGATGTAGTGGCCGTCTACGAGGCCGCCGGTGAAGCCGTTGAGCGGGCCCGCCGTGGCGAGGGGCCCACGTTGATCGAGGCCGTCTGCTACCGCTTCCGGGGCCACTTCGAGGGCGATCCGGAGCACTACCTGCCAGAGGGCACAAAGGAGCAGTGGAAACAGCGGGACCCCATCGCGCTGCTCGCCAAACAGCTCAAGGACCAGGGATGGTTGACGGACGAGGACGCCCAGGCGATCGAGGAACGCATGACCGCCCTCATCGCCGAGGCCGAGGCGTTCGCCCGCGAGAGCGCCTACCCTCCACCTGAGGCGGCCCTCACCGACGTCTTCGTGCAAGCCGAGTCACCCAGAGAGGAGCAGAGCCATGGCTGAGCGACTGTTGACCACAGCCCGGGCCATTGCCGAGGCCATTGCCCAGGAGATGGAACGTGACGAGCGGGTTTTCATCATGGGCGAGGACATTGGCGCCTACGGCGGCATCTTCGGCGCCACACAGGGCCTGCTGGAGAAGTTCGGCCCCGAGCGCGTTATGGACACGCCCATCTCGGAGATGGGCTTCATCGGCGCGGCCGTCGGCGCGGCCACCGAGGGCATGCGCCCCATTGCCGAGCTCATGTTCGTGGATTTCTTCGGCGTGGCCATGGATCAGATCTTCAACCACATGGCCAAAATCCACTATATGTCCGGCGGCAACGTGAACGTGCCCATGGTGCTCATGACGGCCATCGGCGGCGGCTACAGCGACGCCGCCCAACACTCCCAATGCCTCTACAGCCTCTTCGCCCACACGCCGGGCATCAAAGTTGTAGTGCCCTCCACCCCCTACGACGCCAAGGGGCTCATGATCCAAGCCATCCGGGACGACGACCCGGTCATGTACTTCTTCCACAAGGGCATCATGGGCTTGGGGTGGATGGCCCCCAACCCCCGTGCCACGGGCCCGGTGCCCGAGGAACCCTACACCATCCCCTTCGGCCAGGCCGACGTCAAGCGGGAGGGAAGCGACCTCACTATTCTCACCCTCTCCCTGATGGTCCACCGCAGCTTGGACGCGGCCGAGCAGCTCGCCGAAGAGGGCATCAGCGCCGAAGTAATCGACTTGCGCACCCTAGTGCCCCTGGACAGGGCCACGATCATCGAGTCGGTGAAGAAGACCCACCGCGTGCTGATCGTGGACGAGGATTACAAGAGCTTCGGCATGTCGGGCGAGCTCATTGCCATCATCGCCGAGGAAGCGTTGGATTACTTGGACGCCCCGCCCAAGCGGCTGGCGGTTCCCGACGTGCCCATTCCCTACAGCCGCCCCTTGGAACAGGCGGTGATCCCGTCAGTGGAAGGCATTGTTCAGGCCGCCCGCGAGTTGATGGCCGAATAAACACAACCTGGCCCGGGGAAGGCACTTCTGGTGCCCCCTTTGCCCCGGGCTCTTTTCTGTGAGGAGGCAAATTCATGCGCCTGGTTGACATCCACGTGCCCGAGGGCATCCAAGGAGCCGAGGACTATGTAGTCGTCACGTGGCTCAAGCGGGTTGGAGATCCCGTGCGGCCTGGAGAGGTGGTGGTGGTCATTCAGGTGGAGAAGGTGGCCTACGATGTGCCCTCCCCTGTGAGCGGCACTCTGGCCGAAATTCTCGTGCCCCAGGGAGAAGTCGCACAGCGCGATCACCCCTTGGCCCGTGTGGCCGTGGACGAGGCAGAGCCGGTTGACACCCCCCAAGAAGCCCCCATGGCCTCACCTTTGGCCAAAAAGCTGGCCCGCGAGCACAACGTGGACCTGCACGAGGTGCAGGGCACCGGCCGCGGCGGACGCATCACCGAGAAGGACGTGCGCCGGTACCTTGAGCAACGCGCCCCCCACCAGGAGAGGCCGCCCGCCGCCCGCCGGGAGGTGCGCGCCTCCCCGGCCGCCCGCCGCTTGGCCCGCGAGCACAACGTGGACCTGCGCGAGGTGCAAGGCACCGGCCGCGGCGGGCGCATCACCGAGAAAGACGTGTTGGCTTTCCTCCAGGCCCAACAGGCCAAAGTGGACCGACCCGAGCAGAGGATCCCCTTGGCCGGCATGCGAGGAACCATTGCCCGCCGAATGCAACAGAGTGCCCACAGTGCTGCTCAAGTCACCCTGCACACCGAGGCAGACGTGACCGACTTGGTGGCCCTGCGCCGGCAGCGGGCCGATAAGGGCATCACCTACACCGACTTCATCGTGCGGGCCTGTGCTCTGGCCCTGCGGGAACACCCACGCCTCAATGCCATCGTGGATGACGACCACATCCGCCTGGTGTCCGGCGTTCACGTGGGCCTCGCTGTGGCCCTCGACGAGGGATTGGTGGTGCCGGTGATCCGAGATGCCGACCGCCACAGTGTGGCGCAGTTGGCCCAAGAACGCCGGCGTCTCGTCGAGCGCGCCAGGGCAGGCCAGCTCACGGCCGATGAGATGACCGGCAGCACATTTACCGTGACGAACTTGGGGCCCTACGAGATTGACGGGTTTACCCCCATCATCAATCCCCCAGAAGTGGCCATTCTGGGAGTCGGGCGCATTGTGGAAAAACTGGTCATCCACCAGGGCAAAGTGGCCCAACGCTCAATGATGGTGCTCAGCCTCACCTTTGATCACCGCGCGGTGGACGGGGCGCCGGCCGCAGCTTTCCTGCAGGCCGTGAAGGGGCGCTTGGAATCCCCGAACACATTGGTGTGAGCTAGCGACATCCTCCCTCAGCAGCAGGAAGTTCTTGACGGCCAGCCGGCCTGCACATATACTCACACACGTTCAGGCCGCGCGAGCGGTAGACAGGTGAATGTGCCCACTTTGTCGTTGTCCGGAATGGCCCAGTCCGTTTGGGGGAAACCATGTCCGAGCCCGGCGCCCGACGCAAGGCCCAAGGTGCAGGCCGACTCCGTGTCGCCTTCCAGGGTGAACCAGGCGCCTACAGCGAAGGCGCCATCGTTCATTATTTTGGCCCCAACGTGCACACAGTGCCGTGCCCGTCGTTTGAGGCCGTCTTCGAGGCCGTGGAGGCCGGACAGGCCGACCGGGGAGTCTTGCCCATTGAGAACTCACTGGCCGGCAGCATTCACCGCAACTACGACCTGCTGCTGGACCACAACCTCCACATTGTGGGGGAGATCGACTTCCGCGTGCGCCACCATCTCGTGGCCCTGCCCGGCGTGCGGCTGGAGGACGTGAAACGCGTGCTCAGCCACCCCCAAGCCCTGGCCCAGTGTGAGCGCTTCCTGGCCAAACTAGGCGTGGTGCGGGAGGCCACTTACGACACGGCCGGCAGCGCCAAGCGGCTGCGCGACGCCAACTTGCGCGATGCCGCTGCGGTTGCCAGCCGCCGTGCGGCTGAGGTCTACAACTTGATGATCTTGGCCGAGGGCATTGAGGACGACCCCGAAAACTACACCCGTTTCCTCGTCGTGGCCGCTGAGCCAAGCACTCCGCCCGTGGGCGTGCCAGCAAAGACATCTATCGTCTTCACCCTGAAGAATGCGCCGGGCGTGCTTTTCAAAGCGCTCTCCGTCTTCGCCCTGCGGGATATTGACCTGACGAAGATCGAGAGTCGCCCCCTGCGCGGCAAGCGCTGGGAATACCTCTTCTACTTGGACTTCGCGGCCAGCATGGCCGACGACGCAGCACAAAACGCCATTCGCCACTTGGGTGAGATCGCGCCCTTTCTCCGCATTCTCGGTTCATATCCACGAGGGACATAGGACTTGACCGCAGTACACTACGGTGAAACGGCAGTGCTCCCATGGGGCACATGAGCTGCCCCACACGATCACTGGGGCGGACTCATAGAAGTCACAGGCGGACAGAGACATCATGGCTGCTCGAAACGATGTCCTGGACGACGGACACCTCATGTGCCGCATCGCGGCGGGAGACCGCGTGGCCTTTCAGGACGTGTACGAACGATACGTGGATTTGGTCTATTCCATGGCCCTCAAAGTCGTGCGGGACCCAACCGTTGCCGAGGACATCGTCCAAGATGTCTCCTTGCGCCTCTGGCAGCGCGCCGACATGTGACGCCTCCCGTGGGCGCCTAGCCACGTGGCTCCTCTCCATCACGCGCAACCGCGCCATTGATGTGTTGCGCCAGCAACGCCGGCAGCAGGTTGTCGCCGATGCCTTCGACGAAAGGCGGGACAGCAGCGCCCTCGTCGCCCACTGGTACGGAGCCAGGACGAGGAAACCGTTCACCTCAGCGCCGGACATTCTCCCCCGGGCAACGCGAGTGCATTACAGGCTGGCCAGCACCTACTGGCCTAAGCCACCAGGACATCGCCACCATGCTCAACGTGCCCTTGGGCACGGTGAAGAGCCGCATCCGCCTGGGCATGAGGAAATTACAGGCCCCTCTCCAAGGGGAACAATCTAAAGGGCGCACGTGACACGTAATACATACTAGAGGAGAGGTGGTTCTGCACACTCAGAGATAACCCTATGAGAACGACAGATCGACCCACAAATCGACAAGAAGACACTGTGCTCTCATGCGAGGCTTGCGTGTCTCTTTTGGGTCTCCTCGCCTTGGGCGCCCTGCCAGATGAGGAAGCCCGCTGCGTCAAGTTCCACGTGGCTCTCTGTGAACGGTGTCGTGCGGAGTTAGCCCGTTATGAACCCTTGGTGGAGGCACTTCTCTATCAAATTCCCCTTGTGCGGGCCCCAGAACGTGTACGTCATCGGGTGGCTACCATTCCCGATCTCTCGCCCCCATCTGGTCAGGCACGCCAACCACCACGCCGTCTTTCCCCTCGGTGGTTTCACGTGTGGGCTGTAGCCGCTACGTTTCTCTTGATAGTCTTGGGGGCGTGGCAGGTCACTTCGCTCGGCCGGCAACAGGAACTCGAGCGCCAATTGGTTGTTTACCAAGAAGTGGTGCGACTCCTTGTAGCAGCCTTAAGCATGCTTCATCACTCTCGAGCCGGACGGCTCCGCGCGCGATACCCGCGCCGTGCTTTACTACCTTGATAACGACCGCACCGGGGTGCTCGTGGTCAATGGCCTTGCACCACTGGCTCAAGACCAGGCATACCAGCTCTGGCTCATTCGGCCGGACGGCCGGCGGGATAACGGTGGCGTCTTCCGCGTGGAAAGGCCCGGTGAGCTCACACTTCATCGCGTGGTCTCGCCAGCGCCTTGGACGCTCTACACGGGCGTGGGGGTGACTGTCGAGCCGGCAACCGGCAGCCCGGGGCCTACAGGCCCGCGCGTGCTTCACGGTGGGCTGTAACGCGCTCGGAAGAAACGTGGGGCCGATCTATTACGCCGAGGCCAAGATGGCCTCAATGGAGCCCTGGTCCGTCATGTCCTCGTAGAGGCGCAACAGGTTGGCGTAGTGGAGCTGGCGCACAAGGCCATCGAGCGGGATGCTGCTCTCACCGCAGGATTCGGGTATGGAATGTTTCAGCGCCGCGCGCGACTGCCCCTGGTTCACCAACTCGGCCACGTATTCTTTGATGCAGTCCAAGTAGTGAATGTGGCGGTCAAGCACTTCAGGAATTTCGCCCCGCAACAGCACGTCCCCGTGCCCTTGGATGATGCTCTCCAAGTTCATCTCGCGAATGCGCTGGAGAGTGTGACGAAGCTGGAGACGATCACCCCACGCGAAGTAAGGCAAGGGCATGACGGCATCGCCGGAGATGAGGATGCGGTCTCCCTCGACGAGCACACCAATACCGTCCTCCGTGTGGCCCGGCAAGTGAATGAGGCGCAAGATGCGGTGGCCCAAGCGCAGGCCCATTTCGTGATCGAAGACGATGTTGGGGATGACGAGCTCCACTTCGGCCAACTCCGGGGTCTCCTCCTTGGCCGCCCGGAGGGAGCGCTCCCCGATCTCGAGCAACTTCTGGCGACATTGACGGTGGGCGATGATCACGGCGTCCTGAAAGAGGTAATTGCCGTAAACGTGATCGGCGTGGAAGTGGGTGTTGATCACAAAACGCACACCCCGCTGGCTGTGGCTGTAGACAAACTCAGCCATCGCCCGACTCTCCTCGGGGAATGGGAGGGTATCAATGACGATGGCTCCCTCATCGGTGAAGATCGCCGTGGCCGTGACTTGGGCGTACAGCTCGCTGGTGAAGATGTGAATATCTTCTGAGATTCGTTCGCGTCGCATGATCCCCGAGGCCCAATTCAGGATGAGTGCGCACGGCAAGCCGCGAGCTGCAAGTCTGTTTGAGAATAACACCCTCACTCGCGAATGTCAACTTTCCGCCCGTGTGGTCCCCCGTACCGGGAAGTCCCTGTTGGCCGCCGAGCACGCACTTCGACAGCACGGTGGGGAAGCACGGCGGACAGGCTGGTGTCTCGGGGCGGATGTTCGGCAGCCACCGCGAGCGCGCAAGAAAAGCCATCGGTGGTGTGTCACCGATGGCTTTCAGGCGCCTCCACTAGGCCGTGGATGCCGGTTGCGTGTGTGAGCCTCCTGACAACAGGTGGGCACCTCCCTGGTACGTCCCAGGCCAACTCAACTGACCGCTTGGGTACCATGCCGGAGATCGGTACCCATCGAGTAGGTGTTGGCTCAACGCGCCCGGCATATCACCAACGTAGCAGGGGAACGCCATCTTAATTCTAAGCCGCTCTGGGCTTGGTGACAAACGGCGTCATGTTGATGTCCACAAGCTCCCATGGCCACCGTGCGTCCGCCCTCGCCCAAAGGCACGAGCGGGTACCTGATTGGACCATGTCCTCCTCCCTTGGGGTACCCAGATGTGCCCTTCCTTCATTGGTAACGGTTCCCGTTTTCACCCTCTAAACGGTCCGCCCGTGTGCTGACACGCCCGCCGCCCCGGCGTATACTGGGGGTGGGCATTCGCCGCCTCTCGTGTAGAGCGGCAACAAGGAGGGGCAGACCATGAACGCACATTACGTCTCACTCATGCCGGATCACATCGTCGCACAGACCTTGTACGATTCCCGCTTCGAGCACGATGCGTGTGGCATCGCCATATTGGCTCAGACCACAGGAACAGCTTCCCACGAGTTGGTTGAACGCGCCCTGCGGGCGTTGGTGAACATGACCCATCGCGGCGCCGTGGCCGCCGACGGCATTACGGGGGATGGAGCCGGCATGCTGCTCCAGCTCCCCTTAGACGTGTTGGTCCCCTTTCTGCGGGCCCACGGGCATGAAGCCACTCCCGGCACCGTGGCTGTGGCCCAATGCTTCCTGCCGCCCACAGCCGTGAAAGAGGCCCAAGCAATCATTCGGGCAGCAGCCGAGCGCCAAGGGCTCGTGGCACTGGGCTGGCGTGAGGTGCCCATCGACGAGAGTGTGTTGGGCGAGGCGGCCCGCCGCAGCCGGCCCGCTATTTGGCAACTGATCGTGGTCCGCCCGAGTGGCATGGGCACCCGCGCCTTCGAGCGAGCCTGCTACCGGGCGCGCAAAGCCGCCGAGCGCGCCCTCCAGAAGGCCGCATTGGAAGATGCCTACATCGCCTCCTTCTCCAGCCGCACGGTGGTGTACAAGGGCATGGTCCAGCCGGCTCACTTGGACCGCTTCTACCTCGACTTGCAGGACCCGGCCTGCCGGAGCGCCGTGGCGGTGGTCCACACGCGCTTCAGCACGAACACGTTTCCCTCGTGGGCTCGTGCCCAACCCTTCCGCATGGTGTGCCATAACGGCGAGATCAACACACTTCAAGGGAATGTGAACTGGATGCGCGCCCGCGAGGTGGACCTGCCTCCTGAGCTCTGCCCCGTGATTGACGAGCGCGGCAGTGACTCCGCCATGGTGGACAACACAGTGGAAATGCTGGTGCACGCCGGACGAGACATCCGTCACGTGTTGCTCATGCTCTTCTCCGATGCATGGGATCACCATCCCGACTTGAGCGACGAGGTCAAGGCGTTTTACGCCTATCACGAGGCCCTGATCGAACCGTGGGATGGGCCGGCTGGCGTCTGTTTCACGGACGGCCGCGTGGCCGGAGCCCGACTGGACCGCAACGGCTTGCGCCCTCTGCGGTACGACATCACCGGCGACGGGCTGTTGGTCGTAGCCAGTGAAGCCGGTGCCGCCGAGCTCGACCCGAGTGAAGTGGTGGAACACGGCCGCGTGGGCGCCGGCGAGATGATTGCTGCCGACGTGGTGGAAGGATACATTGAACACAACGGGGAGCTGAAGCGCCGCTTTGCCCGCCAAAAGCCCTACACCGTCATGGTGGAACGGCTGCGCCACTTGGAGACGTCGGCCACGGCGACAGCATCCCGCTTGGACACCCGCTCCCTTCAGACGTATCAGATCGCCTTCGGGTACACGTCCGAAGAGGTGCACGTGTTGGTCAAGCCGATGGTGTGGCACGCCAAGGAGCCCATCGGCTCCATGGGCGACGACACCCCCCATGCCGTCTTCAGCCGCTTGCCGCGGCCCCTCTTCCACTACTTCAAACAACGCTTCGCCGAGGTCACCAACCCGCCCATTGATCCCATCCGCGAGCGGAGTGTGCTCTCCCTGCGCGTCCACGTGGGCGCCATGGTGCCCCTGTTGGAGGTGGTCCCCGACGTGTCGGGCCGGCTCGTGCTAGAGAGCCCCTTCATCACCGAATCCCAACTCCAGGAGCTGGAAGCCTTGGGCCACCACGACGCCCGCTTCCGCGCCCGCCGGCTGGATGCCACCTTCCCGGCAGCCGACGGCCCTGCTGGGCTGGAGCGCGCTGTTCACGCCCTGAGAGAGGCAGCGGCCAACGCCGTGCGGGAAGGGATCACACTTCTCATTCTGGACGACAGCAGTGTGAACCCCGAGCGCGCCCCGATCCCCTCGCTGATGGCTGTAGGCGCTGTTCATCACCATCTGCTGCGCCTGGGGCTGCGAGCTCGGTGTTCCATCGTGGCCTACACGGGTGAGCCGCGGGATCCCCACCAGTTGGCCACACTCATCGGCTACGGCGCCAACGCCGTCTGCCCGTGGCTGGCCTTGGAGACCGCCGTCCACATCGGCGTTGAGGGGTACCGGGGGAAGACGCTCGCGCCCGAAGAGGCCGTGCGCAATTACCTCCAAGCGGCCGAGAACGGCCTGCTCAAGATCATGACCAAAATGGGCATTGCCACGGCCGAGAGCTACTGCGGTGCCCAGATCTTCGAGGCCATTGGCCTCAACCAACAGGTGATCGAGGAGTGCTTTGCCGGCACCCCCTTCCGCATCGGCGGCGTGGGATACGACGTGTTGGGCCGCGAAGTGTTGGAGTGGCATCGTCACGCCTTCGACGCGGCCAACGGAAACGCGGAACTCCCCTCCTTCGGATACTTCAAGTACAAAAAGCAAGGAGAATACCATGCGTTTAACCCCCAGGTGGTGCGCGCGCTTCAGAAAGCAGTGCGCATCGAGGGTGTGCTCAACGGTCACTTCGAGGAGGGATTTGCCGCCTATCGGGAGTACGCCAACTTGGTGGACAACGCTCCCCCAGCGGAGCCCCGTGACTTCCTGGCACTGGCCCCCGCTTCACCGGTTCCGCTGGACGAAGTGGAGCCGGCGGAGGCCATTGTGCGGCGCTTTTCCACGGCGGCCATCTCCTTCGGCTCCATTTCGGCCGAAGCCCACGAGGCGATGGCCATGGCCATGAACCGGCTGGGCGGCATGAGCAACAGCGGTGAGGGTGGGGAAGACCCTGGACGCTTCGGCACCGAGCGTAACAGCGCCTGCAAACAGGTGGCCAGCGGCCGCTTCGGGGTGACGCCAGCCTACCTGATGTCGGCCCGGGAGCTTCAGATCAAGATGGCCCAAGGCTCCAAACCAGGCGAGGGTGGCCACTTGCCGGGGCGCAAGGTGACGGTGGAGATCGCAGCCATCCGCCACACGGAACCAGGAACTCCCCTGATTTCGCCACCGCCTCACCATGATATCTACAGCATCGAGGATCTAGCCCAGCTCATCAGCGATCTGCGCACCATCAACCCGGATGCTACCATCAGCGTCAAGCTGGTGGCTCAGGCGGGTGTGGGCACCATTGCCGCCGGCGTGGTCAAGGCTGGCGCCGACGTGGTGCTCATCAGCGGTGACAGCGGCGGCACTGGCGCCTCGCCGATTACCAGCATCAAACACGCCGGTGTGCCGTGGGAGCTGGGGCTGGCCGAGACCCAGCAGACGCTCATCGCCAATGGCTTGCGCGACCGGGTGCGCCTGCGCGTGGACGGCGGCCTGCGCACGGCGCGGGACGTATTGATCGCTGCCTTGTTGGGCGCCGACGAGTTCTCCTTCGGCACGTCGGCACTGGTGGCTGAGGGGTGTGTGATGGCCCGCGCTTGTCACATGAACACGTGTCCGGTGGGCATTGCCACCCAAAAACCCGAACTGCGGGCGAAGTTCACGGGCAAGCCAGAACACATCATGGCCTTCTTCCTTTACATTGCCGAGGACCTGCGCCACCTGTTGGCCCAGCTCGGCGCCCGTTCCCTCGACGAGGTCATCGGCCGCAGTGACCTGTTGACACAGGTGCCGACAGAAGTCCCGGCTGACCTGGACATGCGGCTACTCCTCACCCGCTTGCCCGGCCCACGCCGCTTCGAGGGCCGTGTAGTCGGGCGCCGCCTGGTGACGCTCGATGAACGGATCAAGCACGACGCGCTGCGGGACTTGGCGCTGACGGGCCGGTCACGCCGCACGTATACTGTTCGCAATGTGGACCGCACAGTGGGCGCCGGCCTGGCAGGCGAGTTGGCCCGTCGTCACGGCGACATTGGCCTGCCCGACGACACCGTCCACCTGCACTTCATCGGCGCAGCCGGCCAGAGTTTCGGTGCCTTCATTCTGCCGGGCATGACATTGCGCCTTGAAGGGGTCGCCAATGACTACGTGGGTAAGGGCATGGCCGGGGGGCGCATTGTGCTGATGCGCCCAGAGGACGCCCGTTGGCCGGCCGAGGCGCCCATTTTGGGGAATGTGGCCCTCTACGGCGCCACGGGCGGCGAACTCTTCGCCGCCGGCCGGGCTGGCGATCGCTTTGCCGTGCGCAACTCGGGAGCCACGGCTGTGGTTGAGGGAGTCGGTGCTCACGGATGTGAGTACATGACAGGTGGTGTGGTCGTTATCCTCGGCCCTACCGGATACAACTTTGCGGCCGGCATGTCGGGCGGCGTGGCCTATGTGTACGATCCGCAGAATCGTCTCCCCTTGGTGTTGAACCGCGAGTTCGTGGACCCCTCGCCGCTTTCAGAGGAAGATGTGGAGCGCGTTCGTGCGCTTATTGAGCGCCATGTGGTTGAAACAGGAAGCAGAATAGGACGCCTCTTGCTGAGCACGTGGACACGGGCCCATGTGCACTTCGTGAAGGTCGCTCCCAGACCTCACGACGAGTAAGAAGCCTGCACAAAAAACTCCATGGTATGTGCCGTCTTTTGACATCACATACCATGGAGTTTTTCTCTTTTTCCCTGTTCCTGAAAAAATCCACTGTAGTCGCGCACTACTGAGCTTGACCCAGGAAACGGCGTCCCAAGATCCAGAGGGGGACGAGTACCAACAGGAGCGGGCTGCCCAAGACACTGACCCAAATGGCTGCGTCCACGGCCTGCTGCACCACACGCATCAAGGTCTGCCACGCTTGGGCAAAGGTCTTCCCCGGGGACCATGGGGGCAGCTCCTGATCCACCTGGGCCAGAACAGGTTGGAGCTCGACGGTGATGGTGGAGAACGCAGTTCGCTGTTCCAGCGCGTTGCGCCGGGCTTTCAAGCGCTCCAGCTCTTCTTCCACGTAGCGCAACTGCTCGTTCACTTGGAGCGCTTCTTCCACCGTGCGCGCCTCGTCGAGGAAGCTCCGAATGCGATCGGCTGTGGCCTCCAAGTTGCGAATGCGAGCCTCCAAGTCCACGTATTCGTCTGTCACATCCTGGCCAGTTGTGGTCTCGTCCAGCACTTTGCCCAGACGCCGGAGCTGTTCTAATGTCTCCTCGAACTGCTCCGCCGGCACAGCAAAGGTCATCACAGCGTATGGGCGCTCTTCCTCGTACCACGTGCGCGAGTTGAGCACGTAACCGCCGTACTGGGAAGTCAGGAGCGTCACTTGGTTGAGCACGCTGAAGACGTTGTCCACTTCCAGGCGCAATGTGGCGTTTTTGATGATCTTGCGGTCAGAGCCCGGTAACAAGAGCTGGTCGCCGCCCGGGAACACGGCTGGCGGCTCTTCAGCTTCTTTCTCCGTGGTTACCTGGAGCTCGAAGTCCTGTATATCCGTCAGCCCGTCCTGTTGGGGTGCGCCTTCAACCAGCACACTCTCCGGTGCCGGCCCACGGGGTTGGGAAAACGAATTTCGGTATTGGCGGGTTGATTGCTCCTCCCCTGCGCGCACACATCCTGCCAGGACGACGAAAGTCACCACACTCCAGACGATCCAACTTAGGCCCTTCATGGATGCTCCTCCCTTCTTGAATTCATCACCTCCAGGAGGTGTGTTTGCCCGTCAAAACGTCTCCGCGTGCTCCAAGGTTCCCGACACGCGCCGTTTGACGTTGCTCGCGAGCAGCCCCAAAATTATGTGAGTGCTCTTACGGCCATGTGGCGCAGGCCGGTGGAGTGTCCTGTCCGTCCGTGCAGCGCAGGCATAGCGCCTGTCAGAGAACCCGCCTGGTGACAGGGGAGGAGGTTGACCATGAGCGTGCCCTTCATTCCTGGCGAGACGGTAACTGTGCCCAAGATCACGTTCTCGGATCAAGTCCGTCTACCGGCTTCTGAAACAGCGCTCATCGTCGTGGACATGCAGAATGACTTCGTGAAGGAGGGGGGCTCATTGGTGGTGGCTACGGCCATCGAGACTGTGCCCCACATCCAACGGCTATTAGAGTCTGCACGTGCTGCTGGCGTTCACGTGGCCTACACCCAGGACACGCACTTCGAAGGAGACCCGGAGTGGCAGATTTGGCCCGAACACTGCCGGGCCGGCACGTGGGGGTGGGAGATCGTGGAGGAGCTCAAACCCCAGCCGGGAGAGGTCGTCTGTCAAAAGAGCCGCTATGACGGTTTCTACGGCACCTGGCTGGACACGTTCTCAGCCGCGTGTGGCAGGTGAAGCACCTGGTTATTGTGGGCACTGTGTCGAGCATCTGTGTGCTCCACACGGCAGCTTCGGCCGGGCTCCGGTGGTTTCACATCGTGGTGCCAGCCAACGGCATCTCGGCCCTGACGGAGTTCGACCAAGCCCTCACTTTGCGGCAGGTTTCATGGCTCTACCTGGGCGATGTGGTGCGCCGCGTTGAGGACATCGTGTTCGACTAGAAGACTGCCTAAAGGGCAGCGGGTCGCAACCCCAAGGCCATGGTATGTGTGGAGGAGGCCATCATGCTCGCCTTCGTCTTAAGTGGAGGAGGGAACCGGGGCGCCCTCCAGGTGGGGGCCCTCCAAGTGTTACTCGAAGCCGGCATTCAACCTGACGTGTTGGTAGGCACCTCCGTGGGCGCGGTCAATGCTCTGTTTTTGGCCTGTGATCCCACGCCACAGGGGGGCCTATCGCCTGGCTGAGGTGTGGTTGCAAGTGCGCAAGGAGGATGTCTATCCCGGCACCCACTTGACCGCCCTCTGGAACCTGGTCCGCCGGCGGGAAAGCCTGTTCAGTAATGCCAATTGGTATCGCTTCGTGCACCGCCACATGCCCGTCCGGCGCTTCGGTGAGCTTCAGATCCCAGCCTACGCGGTGGCCACTGACTTGGAGACGGGCCGTGTACACGTGTTCGGCGACACCCCGGAGGACTACATCATTGACGGCATCATGGCCAGCACGGCCTTGCCCCCCCTCCACCCACCCTGGCACGTGGCGGGCCGGCGCTACATTGACGGCGGCGCCGTCGCCGATCTACCCGTGCGCGTGGCCATGGATCGGGGCGCCCAGGAGATCATAGCCCTCAACTTGGCCAACACTCAGACGCCAGGCGAACAGTTGCGCACTCTGGCCGGTATTGTGCACCAGGCCATTGGGGCACTCATTGTCCGCCACGTGACGGCCGACTTGGAATACGCTCAACTCCAAAACGTGAACGTGCGCACCATACAGCTCCGCCATCAGCTCTCGTTGCCCCCGTGGGATTTCAGCCACTCGGCCGAGCTGATCGCCTTGGGGCGCGAGATCACCCAGGCTGCCCTGCAGGCTGAACCGTTTACTGTGCCCTCGTGGAAGGATCGCCTTACCGAGCATGTCGTTCAGGCTTCCGCTCCCCTCTTAGCCGCAGTACAGCACATGATCGGGCGTCGTCTGGTCGCTCGTCAGGGAGGCGAGTGACCGCACCGGCCGTGAGGCCAAGGGGCCCAATGGGGCGCGAGAGACCTTCAGGTGGTTCTTGACAGACGTTCCGAAACACTGTATTGTCTACCGAATCCGAGAGTCCGGTGGTCCAGGTACGTCTAACCATCCTGTTCACGCTCCTTCGGCTTGGAAACGGCCAGGCGGAAGGGGGTAGAGCAGAGGGGGAGAGCTGTGGAGCCATGTCCTATTTGTGAAGAACGCAGGCCGGAGGATGCCCACTTCGCCAACGCTGAATGTACCAACTGCGGGCGCTACGTCTGTTATGACCACGCCATCCGCGTGCAGCGGGGCAGTTTCCTCTGCTTGGTGTGCTACGAGGCTGACGAGGAATTCTACCGCCAACACCGCCGGCTGATCCAGCGGCCGCGGTACAACGTGCCCGTTCACCCGACCAACATCCCAACACACGCCGCCGACGTGTCCGGCAACAGGCTGGTTCCTCCGGACGGCGGGGCGTGTTGGCCCGTATTCGGGAGCGGCTGGGGAGGTGAAACGGCCGAGCAACGTGATTCCCGTGTGGCGAGGGGGCGCACACACGAGTTGGTAGCGTGTGGTTCGTGTGGTCACATGGGGTGGGAGTGAAGAGATATGGTGGACGTTGTGCGCTCGTGGGAGA
This sequence comes from Ardenticatenia bacterium, assembly GCA_030949995.1. Lineage (GTDB taxonomy): Bacteria > Chloroflexota > Anaerolineae > Ardenticatenales > Ardenticatenaceae > WFWG01. Next base: position 43,537 of record JAUZRY010000018.1, read on the forward strand.
CGGAGACGGTGTATGCCCTGATCAGGGCAGCCGTCATCTTCGTGGTCGTGGCCGTGCTCGCCCGTCTTCTCCTGGTCCTTGCCGACCGGTACCTCTGGAAGCTCACCCGCCGTTCGCGCTCCACCTTCGACGACGTGCTCTTCAACGCCGTGCGTGGTCCCCTGTTTTGGCTTGTGCTGGTGATGGGCGCCAAGGTAGCCCTCCTCTCCTTGGACTTTCTGGCAGACGAGTGGCAAGCCCTGTTCGATGGCCTCATTTTCACGGCTGGCGTGTTGGTCGTCTACGTTCTCATGTACAGCCTAGTGCGCGACCTGCTCCAGTGGTATGTGAAACACGTGGCCGACCGCACTGAGTCCACCTTGGACGAACTCTTGATACCCTACGTGCGCCGTGTGTTGCTGGTGGTGTTAACCGTGTTGGCCGCACTGACCATCCTTGACCACTTTGGTGTGGAAGTTACTACACTGTTGGCCACATTGGGGGTGGGCTCCTTGGCCGTGGCCTTAGCCGCCCAAGCAACGCTGCGTGACGCCATCAGCGGCCTGGTGATCCTGTTGGACCGACCGTACCGCATTGGCGATCGCGTGTTGCTACCGTCCCAGGAGATCTACGGTGACGTGATAGACATCGGCCTGCGCTCCACCCGGATCCGCACCCGTGATCATCGAGTCGTCACCATACCCAACTCTGCCATGACTGACGGTGTGATCATCAACTACGCCTATCCCGATGATCGCCTGCGCATGGACTTACCTGTCGGCGTGGCGTATGGCACCGACTTGGACCGAGCTCGCGAGGTGCTGTTGGAGGCCGTGCATGCAGTCGAAGGCGTGCTGAAGGAACCACCACCGCGTGTCCTCGTGCGAGGTTTTGGTGATTCGGCCGTGAACCTTAGTATCCGTTTCTGGATCGACTCCTTTGTGAACCGTACACCGGTGATGGACCGCGTCTACCGTGCTGCCTATCTCGCCCTCAACAACGCCGGCATTGAGATTCCTTTCCCACAACGTACAGTCTGGCATCGGTTAGAGGCCCAACACGCTGCTCGCTGGCAACAGGTGCTCTCGCCGAAGGCCATTGAAGAAGATGGAGCGGAACTTCCATGAGCAACCGAACCAGAGCCGGACTTGGTCCCATGCCCTTGGTCGAGCTGCTGAGTGCTCTGCCCGCCTATCGCACGCGGACAGAAACCCTCGCCGGAATCCGCGTGCGCGGCATCACCGGCGACTCCCGCCGCGTTGAACACGGTATGCTCTTCGTGGCCTACCCTGGGGTGTGGGTGGACGCGCACCGGTACATTCCCGACGCTGTGGCACGGGGTGCTGTGGCCGTGGTGGGTGAACGTCCCGCTGATGAGTACGCTACGCTGCCCGTGCCCTACATTCAGGTGCCCGATGGGCGAGAGGCGTTGGCCTGGCTGGCCGCTGCCTGGTATGGCCATCCCTCCCGGCAGGTACGCGTGGTGGGCATCACGGGCACTGACGGCAAAACCACCACAACGGCGCTTACGGCGGCCGTCCTCGAGGCCATGGGGGCCACAGTGGGGGTCATCAGCACCATCGGCGCCCGCATCGGCCACCAGCACGTGGAGACGGGTGCCCACGTGACCACCCCTGATGCCCTGGAGACCCAACACTACCTGCGCCAAATGGTGGAAAACGGCGCTCATTATGCCGTGATCGAAACCACATCCCACGGTTTGGCCCAACACCGTGTGACCGGCGTGGCCTTCGACGTGGCCGTGGTGACCAACATCACCCACGAGCACTTGGACATCCACGGCACCGTCGAGAACTACCGCAAGGCTAAAGCCATGCTCTTCGCCTCGTTGGCCACGACCTACAGAAAACCCGAGACCCTCAAGGTCTCCATCCTGAACGCTGACGACTCCAGCTACCAGTATCTCCGCCACCACGCCGCCGACGTGACGCTCACATATGGAGTGGAGGCGCCCGCCGACGTGCGCGCAGTGGACATCCAGTACACCAACCAGGGCACTCGGTTTACCGTTGAAAGCCCCACAGGGCGCTTCGAGCTCTTCACCCACCTGTTGGGCGCCTTTAACGTCTACAACGCCCTGGCCGCTACGGCCGTGGGGCTTTCCCAGGGCGCCACGGCCGAGCAAGTTCAGGCCGGCATTGCCCGCGTGGAGCGCGTGACCGGGCGCATGGAGCCCATTGACGAAGGGCAGGAGTTCCTAGCCATTGTGGACTTTGCCCACACGCCCGTCTCCCTGGAGCAAGCCCTGAAGGCGGCTCGTACCATGGCCGAAGGACGAGTTATCGTCGTCTTCGGATCGGCCGGCCTGCGGGACGTGGCCAAACGCAGCATGATGGGGCGAGTTGCCGCCCGCTTGGCCGACCTGGCCGTCTTCACGGCCGAGGACCCACGCACCGAAGATGTCAACGAAATCATCGCCGAAATCGCGCGCGGTGCCCGGGCGGCCGGCGCCCGCGAGGGGCGCGATTACGTGTGCATTCCCGACCGGGCCGCGGCCATCGAGTGGGCCATCTTCCAGGCCCAGCCGGGCGACGTGGTCATGGCATGTGGCAAGGGCCACGAGCCCACCATGTGTTACGGGGAGACCGAATATCCCTGGAACGAACACGATGTCATGCGCGCCGCCATCCGCAAGCGGCAACAACAGGGGCAATGATCGGCAGCCTTGAGGGCACGCTTCTGTGCCGACAGGAGGACTGGATCCTGCTCGACGTGGGCGGGGTGGGCTACCGCGTCCACGTGCCTCCTCCCCTGGCTGCTCAAATGGGCTCCGAAGGTGAACGGGTGCGGCTCTACACTCACCTCCACGTGCGCGAGAATGAGCTCAGCCTGTACGGGTTCAGGACCTCGGAGGAACTGGAGCTCTTCGAGTTGCTGTTGGCCGTGAGCGGGGTAGGGCCTAAGGTCGCCCTTGCGTTCCTGGCCACATATGACCCAGCCACCATCGTCCACGCCATTGCCAACGAGCAGCACGATCTGCTCACGCGCGTGCCCGGCGTGGGCGCCCGCACGGCGCGCCGCGTGGTCCTCGAACTGAAGAGCAAAGTGGAACGGCTCGCCGCAGCCGGTATGCCGGCCACCGATGAGGCGGACGCCGTAAGCGCCCTCACAGCTTTGGGGTACAGTGTTCGCGAGGCCCAAGCAGCCCTCCGAGGACTTCCCGCCAACCTGTCACTGGAGGAAAAGATTTTCCGTGCCCTCCAACGGCTCAGCGAGTAGAGAGACCCTGTGTGAGGTGACTGAACTCATGAACGCAGCATTAGCACACCCTCAGCTCGCCGAACAGGCACACAACGGGCACGTGGCAGGCCCAGAAATTTCCGTGGTCATCCCCCTCTACAACGAGGAGGAGAGCATCCCCGAGCTCTACCGTTCCCTGACCGAGGTGTTGGAGGCTTGTGGCCGTCCCTACGAGATCATCGTGGTGGACGATGGTTCCACCGACGGCAGCTATCCCCTCCTGCGCCGCTTGGCCGCTGAAGACCGGCGCCTCAAGGTGATTCGCCTGCGCCGCAACTTCGGGCAAACCGCCGCATTCGCGGCCGGCTTCGACCGGGCACGGGGCGACATCATTGTAACCATGGACGCGGACTTGCAAAACGACCCGCGCGACATCCCCAAGCTGTTGGCAAAAATTGACGATGGCTTCGACATCGTGAGCGGCTGGCGGGTCAACCGGAAGGACCGCTTCTTGGACCGCAAGCTGCCCTCCATCATTGCCAACCGGCTCATCTCCAACGTGACCGACGTGCGCCTGCACGATTACGGCTGCTCGCTGAAAGCCTACCGGGCCGATGTGCTCCGCGAAGTGCGCTTGTACGGTGAGCTCCACCGGTTCATTCCAGCCTTGGCCAGCCAAGTGGGCGGTGCCGTGGCCGAGGTGCCGGTCAACCACCATCCCAGGCGGTACGGGCGCTCCAAGTATGGTCTGAGCCGCACAATCCGTGTGATCCTCGACTTGATCACCGTCTGGTTCCTAGGCGCCTACTCCACCCGCCCCCTCCACGTCTTTGGCACGCTGGGGTTGGGCGCGGCTGGCGTAGGCATGCTGCTGGGCTTCTACTTGGCCCTGGTGAAGTTCATCGGCCACCAGGACATCGGCACGCGCCCTCTGTTGCTGCTCGCCGTGCTGCTCATCGTGGTGGGCATTCAGCTCATCACTATGGGGCTGTTGGGGGAAATGATTATCCGCACCTATCACGAGAGTCAGGGCAAACCCATCTACATTGTGCGAGAAGTGCTCAACGGGGAGGAGTAAGCGGCGTGCCCGGGAGCCCTATTGCTCCCGGGCGGTGGCTTACGCGGGCACGGGGAAGCGAAGGGCCAATTCCTTGACGGCCGCACGCACCTCGTCGTGGACGTGAGGATCATCATGGTGGTGAAGCGTGCGGGCAATGAGGTCACCCACGAGGCGCATGTCCTGTTCGCGAAAGCCTCGTGTGGTCAAGGCAGGCGACCCCAGGCGAATGCCGCTGGTCACAAAGGGGCTTCGGGGGTCGAAAGGCACCATGTTCTTGTTGGCCGTAATGTTCACGTTGTCGAGCACGTGTTCGGCCTGTTTGCCCGTTAACCCCACAGACCGCACGTCGACCACCAGCAGGTGGGTGTCGGTGCCTCCGGAGACGATACGCAGTCCGTGACCGGCCAATGTTTCTGCCAGCACTTTGGCGTTGGTGACCACCTGGCGACCGTAGGTGCGGAACTCTTCAGTCATGGCCAACTTGAAGGCCACGGCCTTAGCGGCGATAATATGCATCAGGGGGCCCCCTTGCGTTCCCGGAAAGACGGCCTTGTTGATGGCCATGGCGTACTTCTCGCGCGCCAGGATGAACCCGCTGCGTGGCCCCCGAAGGGTCTTGTGCGTGGTGCTGGTGACCACATCGCAGTAGGGAACAGGATTGGGATGTGCGCCAGCCGCCACTAGGCCGGCAAAGTGGGCCATGTCACACATCAGGAAGGCGCCCACCTCGTCGGCAATGGCCCGGAACGCCTCGAAATCCCACAGCCGGGGATAAGCGCTGGCCCCGGTGAGGATCAACTTGGGGCGGTGTTCGCGGGCCAGGCGGGCCACCTCGTCCATGTCGATGGTCTCCGTCTCGGGTGAGACGCCGTAGTGGACGATGTTGTAGAGCATCCCACTGAAATTGACAGGGCTCCCGTGGGTTAAGTGTCCGCCCTGGTCGAGCTTCATGCTGAGGATGGTGTCTCCCGGCTCCAACAGGGCGAAGTAGACGGCCATGTTGGCTAGGGAGCCCGAATGGGGCTGCACATTGGCGTACTCTGCTCCGAAGAGCGCCTTCACGCGCTCGATGGCCAACGACTCCACAATGTCCACGTATTCACACCCGCCGTAATACCGCCTGCCCGGATAGCCTTCGGCGTACTTGTTGGTCAGCACACTGGCCGCCGCCTCTTCCTCGCTGACGCGCGCGGGCCGTGCGCGTAGTCCTCGAGGCGATCTGCAGCTCCCAGCTTCCTCCTGCTGGCGGCGGCGCTCTCCTCCTTGGCAGGGCGAGAAGTGGCCTCCCGGCGCCAGTTCCGGGTCCACGTTTCGTTTCCGAGGGTGGTATCCACAGTATCCCGAGGGCCAGGTGGGGTGTGGAAACGCTCATGGTTCTGCACCTCCGCTTTCTCTGCTGAGGGAATAGGACTCGGCCGGGACATGTCCTGCGAAGCCGGCACATGATGAGGTGGTTCCACGCTCCTGTACAGCATTGCTCGTTCCGGAAACGGCTGAGATCACCCCAGGCTCGTCGTGTGATGCAACCATGGTTGTGCCTCTTCGGCAGGATGGTGGCCATTGTGAAAGCTAGGATACCCGATGAGGGGAATTGTGGCAAACCTCGCCCCATCCTAGGGCGTTCATGTGGCCCAGAGATCCACCAGCGTGAAGCGCTCCACGTCCACCAAGCCCTTGTCGGTCAACTTGAGCTTGGGAATGACCGGCAAGGCCAGGAACGAGAGCGTCATGTAGGGGGATGTGAGTTGACAGCCCAGGGCACGGGCCACCACATGGATGGCTTCGTCGGCCTTGGCCACCTGGTCCAGAGGGCGGTCGCTCATGAGGCCAGCGATGGGCAGGGGAAGTTCCGCCACCACGCGCCCGTCGTTCACGGCTACCTGGCCCCCTTGTAGGCGCTCGATCTCGCGCACAGCCGCGAGCATGTCATCATCGTTGGTGCCCACCACGATGATGTTGTGGGAGTCATGGGCCACGCTGCTAGCCAATGCTCCTCGGCGCAACCCAAAGCCGGTTACGAAACCGACCCCGACGTTGCCGGTGCCCCGATGTCGCTCCACCACGGCCAGTTTGAGCACATCTCGCTCGGGGTCGGCCACGGCCAAGCCGTCCTCGATGCGCACAGGGACCACCCGCTCCTCGGTGACAATCTGGCCCTCAAGGGCGACGATGGCCCGCACACGCGTGCGCCCCGGGGGCACGGGGACGTGAAACCCGCGGAAGATTTGCCAGTTAATGTGAACGCTCTGGGGCAGAGTCGTGGTCGGTCGGGGCACGTTGACGAGCAGACGGCCATCTCGGGCCACGAGCTGTCCGGCCACGAGCACTTCCCGCACGGCGAAAGTGGGCAAGTCCTCGAGCACCACGATGTCCGCCCGTCGGCCGGGCGCAATGGCACCATACCCCAGCCGGTCAAGACCAAACCATTCAGCCGGGTTGAGTGTGCCCATTTGGATGGCCGTGATGGGATCGAGGCCCAAGCGGATGGCCTTGCGGACCAAGTGGTCCACGTGGCCCTCGCGCAGCAGATCGCCGGGGTGGCGATCATCTGTGGCCCAACAGCAGCGGCGGCTGTTCTGAGGTGTCACGATGGGCAACAGGGCTTCCAGGTTCCGGGCGCTGCTCCCCTCGCGGATGAAGACGTAGAGGCCACGGCGCAACTTCTCGGCCGCCTCTTCGGGACGGGTGCTCTCGTGGTCAGAGCCGATGCCGGCGGCGACATAGGCATTGAGGGCCTTGCCCGCCAGGCCAGGGCAGTGGCCGTCCACGGGCACGCCTCGACCGTGGCTCACGGCCAGCTTGGCCATGACGAGGGGATCACGGGCGATCACGCCGGGAAAGTTCATCATCTCGGCCAGCCCAAGCACGCCCGGCTCATCGAAGAGGGGGGCTAAGTCCTCGGCGCGCAGTTCAGCGCCGGCCGTTTCCATGTGAGTCGCCGGCACACACGAGGAGGCCATGACGAAGATACTCATGGGCACATCCGCACGGCTGCGCAGGATGTAGCGGATGCCCTCCAGGCCGTGGACGTTGGCGATCTCGTGGGGGTCGAGAACGGCGGCCGTCGTGCCCCTGGGGACCACAGCGCGGGCAAACTCGGGGACCGTCACCTGTGTGCTCTCCACGTGCATGTGGGCGTCGATCAGCCCTGGACAGAGCACACAACCACTCACGTCCATGTCGACACGCCCCTCGTATCCCCGGCCCACGCCGGCCACATAGCCTTCCACAATGGCCACATCCGCCTCTTCCAGCGTCCCGCTGAAGACGTTCACCACTCTTGGCTGGTCGCCCCGGCAGCACTGAGGTACGGCTTGGTTCGTCAGCACGCGCCGGCGGCAATGCGGCGCTCGAAAGCGTTGCCCATCGTTGGACCTCCTCTCCTGTTGCCCAAGGTGCCTCGGGAAGCGATGTGCTGATGACGATGAGATGATTAATTGGGTATTCTCCGTTCTTTCTTCCACCTTGGCAAGTGCTCTGAAGAAGCCCGGCAGGCATCCTGCTCCGCCAAACGGAAGGCTCATTGTGTGAGGAAGAAGATCGTGCTCCACAGGACCGCTGTTTTTTCACCCAGTTCACTGTGATCAGGAATTACCGACTACAGAGGATCACGTTGTCCACCAACATGCGTGTGGCACCTCCCCGGCCGTCGTTCTTCACGCCCACGTAGAGGTAAATGGTTTGGCCAGCAAACGGGGAGAGATCAGCCTGGAAAAGACGCCACTCCGCACGGCTCTCCAAGGTTGAGAGGAGCACTTTGGCCACGGAGCCGTCGGCGCTGAGCACGGCGATGTACTGGCCGTCATTGCCCGGGCTCGCGTCAGCCTCGGCCAGATACCAGAGGGAGAGGGTGACGGGGCGATCGGCAGGCAGGTGTCACTTGCTGGCGGGCCGATGTCCAGACCGTTCCGCCGGGCTGTCGGCCACTTTCGAGGCCCACAAACAGGCTGCGGGCACCGGAGAAGGAACGGCTCACGTACTTCGCCCCGGAGAGCAGCCATCCGTCATCCGATTCCATGTTGCCGTTGACGGGCACATCAAGACATGCCGGCACACTGGGCGGTGTCGCCGTGGGCGTTGTGCTCGCCGAAGGGGGCGGCGTGGGCGTGCTCGTGGGCGTCGAGGTGGGCACGAGTGTTGGCGTGGGCGTAGATGTCATTGTGGGTGCAGGTGTGTTCGGGTGTGTCGGGGAAGCAACCGTGCTCTTGTGCACAATCATGGGCAAATAGATGAAAGCCGTTGTCGGCCCAGGGGTGGAGGAGGGCGTGGTTGCGGGCGTCATCGGAGGCGGATACGCTGAAGGGGTCACGGTGGCCGTCGCAGAAGGAGTGGCGGTGGTAGTGGCTGTGAGTGTGGGCGTCGGGGTGTCACC
>JAUZRY010000019.1 GCA_030949995.1 Ardenticatenia bacterium
CCGCGATGACTACTTGAGCACCGAGCACCTCTTCATCGGGCTGATCCGCGCGGCTGGTGGTGCCACCGACCGCCTCCTGCGGCAACACGGCGTGGACGAGAACGCCGTTATGGCCGCGCTCCACCACATTCGGGGCTCTCAACGGATCACCAGCCAGACGCCAGAGGCCACCTACGAGGCGCTCGAACAATATGGCCGTGACCTGACCGAGCTGGCCCGCCAGGGCAAACTCGACCCGGTGATCGGCCGTGACGAGGAAATCCGCCGGGTCATCCAGATCTTGAGCCGGCGCACCAAGAACAACCCGGTGCTGATCGGCGAGCCCGGCGTGGGCAAGACGGCCATCGTCGAAGGCTTGGCCCAGCGCATCGTGCGCGGCGATGTGCCCGAATCCCTGCGCAACAAGCGCATCGTCCAGCTCGACATCGGCGCGCTCCTCGCAGGGGCCAAATACCGCGGCGAGTTCGAGGAGCGCCTCAAGGCGGTACTCAAGGAAGTGGAGGACTCGCAGGGGGAGATTGTCCTCTTCATCGATGAGCTTCACACCGTAGTAGGAGCTGGTGCGGCGCAAGGAGCTGTGGACGCGGCCAACATGCTCAAGCCCATGCTCGCCCGCGGGGAGCTGCGCGTCATCGGTGCCACCACTCTGGACGAGTACCGCCAGTACATCGAGAAGGACGCCGCCCTCGAGCGCCGTTTCCAGCCGGTGTGCGTGGGCGAGCCCTCGGTGGAAGATACCATCTCCATTCTGCGTGGCCTGAAGGAGCGCTACGAAGCCCACCACGGGGTGCGAATCACCGACCCGGCCGTCATCGCCGCGGCCACGCTCTGTCGCACCGCTACATCAGCGACCGCTACCTGCCCGACAAGGCCATCGACCTCCTCGACGAGGCGGCCAGCCGCCTTAAGATGGAGATCACCAGCAAGCCGGCCGAGCTGGACGAGCTGGACCGGCGGGTGATGCAGCTCGAAATTGAACGCGAGGCCCTCAAACAGGAGCGGGACCCGGCGTCCAAGGAGCGCTTACGGAAGCTGGAGAAGGAACTGGCCGGGCTGCGCGAGCAGGAATGCTCCTGAGCCGGCGGAGATCTGGAAGGCCGAGCAGGCCGCGATCGAGGGCATCCAGCGCATCAACAGGAAGAGCTGGAAACCAGGCCCGCCATGGAACTGGACGACGCCGGCCGCGCCGACCTGAAGCGGGCGGCCGGCGCTCCAGCTACGGCCGGATCCCCGAGCTGGAACAGCGCCTGGCCGACAAGGAACAGCAGTTGGCCGAGCTCCAACAGGAAGGCGCCCTGCTGCGCGACGAGGTGACCGCTGAGGAGATCGCCGAGGTCGTCTCCAAGTGGACCGGCATCCCCGTGTCCAAGCTGCTCGAGGGCGAGGTGGAGAAACTGCTGCACCTGGAGGAGCGGCTCCACGAGCGCGTGGTGGGCCAGGAAGAGGCGGTGCAGGCGGTGGCCAACGCCGTCCGCCGCTGCCAGGGCCGGGCTCTCAGACCCCAACCGTCCCATTGGCTCGTTCCTCTTCCTGGGGCCCACCGGCGTGGGCAAGACGGAGCTGGCCCGTGCGCTGGCCGAGGTGCTCTTCGACGACGAGGACGCCATGGTCCGCATTGACATGAGCGAGTACCAGGAGCGGCACACGGTCGCCCGCCTGATCGGCGCCCCGCCGGGCTACGTGGGCTACGAGGAGGGTGGACAGCTCACCGAGGCCGTGCGTCGGCGCCCGTACAGCGTGATCCTCTTCGATGAAATCGAAAAGGCCCATCCGGAGGTCTTCAACGTGCTGCTCCAGGTGCTCGACGACGGCCGGCTCACCGACGGCCACGGCCGCACCGTGGACTTCAAGAACACCATTATCATCATGACTTCCAACTTGGGCAGCCACTACATCCAAGAGCTGGTCAACGACGAGGAGCGTATGCGCGAGGCCGTCTGGGAGGTGTTGCGCCAACACTTCCGGCCGGAGTTCCTCAACCGCGTGGACGAGGTGGTCATCTTCCGGCCGCTGACCAAGGAGCACCTGGTGCAGATCGTGGACATCCAGATGCGCCGGCTGGGCCGACTCTTGGCCGAGCGGCGCATTCGACTCCGCCTCACCGAGCGGGCCAAGGAGCGCCTCGCTTCCGAGGGCTTCGACCCCGTCTACGGTGCCCGACCGCTGCGGCGCGTCATCCAGCGGCGCGTGCAGGACAAACTGGCCCAGGCCATTCTGGAGGGCCGGGTGCGCGAAGGGGACACTGTGGAGGTGGACTACGACCCCAACGCCGACGAGTTCGTCTTCCGCCGTGTGGCCTCTGAGGAAACTGAACCGGCCGTTGCAGGAGCGTAACGCACAATCGTCGCCCCCGCATGGGGGAGCGGTTTGCCCATCCACAGCACCTGGTCTATACTTCTGCCGGGGGAACCTTCCCCCGGCATCTCTTTTTGGGCGTTCCGCACGGGGTGCTCACCGCGTGCCAGCAGTGTGGCCGTTCCCCAGTGGCCGTGAGTACGGCGGAACTCTTTCTCAACAACCACATAGCATCAAAGATGATCTCAAGGAGCGACCATTGCAAGTGCTGATCTTGGCCGGTGGACAAGGAACCCGCCTCCGCCCGCTGACTGATGTGTACCCCAAACCGCTCCTCTACTTGCCAGGAGGCCGGGTCATCGACTATCTCTTCGCCCAAGTTCGCAAGACCGGCATTCGCGACGTGGGCATCGTTGTGCACCACGGGGCCGACCAAGTGCTCGACCACATTCAGGCACATGCCCCACCCGACCTTCACATCACGTCCATCTTCCAGAAGCCGCCTTACACCCTCCTTGGCGCGTTGGCCAGCGCGAGCGAGTGGGTCTGTGGGTCCACGCTGGTTCTGCACGGGGACAACTACTTCAGCTTCCCGCTGCGTCACTTCGTGCAACTGGCCGCCCCAGAAGTGGCCACCTTCTTGGTGGATGCCTCGGACGCCCTCGTCCCAGAGCCTGACTTGGCCATTTCGGGCGCCTATGTCCTGCCCCCACACGTCTTCCGCGTGGCCGTTGAGATGGCCGAGGCGGACAACCTGACCGACCTCGTGGACGAATTGCGCCGCCGCGCTTTCCCCATCTTTGCGGTACCTGCGCCGGGGTGGCGGTGTAACATCAATCGCCCAGCCGACCTCCTCGACGTGAACCGATATCTCTTGACCCACTGGACCAATGCGGAACATCCCTTGGAGCAGGCCGTTCTGGGCTACAACCCCATCGTCCTCTCCTGGGTGGCCCCTAATGCTCGAGTGGAGGAGAGCTCCATCGGCATCCACGTCACCGTGGGCCATGGGACCATGGTGCGTCACAGCCGGCTCCGGAACACGTTGGTCTTCCCGGGAGTTGAAGTTGATGGCGTGGACGGCGAAAACCTCATCCTCGTGGACACACCCGACGAACTCATCACCGTGTACGTCCCCGACGCCCATGTGTCGGCCACGCTCAGTTGACAACATGAGAGGAGCGGACCACAGCGTGTGCTGTGGGAGCCAATAGGGCCCCTCTGCGGACGGGGGGACAATGCCCCCGGTGGGCGCGGAACAGCAAGGGGACATCGCAAGGGGACCAGTGGGACAACCCCATGAGGGCTCCACGTCACGGGGAGCAGAGCAGAAGCCCCGGATCTCCTCATCACCCCACGGTTGCTGAGGTGATGAGGATCACGTGACAGCCCGCCCGTTCTTGAAGCACGTCAGCGGGTGCCCGGGGGTGAGTTCGACCCGCACCCGGGTGCCAGGGGCATAATACTCCGTGTGGAGCGTCAAACAGTGGACGATTCTCCCCGAAGGGAGCACCACCCGGTGCAAGTGGTGCATGCCCTGAAAGAAACGGCGCTCCACGCGGGCGGCGCCTTGAGGGTCCGGGCACAGGACGAGATCGTCGGGCCGAACCAACATGTCCACCTGAGTCCCGGGCGGCAGGGCAAGGCGCTGGGGGAGGAAACCCAGCTCCGTTTCCAGGCCCTCTGTAGTCACCCAGGCAGGCAGAAAGCCGGTGTGCCCCATGAACTCGGCCACGAACCTCGTCTCCGGGTGGTGGAAGATCTCCTCCGGCGTGCCCACCTGCTCCAGTCGCCCGGCGTTGAGGATCGCCACCCGGTCGCCCATGAAGAGCGCTTCTTCCTGGTCGTGGGTGACCAGGATGGCCGTGGTGGCCGTGGCCTTCAGGATGTCCCGTACTTCCTCCCGCACCTGTTTTCGCAGCCCGGCGTCCAAGTTGGAGAAGGGCTCGTCCAATAGGAGTACATCGGGCTGCGGGGCCAACGCCCGCGCCAGCGCCACCCGCTGCTGCTGGCCCCCCGAGAGCTCATGGGGAAGTCGATCCTGCACCTCCTCCAAGTCCACCAGGGCAAGCACCTCCTGTACCCGCGTTGCCCGTTCCGCCTTCCGCCGGAGCCCGTAGGCGACATTCTGGGCCACGGTGAGGTGCGGGAAGAGGGCATAATCCTGAAAGACCATGCCCACCCGGCGCCGTTCAGGTGGCACAAAAGCGCCTGGCCCGCTCACCAGCTTGCCCCCAATTTCCACCCGGCCTGCGTCGGGCACCTCGAACCCGGCGATGAGCCTCAGGATGGTGGTCTTGCCACAGCCGCTGGGGCCCAGCAGGGCCAGAATCTCGCCCTGGTGGACTGTGAGCTCCAAGTTCTCCACGGCGCAAACGTCGGCGAAGAATTTCGTCAAACCTGCACAGTGGACAGCAGGAGTGTGGTTCATATTCCTTCCCTGTGCTCCTTCAGGATGAAGAGTGCAATGGGCAATGACGAGACTAGAATAAGCAACAGGGCCGGCGCGGCGGCCTGTGCGAAGAACGCTTCCGAGACCGCTGACCAGACTGTGGTGGCCAGGGTCTTAAATCCGAGAGGCCCCAGGATCAGGGTGGCAGGCAACTCTTTCATAGTGGTCAGGAAGACCAATCCCGCGCCCGCGGCAATTCCCGGCCATACGAGGGGCACCGTGATGGTGGTGAACACCTGCCACGGCCGGCGGCCCAAGCTGCGGGCGGTCTCCTCTAAACTCGGGTGGACTTGTAACAGCGAAGCCCGCACAGCCCCCACTGCCTGGGGGAGAAAGAGCAGCACATATGCCAGAATCAACATGGGAAGTGTCTGGTAGAGAGGACGGGCATAGTGGGCGCCGAAGAAGACCAACGCCAGGGCGATCACGACCCCAGGCAGCGCAAAGCCCGTATACGTTATTCGTTCCAACACATGGCTCAGCCGACCCGGCCGGCGCACGTTCAGAATGGCGACCGGCAGGGCAGCCATCAAGGTGGCCACGGCGGCCAAGCCCGACGCCAGAATGGAGTTCCGCGTGGCGACCCACAAGGGGACGAATTGCTGGCCGGTTCGCACTCCTCGCACGAGCCAGTAGAGGAGAACACCTGCTGGCACGACCAGGGCTACGCCAACCACGGTCGCACAGAACAGGAGTGCCGGCCAACGCCAGCGACCCAGTCGGATGACCGGTTGGGCGCGCGCGGTTCGTCCCGTGCTCCGCGCATAGCGTGCCCGTTGCTGTGTGTGTACTTCCAACGCCAGCACGCCCAAGGTCATGGCGACCAGTACGAGGGCGAGGGCCGCGGCAGCAGCCCGATCGAAGGACGACTGGTATTGGATGTAGATGACGCGGGTGAAGGTGTTGTACCGCATAATGGAGACGGCCCCGAAATCGCGCAAGGTGTAAAGGGCCACGAGCAGGCTGCCCGCTGCCAGAGCTGGGCGCAATTGGGGCAGTGTCACCCGCCAGAAGGTGACCCACGGGCCGTACCCCAGGCTGCGCGACGCTTCTTCCAGTGCGGGGTCCATGCGCAGCAGGGCGGCCCGCACGATGAGCAGGGTGTACGGGTAGCTCAACAAGGTGAGTACCAGCAGTGCGCCCGGAAAGCCGTAGATGTCGGGCAGGCGCGAGATGCCGAAGAGGCCCTCCAGCCACTGTTGCACCATGCCCCGCGGCCCCAAGGCGGCCACCACGAGGTAGGCCCCCACGTAGCTGGGAATGACCAGCGGCAGGGCAGTGAGCACCGCCCACATCCGGCGCAGGGGCAAATCTGTGCGAACTGTGAGCCACGCCAGGGGCACGGCAATGGCCGCGGAGGTCGCCGTGACCGTCATCGCCAGCCAGATGGTGCGACCCAGAATGCGCAGCGTGCGCGCTTGGAACACCGGCGCCCAAGCGGCTGTGCCGGCGTCCAGCGTACGGATGAGCAGGTAGGTTGTGGGCAGCAGCACCGCTCCGGCCACCACGGCGGCCATACCCCAGAGGATCAGGCTCAACCACGTCGTGGGACGGGGAACCCGACGAAGTCGGGTTCCCCGGAAGAGCGCACGTGCTCGATGGCGGCGGATCAATGTTATTTCGGCCATACTACGGCAACGCTCCTACGTTGCTGAGCAGGCGGACAGTTCCTTGGAGGTCGGCTAGGTCCGCCAAGTCGATCTGAATGACGTTTAGCTCGCTCAGGGGAGGCAACTCCCGGTGGGTACGCACTCCCTCGACCAGAGGATACTCGAAAGTTTGGGTGGCGAAGTATTGCTGGGCCACCGGCGAGAGCATAAAACGCAGGAACTTGTACGCTGCCTCTTTGTTTGCCGATGAGTCCAGCACCCCGGCTCCGGCGACCATCACCAATGAACCCGGCCCGCCTCCGGGGAGGAAGTAGTTTCTGGCGGGGAAGCTCTCCCCCTCTTCCTGGAGGAACCGGTACAAGTAGTAGTGGTTCACGAAGCCCACATCAATTTCCCCCGCGCTGGCAGCGGCCATGATGGGGGTGTTCTTCTCGTACACCTTGGGCTCGTTGGCCAAGATGCCCTCGAGCCACTGGCGGGTTTTCTCCTCACCCCAGGCCACCCGCATGGCCGTCACCATGGTCTGGAAGGAGGCGTTCGTGGGAGCCCACCCAATACGTCCCTTCCACCGGGGCTCAGTGAAGCCCCACAGGTCGTCGGGCAACTCTTCAGGGCGCACCCGTTCGGTGTTGTAGACGATCACCCGTGCCCGGCCGGAAATGCCCACCCAACGCCCCTCAGGATCCCGGAAGCGAGGGTCTACCCGGTCCAGGATTTCCTGTGGCAACGGGGCCAGCATGCCGGCCACAGCGCCCAGGCCGCCGGGGTCTTGGGCGAAGAAGATGTCGGCCGGGCTGTTGGCCCCTTCCTCCAGCAGGGTAGCGGCCAGCTCCGCCGTCTTGCCCCAACGCACCTGCACGTCGACGCCGGTAGCCTCCCGAAACTGCTCGATAATGGGCCCCACCAAGCTCTCGCTGCGGCCCGAGTAGATGATGAGCTTCTGGGGCGTTGCCCCGTCGGACTGGCGCACAACTTCAACAACCCGGGTGACCTCGACGGGTACAGTCTCACGGATGACTTGTGGGGTGGGTTGAGCGGCCTGCGCGCAGGCGACCAGCAACAGACCGAGAACGGCGAACACGAGCTTCACGGTGTGGTGACTCATGTGTGTTCCTCCTTAAAATTGGAAGTTGTGGTCTTCGAGGGTATATGGGAGTTCTTCAGGGCGGTGGCCACCTGTTCTAAGTTCGCCTCGATCTTCTGTTGAAGCGCTCGGAGCTCCTCAACGGGAACGCCGGCACGAATCCTGGTCCGAAACTGCTTGAACTGGACTTCGAGGGTTTCCACAAGACTGGTGTAATCTTGGGCAGACAGTTGTCTCTCCAGGGGCTCGAAGCCGTCCAAGTAGGCGGAGGCAGCCAGCTCGTAGGCCTCCTCGACGTTGCCGGCTTCGTATGTGACGATGGCCTGCTCGAGGGTCCTCGAGATGAAGGCCAACGTCTCCTCCACAGTCATCTCATTGCGGCCAACGCCGAAGATCTCGGCCAGCTCGACCTGAATGGTCTTGATGTCGGCGGAGACGAGGGCCGGATCGGCCGGCGGCGTGGGCGGCGAGGCAGTGGCCGGCAGCAGGGAGCCGAGCTGCTCGAATGTGTCGGCGACTTTGAAATACTCCTCGATGTCCCGCGCGCGGGCTTCGTCAGCCACACGCTGGAAGAGCTGGCGGGCGGATATGAGATATCCGTAGGCGTCCTGATACTCTTCCAGGTTCACGACGGTGGTGCTTTCGATGGCTTCCGTGTACTCCTGGTTGGCACGCTCCAGCAGGGAAATAATCACCAGCGTAACAAACGTGGGATCCTGGAGTGTTTCCCCGGCCAACACAGTCGCTGCCTCCTCTATGGCCGCAAAAGCGGCCTCGTATGCTGCCTGGACCTCATCATCGTCGGCGCCGTTGGCTACGAGGTACACCAGGCGTTGGAGGGCGTCGAGCAAGTGCTGGTCGCTGCCTGCCTTCTTCTCGGCCAGCGGGCCTTGCACCAAGAAGAAGAGCTCCGCGTGGGGATGGGCGGCGTGGGCAGCCGCCTCTTGGAGGTGTTGTCGGCCCCATAGCTCGCGGCTGGTAATCAGGTGCCCTTCCATTTCGTAGAGGTGGACGACCGTCTCAACGAGTTGGGGGCTGAAAGTCGTGGAGATGCCCTCAGCCGGGAAGGGACTGTCGGCAGCAGTCGGTGTGGACACGAGAGAGACCGTATCCCCGCCGCAGGCGGCCAAGAGTACCATTCCTATGCCTCCGATGAAGGAGAGGAGAACGTGACGTGCAGTGTGCATGCAACCACGGGATGTACTTGACAATATAAGGTGTTTGGGTAAAGTCATACTACTGGCCCTCCACGCTGTCCCCGCTTCCTTCTGCTGGGCAGGCACCTATTGTTGACTGAATTTGTCAACTTTCGCGAACGAGTATACAGTGAAAGCACACGACGATCAAGCACCCGCGTTGAGACCCCGGTATCAACCAGGGTTATGTGAAAAATTGAACAAGGTTGAGGAATGACCGCCCCGGACCGAGAGATCACCGAAGCCATGCAGCGATACGCTGCTGAGATTTTCCGGCTCCAGCAGGATTGCGAGTTCGTGTCCCCCTCTCTGTTGGAGCTCCACCTGGAGATTTCCCCGCAGGCCGTCTCCCGCATGTTGCGTCGCATGAGGGACGCGGGCCTGGTGGAGCACGAACCCTACCGAGGCGTTCGGCTGACGCAGGCTGGTGAACAGGTTGCCCTGCCGATCATTCGCCGCCACCGGTTGGCGGAAGTCTTCCTGGTGGAAGTGATGCGCTTTGGGTGGGAAGAAACCCACGACTTGGCCGATGTCTTCGTGAACGGCCTCAACGCCTACCTGGAGGAACGCATTGACGAGCTCACAGGCCATCCCGATCGTTGTCCTCACGGGGAGCCCATCCCGACCCCGGACGGGACGATGCCCGTGCTGAACGACGTGTGTTTGGTGGAATTGGAACCCGGCTGCACGGTACGTATCAGCCGGGTGCGCACCCACGATGTGGAGAAGCTTCGCTACTTGGGGGAGCTAGGACTGAGGCCAGGGACGGAGTTGGACTTTGTGGCCGCTGCCCCTTTCAACGGCCCTCTCCGCTTGTGCAGAGGGCGGCGGGAAGTGGTGCTGGGGCGTGAGTTGGCCGCCACCCTGTGGGTGGAGCCCGTGTAACAGCCGACAAGAAGGGAAGATGGGCCACCAGATCATGACAGAGCGGAACTTGGGCCTCGACTTCGTACGGGCCACCGAGGCGGCGGCATTGGCTGCCGGACGGCTCATGGGCATGGGGCGGCCCGAAGAGGCGGACCGCGCCGCCACGGAGGCCATGTACCAGGTGCTGAACGCCCTTGAAGTCCGAGGTAGGGTGGTGGTCGGGGAGGAACAGAAGCTGGGCGCTCCATCGATGTTGAGCACCGGCAGCACCGTCGGCAGGGGAGAGAGCCCCGCTGTGGACGTGGTTGTCGATCCGATCGACGGCCGGCGCCTAGTGGCCCAAGGCCGACCGGGCGCCATTTCGGTGGTGGCCGTGGCCCCCAAGGGGAACATGTGGACACCGCGCCCGGCCGTCTACATGGAAAAGCTGGTGGTCGGGCCGCAGGTGGCCCAAGCCCTCGTGCCCGAGTGCCTAGACGCGCCCGTGGCTTGGACGCTGGCCCTCATTGCCCGCGTCACCCAGAAGGCCGTACGCGATTTGGTGATTTTCGTGTTGGACCGCCGGCGTCACCGCAGTCTCATTCGGGAGATCCGCGCCACCGGCGCACGGGTGATGCTGCGCATCGACGGGGACGTTGCCGGCGCCGTCATGGCCGCCCTCGGCGACGGCAAAGTGGACGCACTCATGGGCATCGGCGGCGTGGCCGAAGGGCTCATCGCCGCCTGTGCGGTGAAGGCCTTGGGAGGCGGCATGTTGGGGCGCCTGGCGCCCCAAAGTGAGGCTGAATGGCATGCTGTCGAGGCCGCCGGGCTCGACATGAAGCGCATCATGCGGTGTGAGGACATGGTCAAGGGGTGCGATCTCTTCTTCGCTGCTACGGGCATTACCGACGGCCCTCTGTTGGACGGCGTCGTCTACCGGGGCGGATGGGCCGAGACCCACTCTCTCCTGGTGCGATGTGAGACGCGCACCCGCCGCTTCATGCATACACTCCATCAGCTTGAGCCGGACAACGGCAACTCCGTTTCCCCATTCGGAGGATAGGAACGAGCTCTGCCGGCCCCCTGTGTCTCCCCTGGTGGCGTTTCACTCACCTGTTCTCAGGGGAGTTGGCGCCACAGGGTGGCCATTTCAATGGCGGCAAGTGCAGCCTCGTAGCCCTTGTTGCCGGCCTTGGTACCTGCCCGTTCAATGGCCTGCTCAATTGTGTCCGTGGTGATGATGCCGAAGATCAGGGGAAGATCGACCTGCAAGGCTGCACTGGCCACGCCACTGGCCGCCTGGCCGGCCACATAGTCGAAGTGGGCCGTGGCGCCACGGATAACGGCGCCCAAACAGATGACCACATCGTACTGGCCGCTTCGGGCCAGCCGGTGGGCCACTAAGGGAATTTCAAATGCCCCGGGCACCCACGCCACGTCCACGTGCTCCTCTCAACGCCGTGGCGTCTCAGCCCGTCCAAGGCGCCTTCCAGCAGTTGCTTGGTGATGAACTCGTTGAAGCGCGAGATGACAATGGCCACGCGCAAGCCCAACCCGACCAATGTGCCCTCGAACGTTGTGCCCATCTTGTGCCTCCGCTGCTATGTTGTATGTCGTCTACGTCTCCAAGCCCATGAGGTGACCCAACTTGCGCTGCTTCGTGGCCAAGTAGAAGTGATTTTCCTCGTCTGGCGTCACCACCAGGGGAATACGCTCGACCACCTCGATGCCGTATTCCTGGAGGGAGGCGATCTTCTGTGGGTTGTTGGTCAGGAGGCGCACGCGGGAAATGCCCAAGTCCGCCAGAATGCGGGCACAGACGGCGTAGTCGCGCATGTCGGCCGGGAAGCCCAAGCAGGTGTTGGCTTCTACCGTGTCCAACCCCCGGTCCTGGAGGGCGTAGGCTTGAAGCTTGTGGAGCAGCCCAATACCCCGCCCCTCTTGGCGCATGTAGAGCAACACACCCCGCCCGGAGCCGGCGATGTGGTGCAGGGCCATGTCGAGCTGACTGCCACAATCGCAGCGCAGGGAGCTGAAGACATCTCCGGTCAGGCACTCGGAGTGAATGCGCACCAGTACTGGCTCGTCTCCCCGCACGTGGCCGCACACCAGTGCCAGGTGGGGTGTCTGTGGGGCGGTGCGCTCGTCCTCGTAGGCGTACACGATGAACTCCCCGTGGCGGGTGGGCAAGCGGGTCTCCGCGACCCGGCGAACGTGAGCGCGCTCCTGTCGCCTGTGGTAGGCAATCAGGTCGGCAATGGTGACGATCCTGAGACCATGTCGGCGTGCGAAGGCTTCAAGTTGAGGGCGGCGGGCCATGGAGCCGTCATCGTCCAAGATCTCGCAGATGACGCCACCAGGGCGCAGGCCGGCCAACCTGGTGAGGTCCACTGCTGCCTCGGTGTGGCCGGGGCGCTCCAGCACGCCCCCGGGACGGGCACGCAGGGGGAAGATGTGGCCTGGCATCACGAAGTCATCCAGGGTGGTCATCGGGTCCACTAAGGCCCGGATAGTGGTGGCCCGGTCGTGGGCCGAGATGCCCGTTGTTGTGCCCTGCTTGGCGTCCACGGAGATGGTGAAAGCGGTGCCCAAGGGAGCAGTCGTGGCTTGCTCAGGCACCATCATGGGCAGGCCAAGCGCCTCCACCCGCTCCGGGGGGAGGGCCACGCAGATGAGCCCGCGGCCATATTTGGTCATGAAGTTGATGGCCTGGGGGGTGACCTTCTCGGCCGCCATGACCAGGTCGCCCTCGTTCTCCCGGTCCTCATCGTCCACTACGATGACCATGTGACCAGCGCGCAGTTCGTTGAGGGCCTCGTCCACGGTGACAAATGGCATGGGATCCTCCTTTCACATCTGCTCCTGCTGCTCGGCGCGCACCTGTGCGGCGAGCAGTTGCTCCACGTACTTGCCCAGGATATCCGCCTCCAAGTTGACAACTGTGCCCACCTGGTAGGCCCCGGCGATAGTGTGGGCTAAGGTGTGGGGAATGAAGGCCACGCTGAACCCATCTCCCCAGCGTTCCACCACGGTGAGGCTCACGCCGTCCACGGCGATAAAGCCTTTGGGCACCACGTACTTCATGATCCCCTCGGGGGCGGTGAACTCGACGATGGCCGCTTCCCCATCAGGGCGACGTGCGCGAACTGTGCCCACACCGTCCACGTGGCCTTGGACAAAGTGACCGCCGATGCGGTCCCCCAAAGCCAGGCTGCGTTCCAAGTTCACCTCCTGACCAACCGTGAGCCCTCCTAAGTTTGTGCGCCGGAGCGTCTCCGGCATCACGTCCACGGTGAATTCCGACGCTGTCAGGTGAGTAACGGTCAAGCACACACCGTTGACGGCCAAGCTGTCGCCTACACGGGTGCCCTCCAAAACCTGTTGGGCGCCGACCGTGAGCACGGTGAGCCCGTCGCGCGACTCCACGCGGGTGATGTGGCCGACTTCCTCAACAATGCCGCTGAACATGGGAACGTGCCTCCTCAAGGGTGTTCGGGGGTGATATTTTCGTCGTCCCTGACAGGATACCCGATAACCATGAGATCGGGCCCCATGTGCCGGTACTTCAACTGCTCTAAGCGCAGGGCGTGGGCCAGGCGTTCGGCGCCGTGCCCTCCCACGGGCTGAGGGGCCGAGGCGCCGCCGATAATCAAGGGGGCTATGAAGACCACAACCTTGTCCACGAGCCGCAAGTCCACAAAAGTACCCAACACCTCGCCGCCCCCCCTCGACGAGGAGCAAGGTGATCTCTCGCTCTCCTAATGCCTTGAGCAGGGCCCCCACGTCCACGCGGCCTCGGGGGTCGGGCGGCAGCACGAGCACCTCCACTGCTCGCTCGCGCAGGGCGCGCACGTGGTCTTCTGGCGCCGAAGTGGTGGTGGCCACCAGAGTGCGCCCGGGAAGGGCGGGGTCGAAGACGCGGGCCGAGAGGGGCACGCGGCCCCGGCTGTCGAGGATAACTCGCAGGGGGTGACGCACGTCCTCCCGGTCGAGGCGTGTGGTGAGCCGAGGGTTGTCCGCGAGCACGGTGCCGGCGCCTACTAAGATGGCGTCCACTTGGTCCCGCAGTTCGTGGACGTGGCGTCGGGAGGAGGGGCTGGAGATCCAGCGAGCGTCGCCTGAGCGGGTGGCAATTTTGCCGTCCAAGCTCATGGCGAACTTGGCCACCACAAAGGGCCGACCTGTGGTAATCCAGTGGAGAAATGCCTCGTTGAGGGCACGAGCCTCTGCCTCGCACGTGCCCACTGAGGTGCGGATGCCGGCGGCCTCCAGTTCGGCACGGCCCTTGCCGGCCACGAGGGGGTTGGGGTCCAGCATGGCCATGTGGACTTCCGCCACTCCCGCTTCGATGAGGGCTTGCGTGCAGGGCGGCGTGCGGCCGTGATGGCAGCAAGGTTCCAGCGTGACGTAGAGGGTGGCGCCCCGGGCGGCGTCGCCGGCCTGGCGGAGGGCGTAGATCTCCGCGTGGGGGGCGCCGGCCTTTGGGTGATATCCCTCGCCCATCACGTGACCACCTTTCACCAGGACAGCCCCCCACCATCGGGTTAGGGCTGGTGCGCCCCTTGGCCCTGGCGGCCAACTCTAGGGCTCGTTTCATGAAAGCCTCATGTGGAGTGTTGAGCTTGTGGTTCATCATGTCTCCACCATCATAAAAAAACCCGCCCGGAGAGATATCCCTTCGGGCGGGTGTGTGGGGGCAAAGGATGGACATCGGCGACCGCATCTGTGGAAAACAACACAAAACCCCGGGCCAACGGATGGCACCGGGGCCGGGAAAGCACGCGGTCGGCAGCGGCGTGCCCGCCACAGGCGGGCCAAGCGCCTTTCAGGCGGCCCCTCCTCTTGCTCGAAGGGGCTCGCCCGTCCCGTCACCTTCTCCCATCCGGACTATACCGTCGGCTCCGGCCTCTCACCGGATCCACCGCTTGCGCGGGTCGCGGGCTCGCCCGGTCAGGTGCCTTCGCCTGCCGGACATACCGCCGGTCGGGAATTGCCGCGAGCGCTGTTGTGGGCGACGATGTTGGTACCACGGCTCACCCTGCCCCGAAGGTGAACGGTGCTGTGGCGCCGTTGAGCATCACAACACCGGTATGTGGTTGTCAGCCTCTGTTCCTGGGTTCAGGTCTCGCTTTCAGGCCAGAAAGGTCCTCCTCCGCTCGTCTCTCCCTGGTAGGAGCGCTCACGGGCCGCCGTGGGCCCGGCGTTCTCCTTTACGAGCTTGCACCATTCGCAGGAAATAGCGGTGGAAGCGCGTGTCGTCGGTGAGCTCCGGGTGGAAGGCTGTGCCCAAGATGTGGTCTTGGCGGACCGCCACCACGGTGCCATCGGGGAGCCGGGCCAAAACGTCCACCCCTGGCCCCACGGCCTTCACTACGGGTGCGCGGATGAAGACCGCCCGGAATGGGCGTTGGGCCTCATCGGGCGGGGACACGTCGGCCAAGGCGGGCACGGGCAGATCGATTTCAAAGCTGTCCACCTGGCGGCCGAAGGCGTTGCGCTCGACGACCACGTTGAGCGCGCCCAACAGTGGCTGGTCGTATCCACCGATGTCGCGTGCGAGGAAGATCAGCCCGGCACAGGTGCCCCACACGGGATGGCCGGCCGCGATCAGGCGGCGAATGGGCGCTACCAAGCCGTAGGTGACGGCCAGCCGGCCGATGGTGGTGCTCTCACCGCCCGGGATGATGAGGCCGTCGAGTCCCTCCACGTCGCCAGACTGGCGCACCTCGCGTGCCTCAACGCCCAGCCGGCCGAGCACCTCGACGTGTTCCCGAAAGTCCCCCTGAAGGGCCAACACGCCAACAGTCGTCACGGCTACCATCCCCGCGTGGCCAGCCGCTCGGCCTCGGCCAGTTGACGCACGTCGAGCCCGGCCATGGCGTCGCCTAGGCCGCGCGAGACGCGCGCGATGACATCGGGGTCGTTGTAGTGGGTCGTGGCCTCCACAATGGCCTTGGCCCGCTCGTAGGGATTGCTCGACTTGAAGATGCCACTGCCCACGAAGATGCCGTCGACGCCGAGTTGCATCATCAAGGCGGCATCGGCTGGCGTGGCCACGCCTCCGGCCGCGAAGTTGACGACCGGCAGTCGACCTGTCTCGGCCACTTCTTTCACCAGCTCGTAGGGCGCTCCGATCTTCTTGGCCTCGGCCATGAGCTCCTCAGGGCGCATGGATTGAAGGCGCCGGATCTCGCCGAGCACAGCTCGCGCGTGGCGCACGGCTTCGACGATGTTGCCCGTGCCAGCTTCCCCCTTGGTGCGAATCATGGCTGCACCCTCGCCGATGCGGCGCAGGGCTTCCCCCAAGTCCCGACATCCGCAGACGAAGGGCACCTTGAACTGGTGCTTGTCAATGTGGTGCTCCTCGTCGGCCGGGGTGAGCACCTCGCTCTCGTCAATGAAGTCCACGCCCAAGGCCTCCAACACCTGGGCTTCTACGAAGTGACCGATGCGGCACTTGGCCATCACGGGAATGCTGACTGCCTCCATGATCTCGATGATCTTCTCGGGGTCGGCCATGCGGGCCACGCCCCCTTGGGCGCGGATGTCGGCGGGCACGCGTTCCAACGCCATTACAGCACAAGCGCCGGCATCCTCGGCAATGCGGGCCTGCTCGGCGCTGGTGACGTCCATGATGACGCCCCCCTTCAACATCTGGGCCAGCCCTACTTTCACCCGCCATGTGGCGACTTGTTTCTCCTCGGCCATTGCCTCCCCTCCACATTGGCTTGTCGGGCGGCGAATTCGGCACCATGTGGTGGCCTTATCCCGCCCGCGCCATATTGTCAGACATCAGATGTTATGATGGATGGTGCTGGTGGTTCCATTATACCCCAAACTGATCGGGGTGTAAAGCCCAAAATGGGGATGTGAAGCCGATGAATGCGAGAAGAGCTTGGCAGGAGGGGAAAAGGTGTCATACTCTGGATGAGTTTCGAGGCCATGAAAGGAGGGAGTGATCATGCTCGACCGCGTTCGCCACCGGCTTCTGTCCGGCGGTGTCGCCGCCTTGCGCCGGCCCGCACGCCACCTGGTGCTCGTGCTCTCGGGCGCGCTTCTGGCCGCTCTGAGCTATAGCCTCTTTCAGGTGCCCCACAACTTGGCGGCCGGCGGGCTGAGCGGCGTAGCCATTGTGATCAACCGCTTCACCGGTTGGCCGCCGGGACTGCTCTTCATGGTGATGAACGTGCCCATCTTGGCCTTGGGCTTCCGCTACTTGGGGCGTTGGCACTTCCTGGTTTTCACTGTCCTGGCTGTGCTCGTCTTCTCCTTGGGCGTGGACGCCTTCGGCGCTCGCCTGCCCATTTGGCTGGGGCCTTCCCCGATCACCGGTGATCCCCTGTTGAGCGCCATTTACGCCGGGCTTGTGGGGGGCATGGCCAGCGGTCTCATCTACCGAGCTGGAGGCACACTGGGGGGCACCGGGGTGATCGGCCGCATTGTCCAGCGGCGCACGGGCATACCTCTCAACCAGGTCTACCTGTACACTGACACCGTGATCATCTTCTCGGCGGGCCTCGTTTTCGGCTGGGAGACGGCCCTCTACGCTCTTCTCACCCTCTTCCTGAGTGGGTTGGCCTCCGACTTCGTGTTGGAGGGGCCCAGTACAATCCGTGTGGCCCTGATCATCTCGGACCAACCCGAGCGCCTCGTGCCCGCCCTCATGAAGGGGCTCGACCGGGGCGTCAGCTTCTGGCCCGTCACCGGCGGCTACACGGGCAAGACGCACGCTATGCTCTTCTGCACCCTCTACCGTCCCCAAGTGCAGGAGCTCAAGGAGATCGTCGCCCGTGTGGATCCCGATGCGTTCGTTGTGATTGGGGACGGCCACCAGGCCCTGGGCAAGGGGTTCAAGCCCTTGGCCAAAGTCGGCTCCGGGTGAGCTCGGCGCGGAGGAGGAACGGTTCCGGGAGCACGCACGGCGGGGGAGGAGGACGCCCCCCGGTCTACCCAATTGTTTGTGGTATAATGCGGCTGGCGTCTTCATGGGTCACAACACGCATCGGACAAGGCCGTGCAACTGGGGTCGCTGGACCCTGAAAGTGGCAACGGTCAGATAGGAACGCGGCGAGGAGGATGGCTTAGTCTGGGCAGGTGAGTGGGTTGAGGAAGGGGGGAACAATGGAGCCACACGGGGGCAACACATTGGGGAGGCCGGCGGCCGCGATAGTGATGATCGCGATCTTCGTGCTGGCTGTGGGCTGTGTCCTGTGGCCGGCCGGCAACCCTCCGTTGGCGACGCCGGAGCCCACTGCCAGAGGAGTTGTGGCCGAGTTGCCCACGGCGACGCCCGCGGCGGTGGTGACCTCGCCAACGGTGGTGGCGTCGCCTGATTCTGTGTTCGTGGCCTGTCCGCTCGAACAGCAGAATGCGGCCCTGCGGGCAACATCGCAGCCAGAGTGGAACCGGTTGCCCCTCTGGGCCTGTTATGACCTGGAACTGAGCTTGAATCCCGAGGAGATGACCTACACCGGCCAAGCTCGGATCACCCTGGTCAACCGTGCGGGACGATCCTTGGAGACGCTTGTCTTTCGCCTCTACCCCAATGCCCCCCTCATCTACGGCGGCCAATTGAGCGTGATTGATGCTGTGGTGGGGGGCACGGCGGTCACTCCCACCCTGTTCCTGTCGGACCAGACGGCCCTCCGGCTCCCCCTGGCCGATCCGTTGCCGGCAGGTGAGCCGGTGGTGGTCATGCTGCGCTTCCGTGGCGAGGTGCCGGTCGATTTCGGCGGTTCAGACGACGTGTACGGCATCTTCAACGCCGACTCGGAGCGCTCGGTGGTGACGATGGCCAACTGGTATCCCTTGCTGGCACCGTGGCGTGATGGCACCTGGTATGCCACACCTGTGCTCGGCGAGGGGGATGCTGTGGTGAGCGAGGTGGCCCTTTACCGCGCGCGCATCATGGTGCCGGCCGGCTGGCATGTGGTGACCGGTGGCACCGTCGTGGCCGACCGCCAGGTCAACGGGTACCACGTCTACGAGGTGGTCACCGGCCCGGTGCGGGAGCTCACCTTGGTGGCCAGCCCCGCCTACATCCGCCGCGAGGCCACGGTGGGCGACGTGGGTGTAGTCCACTGGGGGCTGGAGGAGGGCGACGTTGGGTGGGATGAAGCCCTCGACGTGGCCCGCGAGTCGATGGAGCTCTTCGGGGCCACCTTTGGCCCCTACCCCTACGCCGAGCTGGACGTGGCCGCCATCCCCATGCGCAATGCCGCCGGCGTGGAGTATCCCGGGCTGGCCCTTATCGGTGCCGATCTGTACACCGGCGCTGACCGGTCCTTTTTGCCGGTGGCTGTGGCCCACGAGGTGGCCCACCAGTGGTGGTATGCTGTGGTGGGCAACGACGTGCTTCAGGCGCCCTGGCAGGATGAGGCCCTGACCACGTTCAGTTCCCTCTTCTACTTCGAGGAGCGGCGCCCAACGCAGTTCACCCGCCTCTACAAGGGATACGAGCAATATGTGCGCCGGGTGGAGCAAGAGGCGAGGCAGCAGGGACAGGAGCTGCCGACAATTGCCCAACCCCTGAACGCCTTTGTGGGCCGGGAGCGGGCGTATGGGGCCATTGTCTACCTGAAGGGGGCTCTCTTCTTCTACGCACTGCGCCAGGAACTGGGGGATGAGACCTTCTTCCGGGCGCTGCGCTCTTACTACGAAGACTATCAGTACACCATTGCCCCGCCCGGGGCGCTGTTGGCATCGTTTGAGGACGCCTGTGGCTGTCAACTGGACGCGCTCTACCGTGAGTGGGGGGTGGCCGACGGCAACTGACGTTATGATGGCTCAGACGTGCGTATGCCCGAGGTGAAGGCGCACCAATCGGACGCTCACGAGGGCGACGAACGCGGGCATGAGGACCATCAGCGGGGGGAACGCGATGGTCAGCAGGACGGTCAGCCCCACGGTGACCGCCCAGAGGACGGCTACGGAGAGCACGTCTTGGGCAGCGAGGACGGTGGCGTTGCGCAGGGCCAAGCGAAGCCGGCGGTCTGCCTGTTCCAAGTAGAGGGCAGGCACCAGGGGTTGCACGAAGAGCCAGGCGGCCAGGGCCCCGAAGATCAGTCCGGCCAAGAGGAAGAGCGGCGGGGAAGGCTGTTGGAGGTAGAAGCGCACGTCGAGGACCGCGATGCTCGTCGTGGTGGCCAGCAGCACGGCCCAAGCGTAGAAGAAGCGCGCGTGCTTGCGCCCCTGTTGGAGCCACTCCCGCCATCCGACGACCCGTCCCTCGGCGATGCGCCGTGCGGCCCCGTAGTGAGCGGCCAACACGAAGGGCACGGGCACCACCAACGCGCTGAGCGCGCCCCCCGCCAAGCTCACCATGATGAGAAAGCCGATCTCCTCCCACACGTCCCGGAGGGCCAGTCCAAAGGCCCGCACTCCGTTCATGGTTGCCTCCCCTTGCTTGGGCGCATTGCAAAGAGAAAGCCTCCCTGACATTAGGCAGGGAGGCTCCCCACTTGTGGCATCACCGGAGGCCAACGACTAGCGCTCCTCCTCCGGCAATGCCCACGGGCTAAGGCACCTCGTACTCGCATCCATGGGCATCACCTCCTTGCTTCTAAGATAGCAGGACCCGATGGTCGCGATGATTCGGATAAATCGGAGGTGTGCCCGGCAGAATAGGGCCTCGTCCGCGAGTGGCATTATGACATATGGGCCTCCGGCTTGTCAACCTCTACGCCAATTCCGCGGCCATTGGGCGCGGTTCCCACACGTCATCCGGCGCAATCCGCACCATATTGCCCGACCCATCTTCAGCCCAGACTCCGTCGGCTCCCCGGTGATGCAAGTGGCCTGTCATGGCCGCTTGTTTCGCAATGGCCTCAATGAGCTCCTTGTCGGGAACCACGAGGGTGAAGAAGTGGAGTCCCACGGCATTGGGCGGGGGCGGAGGGGCGCCAGAACCGGCCCAGATGTTCGTGCCCACGTGGTGGTGGTAGCCGCCGGCGGCAAAGAAGAGCGCGCCCGGATAGTCGCGCTGCATCACGTCAAGCCCGAGGGTGCCCCAGTAGAAGCCCTCGGCTTCTTGGAGGTCGGCCACGTGGACGTGAATGTGGCCCACGTCGGCGTCTGGGTGAATGCCCTGCCACGGCGATGGGTCACGGGCCGCCTCGCGGAGCAGCGACTCCACGTCCAGCGGGTCGGTGCGCATGGCGATCTGGCCGTTTTGCCAGGGCCACTCCTCCCTGGGCCGGTCACAGTAGAGCTCCAGCCCGTTTTCGTCCGGGTCGGGAAGGTAGATGGCCTCGCTGACCTTGTGGTCGGAGAAGCCGTGGAAGGGCCAATTGTGCTCGGCCAAGCGCTGGAAGAGGCGGGCTAAGGCCAGGCGGTTGGGCAGGCGAATGGCCACGTGGTAGAGCCCCGTCGTTCCGCGGGGCTTGGGGCGCGCGTTGGGCCACTCGGTGAGCGCGATGAGCAGGGGGCCGGTCTCCCGTGCAGCCAGCCAGGCGGTCCTCCCCTCGCGGGCCACTTCCCGCAGGCCGAGCAGGTCCCGGTAGAAGGCCAACGAGCGCTCTACATCGGCCACTTTGAGGCCGACGAGCCCAATGTGTGTGGTTGCCGGCAGGTGAACGTGTGCCATACTTTTGATTCCTCCATGTGTGCCGCGTGTCTCTCTCGCCCCTTCACGGGGCGGAATGTGGCATAACGTTACGCTATCGCCCAGATTTGTCAAGTGGAGCCTCAACGACGAGCTCTCCCACATCAACGCGGTCCTCGCCCGAGGGTGTGAGAACGCGTTGGCCCGTCTCCGGCAGGTATCGCCCCACCACGAGCCGGAAGCGGCCTGTGCGCCCTGCCGGCAGGGGCAGGGCGTGGCGGGTCACCAGTCGGCCGGCAATCCAATCGGGTGTGGCGTCGTGCTGGGCGATCGTGGTGCCCTGATCGTCCAGCAGGTGGACAAAGATGGCTGCGGGCAGGGCTCCGGAGGGCACATCCCACACGAGCTTCACAGGCACCCACGCGCTCGGCTCCGCGCGTGCCTGCCAGGTAACTTGTTGGAGGACCACGGCGTCAGCAAAGGGGGCGTCCAGTGGAGTGGTGGTCGTCGGCGTCGCCAGCGTGATGCGCTCCAGGCGCTGGTCGGCGAACCAGGTGCCGCCCGCCGGATATCCCTCGGCCAAGAGGCGATCTCGGAGCGAGGTGAGGGCGCTGTCCATGTTGGGATGGCCCAGGGACCAGACGCGAGCACCGCCGGGCTCGCTGACAATGCGGGTGTAGAGGGCATCGGCGTTGCGGGACGAGACCACGCGCACTGTATGACGCCGCCACACAAAGGGGTAGAGCTGTTCGTACAGGGCATGCGTGCCCACCACGAGGTAGCCGCCCGGAGGGGCCTGTTCCAGTTCATCCAGCAAGGAGGCGAAGGGAGAATCGGCACGGGCCAGGGCGTAGAACTCGGAGAGGGCCACTGGCACGCTTCCCAGGATGACCAGCGCGGCTGCCCCTGCAGTCACCAGGCCCATCCGGCGCAGCAGCCGACGGGAGGAGGGGCTTCGCCTTGTCAGGAGGGCGCTCCATTCTCCTGCAAGCCCCAGGGCTACCACCACGTAAGCGACCTGGAGCGCTGACAACACGGGCGAAGATGTGCTCAGCAGGAAGGGCACCACCGGGTCTCGGAGAACGAAGAGCAGCGAGATCAGGCTGGCGTAGATGGCCCCACGGCGGGAAGGCAGGGTGATCGCTGTCGCGGCCAAGAGCAGCAGGAGTGGGTCCAGCAGCCGGTTGAAGCCGGCCACAACGAGAGTGAGTCCTAGGCCGGCTGCTGCCCACCAGGGTGGAGGGCGGCCACTGCGCCGCAGGAGACGCTCGCCCCAAGCCGGCACCAGCAGGACCAAGGCAGAGAGGTTCCAGAGCATGGCCAAGAACCCGGCGATCGCTGCCGTGAGTCCTCGGTGGCGGCCGTTTTCCAGCTCGGCAGATGGTGTGGTGACGAGCCACACGGCCAGCAAGGTAAGGGCCACACCCACGCCTGCGAGTCCGGTTAACCAGCTCCACAGGGGCAGCCACAGGATCGTCCAGAAGAGGGCCGCCCTTCGGGCAACGGCCTCCCGCCCGTGGACACGGCGGGCCAGCCAGGAGACGAGCACGAGGGTGAGTCCCTCGAAGGGCAGGGAGAGGAGTCCTACGACCACCTGGCGGCTGACGTCACCGGCAAGGGGCCTCGAGAGCAGGTTCAACAGGAGGGGTTCCAGGGGAGAGGGCCCCAACAGCAGCCAATCGCGCCACTCCGCCCGGGCGGCCGGCTCCAACGTGCCCATAGGCGGAAAGGGGCGCACGTAGCCGCCCGGCCGCAACATGATCAGGGCAGGCACTCGCCACCCAAGGAAGAGCACCACGAACGTGGGGAGGTCAGGAAGCCGGGAGATGAACGGACGTGAGCTGCTCATGGGCCCACCACAGTCACTTGTCCGACCATGATTTGTTCTCCCAACACCTGTCCGCCAGCGTCACGGATGGGTAAGGTGCGGCCGTCAGGGGTGTGGACGCTGAGCATCAGGCGATACCAGCCGGGCTGAGCTGTGGGGGGGACTGCCAGGCGGTGCCAGGCGCCCACCGGAACGCCCACGGCCCACTGGTCGCTGGTGTCCCGGCCGGCGGACGGCGTGCCCTCCTTCCACCAAATGGGTTGCCCTTTGCGGTCAACGAGTTGAAGGCGCACCCGCCTGTCGTCCAAGGGTTGAGTCGCGATCCACTCGAAGTAGGCTTCGGTTCGTGTGCCAGGTGGGACTTTTGTGTCCTCGTTCCACGGCACGGCGTAACGGCGCAATTGGAGCCCAACCCCGAAGGTCCAGTCGGCTGTGCGCAGCTCCGGCGGGGGTGGGAGAACGGGGGGGGCTGTGTAGAGGGGACGGAGGAAGAAGAGCAACGTCCATCCTCCCAGGAGTGCCCACGCTCCGGTACCGGCCAAGGCCACTTGGTGGGTCGGCCGGCCCATCCGCCGTCCCACCTCCACCCACCCCAGGGCGAAGAGGAGGGCCATGGCCGGAAGGGCGGGAAAAATGAGGCGCCCTTGGCCCGTGCCCAACACAGTGCGGGTCCACTGGACCCAGGCGAGCAATACCAGGGCGATGTGGACGATAAGCCACCCCACGAGCAGGCGTTCCTCCCGCTCAGCGCGGCGCAACCACCACACCAGCCCAATAAGGGCCAGGAGGACGCCGGCGCCCAACAGGGCGTTGAGGGGGAGTGGCAGCGAGATGTGAGCAGCGCCCCCGAAGCCGGCCCAGAAGGTGCGCACCAGCCCGGCACTCACCTCGCGCATGACAGCCCATGTCAGGGGGGCCACGCGCTCGTCCGTCACTTGGTGGAGCAGGTTCCACCCCATTGGATCGCCCGAACGCCACCAGTTCATGGCAAACCAGGGCAAGGCCAAGGCACTCCAGGGCACGAGGAGGGCAACGAGCCGGGCCCAGCGGCCCGGCACTGACCACGTCATCAGCCAGGCGAGGCCGGTGGTGGCGGCCAACAGCCAGTTGCTCGTCTTGGCCCAGATGCTCAACCCGCCCAGCAGACCGGCCAGACACCATCCGCGCAGGCCCACCTGGCGACGCCACGTGTGCCGCACGGCCGCGGCAGCCGCCAGCAGGGCGGTGGATGCCAGGGTCACGGTCAGCGTGTCGTTGGTGACAGTGCCGCCCTGAAAGGTGAACTGGGGCAGGAAGGCCACGGTGGCCGCAGCCAGCACGGCCGCCCACGGCCGTCGGGGCACCACAGTGCGGGCCAGTTGGTAGGTGACCATCACGGAAACAAGCCCGAAGAGGGCCGACGCCAGGCGGACGATGTGCCATGCGAGAGCCTCGCCCCGCCATGGCCACCTGGCAGCCGGCAATTGAATCAGGACGCGAATGCGGCGTGCCGGATGATCCAGCTCGAAATCGCCGTTGGCCACCACGGGAATGTCTTCATCCGGCTGCCAGGCGGTGAGAGGAGCTACCATCGTGTAGTAGAGTGGCGGTTGGAAGACTTCACCGGAGGCTGCTCCTTCTGGTGGGGGCAGGGTGGCACGAGTGGCCACCCACCGCACATAGCCGTAGTGGGAGACCTCGTCGGGGGCCTCGCCCAAGGGCACAACCAGGTTGTATCCTAGGGCCAGCACCAGGTAGAAGAGGAGGAGGGCGCGCAAGGCAGCCGCTGGGCGCCACAGCAGCGCCTGATCCCGCTCTCCGGCACGACCGTTGGCCTGTATGGATGCGGAACGAGGTGTGACGTGCAGGGCGCTTGCCTTGACATTTCTTTCCTTATTCCACTGTGTGTGGTGTGTTTGGCTCATAGCTTTTAGTACATAGCTTCGTGTTCTTCGGACCATACACTGACGGCTGGGAGGAGCATATCACCCCCGCTCCTGGTTGTCACGTTCATTGTAGGCGGCGTAGAGGCGTGCCCATTCCTGAAGGGAGAGGGTCTCGGCCCGCCGGCGAGGATCAACGCCGGCGGCGCGGAGGAGGGTATCTGCTTCTCCTTTGGGCAGGCCTAATCCAACTGCGAGAGCGTTGCGGAGTTGTTTGCGCCGCTGGTGGAACCCGGCCTCCACGAGGTGGAAGAAGCGTTCTCGGTCCTCGATGCGCACGGGAGGGCAGCGGTGGGGCACGATCTCCAAGATCGCCGAGGTGACTGGGGCGTGGGTAAAAGGCGTCGGGCGGCACACGGGCCACAATGCGGGGCTGGCCGTACAACTGCACCAAGACGGCCAACAGGCTCATGTCGCCGGGCGCGGCGGCAATGCGCTCGGCCACCTCCCGTTGGACGAGCAGCACAAGCCGCTCGGGTGGTGGGGCGCTTGCCAGCAGGTGACGGATGGTGGGAGAGGTGATGGAGTAAGGCAGGTTGGCCACCACCTTGTAGCGTACGGGGGTGGAAGGGGCGATGAGCTCCCGAATGAGCTTGGGCACGTCCAAGCGCAGGATGTCACCGTGAACCAGGTGGAGGCGTGCTTCATGCCCCAAGCGGGCGCGCAGGATGGCCAGCAATGCCCTATCTAGCTCCACGGCCACCACGTGGCCCGCGTGACGCAGCAAGCGCTCGGTGAGCGCTCCCAGCCCCGGGCCGATTTCCACGACAATCTCCTCGGAGCTCAATTGAGCAGTGTGGACAATGCGCGCCAGGACCCGCCCGTCGAGCAGGAAGTTCTGGCCCAAGCCCTTCCTGGGGCGGAGGCCATGAGCGTGCAGGATGGCGCGCACCTCGTGGGCGTTCACGGACAGCGCTCCCCGGTACGTGGTGAACCGACAACGAGGACTCGGATCAGGGAACGGGCATGCCGGGCACGATGTACCGAATTTGGTCGGGAGGGGGCACGGGTGTTAACACGTAGACATCCACCCACCGGTACCAGAGTTTCAGGTTGTTCTCATCATACCCCAAGTCAATGCGCAGTCCCTTGATGGCGCCGCCCGTGTCGCAGGCGCAGGCTTCGCCGTAGCCGGGCACGTAGATGCGCGACCAGAGGCGCACAACCCGTGGGTCCACGGCCACGATGCCAAAGCCGCTGCGCACGCCCGTGCGCGTGACGCCGTAGAGGGGGTGGTCCCGGCTCTTGCCGCTGGTGGCCGCCGTGTAGCTGGTGGCCAACATGCGGAAGCGGCGCCAGTACTCGACCGGGCCGTTCGGCGTCTCGATGGTGCGCACGACCACCTTCGTGCCGTAGGCCACCACCCGGTCCACCGGCTCTTTTTCGACCCACTCCCGCTGGACTTCACGGCGGGTCTCTTGGCCATCCTCGTAGACAACGAGGATTTCCCGCTTGCGGATGCCCGGCTCACCCGCCACACGCACCTCGAATGTGTCCAGCTCCAAGTTAGGGTCCGGCACCAGCCGGCGCTCAAAGGGAATGCGCTCCGATTCCACAATGGTCTCATAATCCACCCGCACGACGCGCACGTTCAGGTTGTCGGTGATGGGCGTGTCCACGCCGGGCTCCACGCGGTCTTGAGGGCGCACCTCCACGCCCAATGTCTCCAAGGCCTCACCCACGGTTTTGGCCCGTGTGCGGGTGCGGACCACTTGACCGTCGAAGCGGAACGTGGCCGGTTTGGACCGGCGAATGGTCACGTAGAGGTTGGGAGCCACGCGCGTGGCCAAGGCTGGCTGCACGAAGTCTCCCTCGAACAGCCGGATGCCCTCAGCAAGCAGGGCCCTTCCGAGGGTTGGCTCCCGGGCGTAGAGCCGCATGACCACGCCGTCATCATCCACGAGAATGGGCATTGCCCGGCGGATCACGAGAGTGCCCTCAGGCCGGCGGATCATGTCGGCCTGCCGGGGCAGAGGGGTGTCACCTCGGGCAGGCTGGCTGTTGAGGAGCAGCATGTCCTCGGGGCCCAGCCGGATGTCGAGTTCCCGCAGCACGTCTTCCACCCTCTGGGCGTGGGTGTAGATGATTCGCCGCTCGCCGTCGGCTTCCACTGTGAGGCGTCGGGCGAGCTTCAAGACAATCTCTTGGCCGTTCGCCAGGGGGGTGTCAGTCGGGGGGAAGAGCACGTCTTGGGGCTGGAGCGACACGCCGAGTTCCCGGAGCAGGCCGCCCACAGTGCGCTGGTAGGTAACCACTTCAACGGGTTGGCCGTTGAGGGTGAGGGCAAGCCGGGCTGGCCGGAGGAGATATTGGGCGAAAGTGATGCCGGTGCCGACGACGAGAAGCAGGAGGAGGAGCCACAAGATCCTCCGGGCGTTCGGGGATTGAAGCCGGAGGAGGGTGCGGGAACGTGGCGGAAACTGGGTAGTGAAGGACGTATTCAATGCCTGTTTGGGGGCCATGTCCTCGATCAAGTCGTTCATAGGACTCCCTGGTGGCGACGCACCAAACAAATGGCGCCGCGTGTTGGCCACAGGCCACCGCCACAAGGAAAGGGGCCCAACAGAGAGCCCCTTGGCGGCACGGTGTACAAAATAAAGGTGGTCGTGCACCCTCCTCTCGACCCCTGCGTGCCGACTTACACACAGTCAGCCGGCTCAGGCCAGGCACCCCTGAGGCACCCGAGAGTGACCGCTTATGGCTGCTCCCTTCCGGGCCTGACCCGTTCACGGGCTCTCGCCGCTCAGGACCCAGCCCTCAACACCGCTGACTGCGGTAGTCTCGGCTGCACAGAGCCTCAAGGAGGGAGTTCGGCCCCGCTGTAGCGGATTGCGGGTACAGGGCACCGCTAGCTCCCCGCCTAGCACGACCACCATCCTATTCTACTCGTTTCCGACAGGAGGTCAAAATACCACAGCTTGGTCGCTCAGGTCGGGCGTCCCGGACGGCGCGTCGGCGACTGCTTTCACCTGCTCCCAAGCGGGCCCCGATTGGGGCAGGCAGGCCAATCCTCGGCCGAAATCCACATGCCCTTGTAGGGAAGGGGTTGAGCGATAGTGGGGGAGCGGACAGAAGTGCTCAGGGCGAGGACGACCAGGACGGCCAGCACGATGCGCACGAACGCGAGCGTTCGGATCGGCATACTTGTCCCCTCGTCATGCCGTATACTGAGTGCATTGCTGGCCTCCGCGAAAGGATGGATACTATAAGTTTGGAGCCGTGACGTGCTGCCGCGAATGATCCGTACTGACGTGCGGTTGTCAACTGGAACATGGGGTGTGGGGAGAGGGCAGGAGCGGAGCTGGATGTTCTGGTTCCCGCGCGGCTCTACGTCATCGTCTCAGGCCGACTGCGCAGATTTTGGAGCACGTGCACCCACATGTTCTCGACCATGTTGGCCGTTCGGCGTGCGTCAAAGTGCGCTCGTGCGCGCCGGCGTCCGGCCTGGCCCATGGTGTGGCGTCGCGTGGGCTCCTTGATCAGGGCGACAACGGCCCGGGCCAGAGCAGCCTCATCTTCCGGCGGCACTAGGATGCCAGTTGTCCCATCATTCACAATCTCCGGCAGGGCGCCGTGGGCGAAGGCGACCACCGGTTTGGCCATGGCCATGGCTTCCAGGTTCACCAGCCCGAAAGGCTCCGGATCCCCCGCGTGCACGAAGATCTCCATCGCTGCCAGGGCCGGACGCACGTCCTCCAGGTGGCCGGTGAAGACGACCCGGTCCGCCAATCCCAGGTCCATCGCCAGGCGCCGGAGCTGCTGGGGGTAGTCATCATCCACGCCGAAGACGGCGCCACCCACGATGAGGAACCAAGCCGCTGGCATGGCTTCTGCCACCCGGGCCATGGCCCGCAGGAAGCGATCCTGTCCCTTCCAGGGGCGCAGCCGGCCCACAGTGCCCACCACGGGTGCGTCGAGCGGGATGCTGTGCTCGCGGCGGAAGGGCGCGCCGTCCAGCGCCGGATCGAAACGTGCCACCTCGATGCCGTTGTGCACCACGGTCACCCTGTCACGACAGGGCAGGTGGGCGGCCACGGCGTGGGAGTTGGCGATGACGCGGGCCGCCGCCCCACACAGGAGGTGCTTCCCCAGCCGGTCCGCCCAGGGCCAGCGCGGGCGCTCTTCGGAGAGCCAAAAGTCGCGCATGTGCCAGACGAAGGGGATGCCCGCGAGTCGAGCGGCGGGCGCGGCATAGAGGGCTGCACGCACCGTGTTGGCGTGCAGAAGTACCGCCTTGATCTCACGCGCGAGGCGGACGATGGCGCGGGCACCGGTCAGCCAATCGACCGAGAGGCGCGGGGAACGGCGCAGGCGGGGCAGCGGCACGATGTGCACGGAAACATTCAGGGCGGCGGCCCGTTCTGCCAGGGGGCCACCAGTGCAGGCCAAATGAGGCTGCCAGCGACGGCGATCCAGGTGCTTCAGGAGGAGCAAGAGGCTGCGTTCGGCGCCTCCGAGGGCGGGAGCGTGGTCGAGAAAGAGGATCGGGCAGGAGGAGCCAACCAGATGGCGTGCCATGCCATCAGGAAACTACCGGCGGGTGGCTGCCCATACGTCGTCTACGGCCACTTCAAAGCCTGGTAACACAGCGGACCGGGCCACCGTCCCTGGCCCAAACTCACCCTGCACAACATATTGGTCTCCCTCCAGCGTGAGCACGGTGATCTGCTCTTTCTCCGGATCCACAATCCAATACTCGGGGATGCCCGCCTGGGCATACTCGTGCCGCTTGACCTCCTCGTCGTGCTGGCGGTTCTCAGGGGAGACAACCTCGATCACCAGGTCGGGTGGCTCCCAGTACTTCTCATGCCGCCGTTCGGCGTGCTCCGCCAGCATCACGGCAATGTCCGGCTCACGGTACTTGCCGGGCCACAGCAACACTGGAAGAGGCGCAAACAGGACAACTGCTCCCGGCAAATGGCGTTCTAGGAAAGCCAACAACCGCCTGTACAGGTCAGCGACAATAAACTGATGAGCCTGGGTTGGCATGGGCAACACCTCGATGTATCCGTTGGAGAACTCGACCAGGTGGTTCGTTGGCAAAGCCAGGTACTCTTCCTCGCTCCACGTGCCTTGACGCGGAAAGAGGTGTGCAATCTCCCAGGTGGGTTCGTTAGTCTCAACCACAGGTGTCTGTTGCCTGCGCTTCACGTCGCACCTCCATTCAAACTTTCCCCCTTTGTGTACACCCACACCGCTTCCTGCTCCGCCTCCCGGTAGAACCGACTGCCCCGGACGGCCATCGCCTGCCATTCATCCCGGGTGTATACCCACACATCGGTCGGGACGGGCAGTTCCGCCGTATCCCACTCCGATGAGCGCTCAGTGAAGGGCTGCTCACTCCGTTCCACCAGGATGAGCAGGTCCAAGTCGCTGCCTACACCCCAGTCCCCCCGCGCATAGGAGCCGATGTACCCGATGCGCAAGACCTCAGAGCGCTCCCGGGCCACCTTCTGCGCCCAGCGGCGCACGGCCCGATCAACGTCCTCAACCCTGGGCCATTTGAAGACGGACGAAGTCAAGGATCGCACGGGCATACCGAATCGCTCCCTCACTCTGAATCGGACCGTAGTGCTCGAAGGGCGCTCCCTCCGGGTGGCTATTGGGATAGCGCGTGGGAATGTAGAAGTTGTCCAGCACTTGGGCCTGCTCGATCAGTTCGGCTGGGACCGGAACCCTTTCCGGCAATTCGCGGAGCAGTCGCGCCACAACGTGCCCCCAGGCCTCCTGGCCCAGATGGAGATGCAGAGCCTTGACGGCTTTCTCGGCTGCCTGTTGGGCCGCGAAACAGGCCCACTCGTGTCGACCGGCCTGACGCGCGTCCTCCGCCTGCTCCAGGTCGCGTACAGCTTGTCGGAACCAGTCTTGGGCACGGTTGGGCATGGGCATGCACTCCACAAGGGAGTTTAGCATGGCTGTGGTATCACGACAATTCCCGGGAGTTGTTCGTTTGCCGATACATGAGGTCTGTGTAGCATCTTGTGAGATGTCTGGTTTGATTGGAGAGATAAGGGTTTGTTTCTTTCATCACAAAAGATGACAAACACCCAACGGCGGCGGCTGAGCAAGCTGATGAGCTACCTCCTGCGCCACCGGCCCGAGGAGGCGGGTCTGACGCTGGACGCGGGCGGGATGGTGCCGCTGGAGGCGTTGCTGGCGGCCATCCGCCAGCGCCGGGGCTACGGGTGGGTGACCGAAGACCACATCCGGGACGTGGTGGCCACCTCGAAGCCTCCGCGCTTTCGACTGGAGGGGGACCGCATCGGCGCGCGCTACGGCCACAGCCGCCGGGTGCGGGAGATCGATCCAGGCGAACCGGTAGAGCCGCCTGAAATCCTGTACCACGGTACCTCCCGCCGCGCCGTGCCTTCCATCCTGGCGTCGGGACTGCATCCCCGGGGACGGCAGTTCGTGCACCT
Organism: Ardenticatenia bacterium; assembly: GCA_030949995.1. GTDB lineage: Bacteria > Chloroflexota > Anaerolineae > Ardenticatenales > Ardenticatenaceae > WFWG01. The sequence goes on from JAUZRY010000019.1 coordinate 31,198, forward strand.
GTCGGCCACGCGGGAGGCGGCCCTGCGCGTGGGGCGACGGCACGACCCGCAGCCGGCCGTGCTGATCATCCACGCACGCAAGGCCCACGCCGACGGCCTGACCTTCTACGCCCCCACGCCCGAGGTCTACCTGGTGCGCCGCGTGTCGCCGGAGTATATCGAGATGGAGCAATGAAATGACCGCGTACGAAGACCACATCCGCCAGTACTACGACGAGGCGCCTGAGAGAGAATGGGAACGGCTGGAGCACCACCGCACCGAGTACGCCCTCACCCTGCGCGCCCTGGCCGAGTATCTACCCCTTCGGCGACGTAGAGGGCGTGCCTGTGCGCGTTTCCTGGCTGGAGGAGGAAGTCCTGGCCTACATCCGCCGTGGGCGGCTGGACCGGGCGGCCGTGCGCTTACTCCACTGCGACCGGGAGCGGCTGCTGGCGCTGCTGAGGGGCGAGGTGCCGGTTGGAGTGCTGTGAGCGAGGGAGGCGAATGAAGACCGTTGAAGAGAAAGTGACGTTGCAAGCACAACTCGCGGCCATTGAAGAGACGGCTGGCTGCTGGAGTGACGAAGATCATCCGGAATTGCAAACCGAGGAGGACATGAATCGCTGGCTGGCCGAGCTTCGAGACTCTTTGGGATGCTCACCTGGTTGCAATGGAGCCGACCTAGACGACACAGGCATCAGGAGAGAGGCTCAGCATGAGCCTCCTCGGCTGTTTCCCAGCATCGCCTCGTAGACGGCCAGGGTCTCCTGCGCCGTCCGCTCCCAGGTGAACTGTCGCGCTCGTTCCAGGCCCCGCCGACGCAACTCCTCCGCCAATTCGGGGTCCTGCAGCACGTGATGGATGGCCTCGGCCATCGCCTCCGGATCGCGCGGGTCCACGAGCAGCCCGGCGTCTCCTACCACCTCCGGCAGGCTGGCGGCATGGCTGGCCACCACCGGCGTTCCGCAGGCCATCGCTTCCAGCGGGGGCAGGCCGAACCCTTCGTAGAGCGATGGGAAGACGAACACATCGGCCAGGTTGTAAAAGGCTACCAGATCAGCGTCAGGAACAAGCCCCAAGAAGTGCACCGCATCCCGAAGCCCCAGTGATTCCACCAGCGCGCGCTGCCGGGCCGTTGGCGGTTTGCCCACTTGCAAAAGCATCACTCGCGGATTTTGATGCCACAAGATCGCCAGCGCGCGCAGGAGCCCCTCCAGGTTCTTGCGCGGTTGCGTGTTCCCCACATACAGGAGCAGGGGAGCCTCAGGAACCGCATACCGACGACGCAATCGCTCAACGGCCTCCTCGGGCAAAGGGCGAAAGGCGGATTCCACGCCCAAGGGGACCACCACGATTCGTTCCGGGGATAGACGAAAGCGCTTGATGACGAGTCGGCGGGTGAAGTCGGAGTCGGCGATCAGGCGCTTGGCCCGCAAAGCACCCCGCCAGGCCCACTGCCAGGCGAGCTGGCTCATCCCCAGCCGCTTGCCCGGGAAGAGCAGCGGCGCGATGTCGTGAACGGTGACCACCGTACGCTCCGGGTCCAGCCCGAAGAGCAGGTGGCCGTACGAATGATCGAGCACGTGGTTGAGGTCTCCTTGGCGGCGGCGGCTCCAGAGGGGGTACGTGAGCATCCGCCGCAGGAGAAGGCCACGCGGGATCGGCCAGGGGTCCGGCGGGACGAGGGACCGAACTTTCAGGTGAGAGGGGGCCAGATGTCGCAGCGCATCTTCCAATCTCTCCGCGTAGCGCCTCATACTGGGCCAATTCTCAGCCGGGTGATCGCGGAAGAGGACTACGGAATTCATCCGAGAACTCACCCCAGATACCCCAGATCCCTTAACTGCTTCTCCACCTGCGCCAGTTCCTCCTCCGTGTACGCCTCCCCGGCTTCCGCGGCCAGCCCGACGGGCTCACGCTGGATGGGGCGCCGGCGTGGCTCGCTCTCCTCGTCGAAGAGATCGAGCAACACGCGCCCGTCCGCCTCCTCAGGGACGGCCGCACCGGCCAGATGCAACACCGTGGGCGCGATGTCCATCAGGCCCACGTCCATGGCCCTGCCGGCGGGGATGCCCGGTCCGCAAGCGATGAAGAGCCCCTCCAGCGTGTGACTGGCGCTGCGCACCGGCCGTGTGTCGAAGAGGGCGCCGAAGCCCAGCTCGGCCATCACGTCGGTGCGGTAGTCGTCCATGGCGATGAGCAGCTCCGGCGCCTCGGACAGGAAGGGGCCGTTGTAGATGGCTTCCTTGCGATGCACCTGGACGGCGACCGGTTCGCCCGTGTCCGGATGGCGGAGCGCCCGCAGCCCTGCCTCGATCTCGTCCAGCAAGCGGGCCGCCTCCACGCCAGGCTCCACAACCCCCTGGGGATCGCGCCCGCGCAGGTTCAGGTACAGGCTCGACTCGTCCGGGCAGTAGGCGCGGGTGCGGGACCAGTCCACCGGCAGGTGGTTGAGGCGCACCAGGCCCCGTTCCTTGGCGCGGACGTACTCGTCCCGCAGGAAGTTGGAGAGGGCGCGCTTCTTGAAGGGGTCCATCAGGCGGCGGAAGGTCGGTGACGCCTGGTTCAGCCAGAACAGCGGCGCCGAAAGCCGCCCGATGAGCCGCGTGCGCCAGCCCACCCGGCCGACCTCCGCCTCGTCCCGCAGCACCAGATACCCCCGCTCCCGCAGCCACTCGTTCAGGTAGAACGTCCGGTGCGTCGGCCCAAACCCGTGGTCCGAGACCACGAACACCCAGTCGTCCGCATCCACGATCTCCAGCAACCGCCCCACCTGCTCATCGCTCGCCCGATACACCCGCTTCAGCGCGTCGCCGAAGTGCCGCGCCCGCTCCGGGTCGTGCTGGGGGTGCGTCGGGTCCATGTGCTTCCAGAACTGGTGGCTGGCCCGGTCCAGCGGGGCCAGGACGACCAGCGCCACCTGCCAAGGGCGGGTGCGCAGCAAGTGCTCGGCCACGTCGCCGTGCATCTGCAGGATGCGCAGGCGCTCGGGCAGCACCTCCGCCTCGTTGTCCCGCTCGATGCCCTTGGGGCTGATGAACTCGAAGGGGTGGCCCAGGAAGCGGTCCACCTCGCGGCTGAGCTCAGGCGGGTGGGTGTAGGTCAGGTTCCCTCGGTTGAGGGGGGCGGGCCAGCCGGAGACCAGGAACCCGCCCACCGGGCGCGGCGGGAAGGTCCCCGGCACGTGCAGGATGCCGGTCGGGATACCGCGGCGGTTGAGCCACTCCCAGAAGGGGGGCGCCTGGCAGAAGGAGAAGTTGGCGAAGGTGTAGTCGTAGGTGCCGGGACGCCGCTGGCTGAAGCCGAAGACGCCCAGCTTGGCCGGGTTCATGCCGGTGACGAAGCAGTACCAGGCGGGGATGGAGCGCGGCGGGACCACGCTCCACAGCGTGCCCGACGTCCCCTCTGCCATCAGGCGGCGCAAATTGGGCAGGTCGTCCTGCCAACGGCGCACCAGGTGAGGGGAGGCGCCATCCAGGCCGATGATGAGGATACGGTTCACGATCGTCCTCGCGCGGCGTTGTGCCGTGGTTTGACAAATCGCCCGAGAAGTTGTCCCACGCAATCCGCTACCCGGCTCAGGTAGATGATGCCCGCCACATCCCAGGGCAACATTCGCAGGTCGAGCAGGAACAAGGCTGTGCGCTTCAGAAGGCGCAGGGACACACGTCCCAGGCCGGGGGCTTGGCGATGCTTGGCTTCAAAATAGTATACTCCAATACCGCGACGCACCTGCATCCGCCACTGTGCGCGCAGCGTGTACTCCCGGTGATGGGCCACCTTCAGCGGGATGTAGAGCAGCCGATACCCTCGCTGGGCGATGCGCAGCTTCAGGTCGGCGTCCTCGCCGGCGGCCACGGGGAAGCGCTCGTCGAAGCCGCCGACCTCCAGAAGCACGTCCTGGCGAAAGGCCACGTTGTTGGTCGCGAGGCCCGGCACCTCGTCCCCGCCCAACTGCTCCAGACCGGCGCGCTCGCCCCAGCGTTGAAGGCGCATGGCTCGCTCGGCGCGGGCCACCACGTGGGTTTGTAGGAGTTCCTCGGGCGCCTCCTGATAGCCGCCCACGCCGGCCGCCTCCGGCCAACGCCGAAACGCCTCGGCGAGGGTCGTCAGCCAGTTCGAGGGGACGATACAATCATCGTCGGTGAAGGCGACGATCTTCCCCCCGGGCAACCTCGATGCCCCGGTTGCGCGCCGCGGCAGGCCCCCGGTTCGGCTCTTGGCGGATGTAACGCACCTGAGGGAACTCGCGCTGCACCATCTCGCCGGTGCCGTCCGTGGAGCCGTCGTCCACGACGATGACGTCGTAATTGGGATAGTCCTGGCTCACAACCGCCTCTAAGCAACGGCGCAAGAGGTCTTTACGATTGTGAGTTGGGACGACGACAGAAATGTGCATAGGCTGCCCATTCCACCGTTACCAAGCATACCGGTGTCGGGTACCGTGAGGGGTGAGCAGTTACGATCGCCGTCGCCGGCGTCGTTTCCCCCCCCCCCGACTTCGCCGACGGCGGCGGCGAGACGCGGCTGCGTCCCGTTCTTGTTCGGCGGAAGGTGAGGAGGAGAGAGCTCGTCGGCGTCCCCGGCGCCCTTTGGCTTCGGGCTTGCTGGCCGGCCGGTTGTCGGCAACAGGCTCGGAGATGTTGATCTTCGCTTCCCGGAAGGAGGTGTTCGGGGGCGGTGATGGCTCCGCCTGAAGGGAGAAGCGGCCGTTGCGCCGCAGCTCGTCCTGGGCAATTTGCCACGCTTCGGCCGGTGTCCGTGGTTGGTACCCGACTTGCTCGACGGACACCGGTAACCCATGTTGGGGGAAGAGGAGCCGCTGAAGTTGGGCCACAGCACGCCGGAGGTACGCCCAGACGTAGGCGTCCATCTCCGGGGATGGGCACCGGGCGGGGAGATCGTGGAAAGTCGTGCCCCCCCCAACGCTCGCGATACTCATAGGGGAGCGGGCTCTCTTCGTCTACATGATGACCGGCCAAGTGGGCCAAGGTCAGTGCCCACAGGCGTGGGGGTGACGCCACATCCATGCTGTGGCCACCTATTGTCACCTTGCGGGGGGCTAAGGGCGCTAGCCGCTCCACGATGGCCAGGAGACCGCGTGTCGTCAGGCGAGTGTGGGTCAGGGGATCGTTGGCATGAAGGCTGCCACCCACTTGGATGAGGAGCACTTCGGGACCAAAGCGTTCCAGCACGGGCACGGCGCCGTGTTCCACGGCCCACAGGGCGTGGTCGTCACTTGCATTCGGAGGAAGGGGCAAGTTCACGGAGGTGCCGGCCCCGATCTCAGAGGAAGAACCGGTGCCCGGGAACCCGAACTCGGGCCCCTGGTGGATGGAGATGGTGAGCACGTTGGGCTCCTCGGCAAAGGCGGCTTGCACAGCGTCGGCGTGGCGCGCATCAAGGTTCACATAAGCGACACGCCATCCGGCCTCCCGCAGCCGCATGATGGCCAGCACCACGTCGTTGTAGACGCCGAAGCCCCGTGCCTCGGCCGGACGCACCAGGTGATAGCCTCCCGCGGGCGTGAAGGCACAGGGACTTGTGCCGTCCACAATGACCTCAGCAACTGTCAGCACCGCGGCGACGTGGTGCCAGAAGTACCTGTGTATCTCGGGAAAAGGGGGCACTTGGTCGTGGCGTAGTCCCCAAGTGGCCGAGTCGAGCAAGCTGACGTGGCCGGTCTCAAGGGCGCGCACAGTGGCCACGTAATCAGAAGTGTGGAAACGCAGGAGCTCCTCTTCTGACTGTGCTCCGATTCCCACACGCGTTACGTGGGACCATGTTCCGGGTTGTCCGTCCATCTCGACAAGCCGCGCGAAACGCAACACTTGAGCCGGACGGGGACCGTGCCGCCACCCCCGGGGCAGGCGCCACAGGGCCTCATCGAGCACTAAGGTCACACGCGGCACAGTGGGCGCTGGTGTCATCAAGAGGCTCCTCTGTTCCGGTGGCACGTCGAATGGCGTCGTTGTACTTTAGCGACAAATGGAAAGCATGGCAAGTGAAGTGTCTCATCATCAGCGCTTGCCTCTCAGGGCTCGCTCGAGGCCGCCAAATGACCGCGTGTGCTTCACGGATTGAATAGGGCAGTGGTCCTCAGCATGATTTCCGGTATCATGAGGGCTGCAGATCGACTGCACTACGTTGTTCTCAACCTGGTGGAGAACACCCTCTTCATAACCCGGCCAGGAGGTCGGGTTACGATCTCCCTCCGATGTGCTCCGGGAAGGGTGGAGTGTACCGTGTGCGATACGGGGCCGGACATTCCGTGGAACACACCTTGTCAGAAGTCGCTCAAGCGCCCTGATCGTTTACCACGACTGCCACACCGGCTGTGTGGAATGGGAGCGCGAGGACATCTTTGAGGCGAGGATGTATGCGCCACAAATGGAGCCGAAGATACAGCGAGCACAGGTTCAAGCTGCTGTGCACGATGCGCAGCGCACCACCGCTCATCACCGATCCCTCAGGCTTCGCACGGTGTCGGCCAAGCGGTCACCGTAGTGCTCCCAGGTGAAGGCTTTCGCGCGCCGACGGGCGGCCTGTCCCATCTCGAGGTGCAATCCCTCGTCGGCTCGAAGGTGCTCCAGCCGGGCGGCCAGCGCTTCCACATCCCGAATCGGGACCAGGAACCCCTCGATGCCGTCACGCACCACGGAGCCGGCGTTGGGCGTGGTGACGACGGGCAGCCCACAGGCCAGCGCCTCATACGTGACCAGCGCGCTGCCTTCCTGCAGCGACGGGAAGACGAACACATCGGCCTG
>JAUZRY010000020.1 GCA_030949995.1 Ardenticatenia bacterium
GGGACGATGGTCCGACGACGACGGCCCGATGAGGGTCACAGAGGACGATTCTAGCGCCCATGCTGATCAGTTTGTCTACCCAAAATAGACGGCTCTCGAACATCTTCTCGTGGATGAGAATGGTGCCTGTTGCCTGTGTGGCCAGCACGACAGCAATGCTGATGAGATCGGCCGGGAAGGCCGGCCATGGCCCGTCGTCAATCTTGGGGATGGCGCCGTGGAGATCGTTTTGGATCACCAGTTCCTGGTCACTTGGCACCCAAATGTCATTGCCACGTACCTCCCACCGGATGCCCAGCCGCGCGAACATGATGCGGGTCATGCGGTGGTGTTCGTTGGGCATGGCGCCCTTGATCAGCAGTTGCCCTCCTGTGACGGCAGCCAGGCCGATGAAGCTGCCTACTTCCAAGTAGTCGGGCCCAATGTGGAAGGAGGTGCCCTGCAGCCGCTCGCGGCCCGTCACGCGCAGGGTGTTGGTGCCGATGCCCTCCACGTCTCCCCCCATCGCGCTGATGAGATGACTGAGTTCCTGCACGTGAGGCTCCGGGGCCGCGTTCCGGATGACCGTGGTGCCCCTCCCCAGCGCGGCGGCCATCAATACGTTCTCCGTGGCCGTGACACTCATCTCGTGGAGGAACAGGTCACTTGCGCGAATGCCTTGGGGGGCATGAAGGATGTAGCGGTCCGGGGTGACCTCCACCTCGACGCCGAGGTCCCGGAAGGCGTGGATGTGCGTGTCAAGGGGGCGCCGGCCGATGCGATCACCGCCTGGACGGGGCAGTTCAGCCCGACCCACGCGCGCCAGCAGTGGGCCGGCCAGGAGGAATGAGGCGCGAATCTGCTGACACCAGTCCACACGGGGAGTGTAGTGGCGAATGTCCCGCGCTTGGATGGTCAGCACGCCTGGCCCCTCGTGACAAATTTCGGCGCCCAAGTCGGCCAGCAGGGCCAACATGGTCTGCACGTCCCGAATGTCGGGCACGTTGTAGAGGCGGACGGGTTCGTCGGTAAGCAGTGTGGCCGCTAACATGGGGAGGGCAGCGTTCTTGTTGCCTTGGGGGACAATGGTGCCCCGGATGGGATGACCACCTCGGATGACGAAGGCTTCCATCGGCTTTGCCTCCTGTGCTCCCGCGAACAGGTGTGACACGTCGTTGTAGAACAGAGTCATTGTGTTGGTGCCTTTTGCGATCATGTTGTGTGCGGCGGGAAGGGTTCACCCGACCCGGCGAAGTCGCACGAGCAGTCCAGGCCCCGCATTCCACTGGCGGCGGGCGTTGCCCTGCCGGACGGCCAACTCCAGGAACCCGCTACTGCCCACGTAGGCCACCGGCTCGCCCACGGCCACGTCAGCAAAGGTGCGCCGGATGCCCGTGATGGTCAGCGGTCCCACCTCAACGCGCCAGGCGTCACCCGGCGGTGTCAGCACGTGGCCGGGCAGGTTGGTGATCAGGTTGCCGAAGTGATCCACGTAGACAATAGTGGCCTCCCATCCCCAATCCGTTGACCGCGGCTGTGGCCAGGGCAGTCGGACCAGGTGGTCGGGGTCGATTGTGGGCCCCAACGTCTCCAAGGGGACTCCTCGGGCCAGATGGGCGGCCACGGGAGCGAAGATGTCCCGGCCGTGAAAGGTGGCACTCACGTGGGGCAGGTGGTACTCGGGGTTCTCCAAGAGCACAGCTTGGGAGGCGGGCAGATCGTTCAGCACTGCCGTGATGAGGCCGTTGTCCGGACACACAAAAGGTATACGTCCCGGCGCGAACGGCCACGGCCCGACGCTCGCTGCCCACGCCAGGATCGACCACACAACAGAAAATGGTGCCGGCTGGAAAGTACCTGTAGGACACCAGGAGGGCGTAGGCGGCCGCGCGCACGTCTTGGGGGGGGATGTCATGGGTGAGGTCCACCAACGCCACGTCGGGGACAATGCCGAGGATGACGCCCTTCATCACGCCGACGTAGCTGTCTCGGGTGCCAAAGTCGGTCAAAAGGACTAAGACGGATCTTGGTTTCTGAGTCATCGGGCCTCCTTCAACGCTCACGTTACTCGATGTCTGACCTCGTCCTGTGACGAACAGGCGTTGAGGGAAATGGAGACTGGGGAGGTGCAGCGGGGCCGCGTGGACATTCACACCGCATACTACTCCCGTTCGGGAAATGGGCAAGTCTGCTGCTCCAAGGTGCCCGACTTTCAACAAATGGTTGCGTTGGAAGGGGCGGCTGAGTCTTCCCTCCTGTCAACGTGCCGCCGCAGCCGGCGCGCACCCTCACGCTTGTTCCTGGAAGGAGGCATGGCGTTCACCAGCGGCGCATCAAGTGGTGTCCGGTGAGCCGGAAGTAGAGGGCCGATCCCACAGTGTAGGCCAGGAAGAGGAGCGCACCCGAGATGGAGACACTCAACACGAGGAAGCCTGTATCGAAGATGAGCTCTCGGGCCCAGAGGAGAGAGGGGTAGAGTTGTTCGCGAATTTGGAGCAGGCGCTCCTGTGATCTGATCTCGACGGCGGCCTGTTGAGCTTGGAGTTCAGCGCGTCGGGGGTTGAGGAGTTCTGATTGCCCAACAATGATCCCGGCGACGAATACCACGACAAGTATAAAAAGGGTAGTGGACTGGTGCCGCATAATCACCTCCTGAATTCAGCATCGGAGACGGAGATGTCCAGCGCGCCTCCTGTCTGTCCACGGCCTGACACGCACATTGAACATGTATCCTGAAAACGGGCTGCATTGGTTTTCCTCCTTCGTGTTCGCGCACATTGTGGGAGACTGCACCGTCGTGGTCATGAGGACGGGGGATGAGGAGGAACCGAGAGGAAGAATAGTCGTCGGAGGAGTACGCCTTTCGGCGAGGAGAAGGGCCCAGATGTGGGCTGCCTGTCCCCTTGGTACCTCCCGTTCGTCCACACCGTCTCGTGATGGGGCTCACAGGCCCCACGCGGGCTCACGGCGTCACGGCAGTCGCAACAGCACGGAGCCGATGCCGATGGCCAGAAGTCCGACAAGGGTTGAGCCGGTAAAGAGGAGCAGCATGTTGAGCACGAAGTGTTCATAGCGGTCGTAAGCCCCGGTTAAGTGCGCTGTGAGCTTTACCATCAGAAAGAAGAGGAACAGGGCGGAAAAACATACCACTCCCACCAGGTCGAGCATGATAAACAGGCGTTGAACCATTGGCTGTCCTCCCTTCTCGCTGGTCAAACCGGCCCCGACATGATGTTACGCACAGAGCCCAGGAGTTCGCCCGGGCCCTGTCCTCATTGCGCTTCAGGCAAGCTCCCACTCCCTTTCTCACCCGTTCCCCTCGGGAGCTGCCCACTCGTCCTGTGCGGCGATCGCGGGTTTTTGCCTTCGTCCCACGAGGTGTGTTACTTCCTTAGCTCAAATTATATGTGAATTGGCGTGGATGCTGCTCTGCCAAGTGGAATGCACATCAATTGAGATCGTCTTACAGGAAGCTTCCAGGGGCGGGGCGAACACTTACTTCTCCCTTACACCTGCATCACGGCACTGTGTCAAGGGGGGCGTCGGTTTCATTGTGGACATACGGGGCCGCAGGCGCCCCTGTTTCTCCTGGTGGTCGAAAATGGCCGGCTCACGGGCCCCAGGGCGTCCCCCATTTCAGGAGCCGCAAGCCCTCGAGGCGCACAACGTGAGGGTAGAGGGCGCGGTAGACATGACAGTACGGGGATTTGACGTCGTTTCGGCCGGTAACCCGGAAGGTGAGCAGCGGACAGCCGCCCGCACACCAGTAGCGCCACGTGCACGTGCGGCACTCGGCCTTCTCGTCCACGGGCACATTGTGGAACCCTTCGCCGCGAGTGCGCACCGGCTCCAGTGGGTCTTCAGCCCACACGTGGGTGATGGGCCGTTCGATCTCCATGTGGCATCGGGCCACTCGGCCACGGTGGTCCACAACGAGGTAGTGGTGGCCAGCCCCGCAAGCCCGGGTGTGCGGGGCGTCGAAGGCGCTGCGGTCCACCAGGGCATCAATGAGGCGCCGGCGTGGCAGACGGGCCTCGATGCGGGCGAAGGCCGCCCGCACGCCCCGGATGAGCCGCTCGTCGTCAGCACGCCATGCCCGGGCGTCACCCGTGTTGGCGTAGTCCCGGTAGAAGTTCAAGTTGAACGGCAGATCGTGGTCGAGGGCGAAATCCACAGCTTCGGCCACGTGATCGGCCGTGGCCGCGGTGACAGTGATGGAGAGATGTGGCACAATGCCGTGGCTCAGGGCGGCATCGATACCCCGCATCACCGGCCCGAAGGACCCCTGCCCGTTGATGAGGGGGCGTTGGACGTCGTGAGGCGTGCCGACCCCGTCGAGGGAGATCATCAGCCGCACGTCCTGCTCACGCAGCCAGGCGAGCAGGCGGGGGGAAAGGGCCACGCCGTTGGAGAGCACCACGGCGCGCAGGGCCAGATCGTGCTGGGCGGCCAGACGCCGGGCGTGCTCGTGCAGCCGGGTCACCAGACGAGCGTTGAGGGTGGGCTCGCCGCCAGCATATTTGAGCTTGACGGCCCGGAAGCCGTGGCGCCGGGCCGCGCGAAAAATGGCGTGCTACGGCGGCCAAGCCGGTGGCCTCGTCCATGGCCTCGTGGGTTTTGGCCACGTAGCAGTAGGTGCAGCGCAAGTTGCAGGCGTTGGTCACGTGGAGCCAGGCCGTGAGCACTGACGTGGCCGTGGCCGGACGCGTCCTCCCCTGGCCCGCCGGCTGCAGCAGCTCCAGCGCGGCCATCTGGCGTGCTGGTTCGCTGTCCAACTGGTGGGGGTGCCGGAACCCCTCCAACAGCGCCACGGCCGGCCGGTTGAGCACCACCACGCCGGCCCGCCCCCAAGGGTTGAACACTAGCTGGTGGCCGTCGGGCAGGGGGGCGTGGTAGAGCTCTGGCACCACCTCCCACTCGGCGGAGGTGGCCTTGGCCTCGGGGAGATCGAGCCCGGGCAGAGAGGCATCCGTCCCGGGACACGCACAGTCAGATTCGGCCCGCTCTTCGGGTGGCGTCCAGAGGATACGGGGAAGCTCCGTGTCGCGCAACACGTGTCCTCCTCTCTCTCGCCAACGATGGGAGCCGTTCGGGCTCCAAGGCACACACCATGTGTTCCCACTCCCCCTCCTGCACGCCCGTGGGGCGGAACCCCACCTTGGTGAACACGTGTCGGGCGCGTGCGTTGTCAGCCCGCACGGTCAACACGAGTTCCCGGAGGCCAGCCTGCTGGGCCCAAGCCACAGTGGCGTGCAGCATGTCCGTCCCCCACCCGTGGTCACGGTAGGCCGGCAGCAGGCCAATGCCGACCTCGGCCACAACGCCGGCGATGACCGGAAAGGCTCGGCACCATCCCACGACATCGTGTGCGTCCACAGCCACCAACAGCAGATGGCACGCACAGCGCGGCCGGCTGAGGGCGTGTTCCCAAGCTGGCGTGGGCTCATAGCGCCGGGTGTGCATCCACGTCCGCTCGGCGCAGACGGCGTCCACCACGGCGAGGAGCCTTGGGCGGTCCGCGGGTGTAAAGGACCTCACCGCCAATGGTTCACTCCTCCAGCAGCAGCTCGGGCGGGCCGAACAGGTCGCGCAGGAAGTGGTACATGCGCGACCGCCTCTGCTCGGCAGGGCGGCCTCTGTGCGCCCCCCTGGTTTCGACGAGCCCGTACTCTTCCTCGACCTCCTCGACAGTCTGGTAGACCACTCGCAGCTCCTTCGGGTTCAGGGTGCGCAGGCGGTCGTAGATGCGGCCCATGGCCCGGCGCATGTCCCGGAAAATCTGGGTGCTGAAGAGGGTGTCGTAGGCCAGGGAAAGGGTGTAATGTTTGACCGCCTCCCGGAGCGCGGCGATATCCTGGTTCCCGCTGCGCCAAAAGCGGTTGAAGGCGATCTGTCCGTAGAGGAGTTCTAGCTTGCCGAGCTGGGTGAGGAAGGGCACGATCATGGTGGTTTCGTCGAACACGGGCAGGCCGCCCCGAATGCGCCCAGAAGTGCGTTCCACTTCCCGACGCCGGATTCGATAGCCCTCGGGGATGAGGTGTTCCACCGTGGTGAAGACCTCGTCATGCAGCCGGCGCAGGGCGGCGTCGAAGTCGAGGGCTTGGACGTGGAGCTCCACGTAGTAGCGCAGCCAGGCCAAGTTAATCAGGGCGTTCACCTGCCGGTACCGGATGTTCCGCGAGGCGGCCAGCTCCGCGGCCTCCAACAAGGCTTGGGCCCCGTGTTCGGCCAACTCCTCTTTGGTCCATGGGCGGCCACGCGCCCGCTCGCCCGGGGTTAAGGGCTTGGTGGTATCACGTCGCCACTTGGCCCAGTCCCGGTAACTGCACCCCAGCTCCACCAACGCCTCGATAAGGCGGTCGGTCTCGTTCATCTCCCTGAAGATGTGCACGGCCTGGCGGGCGTAGTCCACGGCTTCCTCGAGCAAAGAGGCTGTCGCCTGGGGAATGTAGGGCACCCAGTCGCTGATCCGGCGCCTGATCTCGGCACGGGCCAGCAGGGCTAGCCCACGCCCATGGCGGTTGTCCAAGTCGCTGAAGAGCATGTAGGCCTGTTCGGCAAAGGTGCGTGCGCCCTCCAGGTCGTTCTCCTTGATCTTGATGAGGGCCAAGGTGTTGAGGCTCAGTCCCACGGGCACGCGGGGGCCCAGCCGCTGGCGCAGCTCGAAGGCATCCCAGGCGAGCTGCCAGGCCGTGCTGAAGCGGCCGAGCTCGGCCAGGACGAACGCGCGGTTGTTGAGGGTGTTGGCCTGCTCCACCTCTAGCTTCACGGAGCGCCACAGGGGCAGGGCGTGCTCGTAGGCGCTGTTGGCGCCGTAGTAGCGCCCTTGGAGACGCCGCACGTAGCCCAAGTTGTTGTAGGCACGGGCCAGGACGAGGGCTAACCGCCAGCGGGCCATGGGCTCGAGGGACTTGTTCAAGAGCTCGTTGAGCCGGTGGACGGCGCGCTCGAGTTTCTCCTCGGCCCTGTCATACTCCTCCTGTTCGGCGAGGATGAGGGCCTCCCACACGTCGAGCTCCATCTCGGCCAGGAGCGCACCCCTCTCGGTTCTGGGGCGCGCGCGCTCGCGAAGACGTCGGATGGCCTGGTGGGCGCTTTCATGCGCCCGTCGCATTTCCACCAGGCGTTTCACCCAACGCACGGCCGCGTCAGCGGCCACTTCGGCTTGGGTGAAGTTGTTGACGTGGGGAGATGGCCTCGGCGTGGAGGCCATGAATCCCCAGAGCTCGGCCCGCAATTGCATGTCCAAGCTCTCATCGTGGGCCACGATGGCCTCTTCAGCGTACCGGATGTACTTCTGGAAGCCTTGACGCGGATCCACCATGAGCGTGTAATAGAGGTCCTCGACCAGGGCGTCCTGGAGCTGAAAACGGATCTCGCCGACACGCTGGGCAATGCGCTGCCGCTCTCGTCCTGGGAGGGCGTCGGGGGCGCCGGGGCGGGCACCGGCCGTGAGCTGGGCGTAGAGGTCGGCCAGCTCGCGCTGCATGTCGCGCACCCGCTTGCCGTAGTGGCGAATAACGTGTGCCCACACTTGGATCCGGTGCTCTGGCAGGATGCGTTCCCAGATGTACTTGTTGAGGAGGGCGTACATCTCGTCGTGCAAGAAGATGCGTTCATCGGCCGGCCGCACCTTGATGAAGGAGAGATGTCGGATGTGCTGGAAAGCTTCTTGCACCTCAGCCTCGTCCACTTGGGCCACGTGGGCCAGCAGCTCAACATCCGCCCCCTTGGGAAGCAAGGCCAGGTGGCGGATCAGCTCGTCGGCGGGGCGGAACTCTTCCTGAATGGCCCGCACGATGGCCCGTCCCAGCTCATCCCGGACGTGCTGCCGCTCCTCGGCCGTCAGGCGGATTGCTTCGTCCAGCTCGGCGCGGAAGGCCGGCAGCGGCTGCTCGGAGAGGGCTATGTGGTCAACGGCCAGGGCGAGCAGAATAGGGCGCACCGTGCGTGCGCCTCCCTCCTCGTCACACAGGCTGTGGAAGATCACCCGCCGCCGCTCCTCGTCCAGGCGTTCCACCCGCTCGGCCGTGTCCGCGTCGTCCTGGGCGCGGGCTTCGGCGGCCACAGCGTCGAAGTAGAGGGTGGTTTCCTCTTCGGTGAGCCCTTGCAGTTCGATGGGGAGAAAGTGGACGCCCTGGATGCGCTCCAGGAGAGCCCGCACGCGCCCCGTGCCGGGGCGGCCGGCCACGATCACCGCGGTGTTGTGGGCGTGGGGCAGGAATTCTTTGATCAGCCAGTCGAGGATGAAGGGGTGCTCGTGGTGGAGCTCCAGCTCCCGCTGTGTGGGATCATCCACGTCCAGGCGCTCGGCCGTGTCGAGGGCCAGCAGGACACGTTGTCCGGCGCCAAGACGGTTGAAGACCTTCAGGAAGTGGCGCGTGAGCTCCCGGCGCCGGCCGATGATCTCGGCTAGGGTGAACCCCTCCAGCTCGGCGCGCCGGACGACCTCCAACACGTCTGGCATCCCTTGGTCGAGGCCGGCCCGGAAGCGGTCGGCCAGTGGGGGGAGCACGTCGAGCATGGCGCCGATGAAGCCGGCCAAGCTGTGAACACGTGTGTGGTACAGGTCAATGAGCTCCTCGGCCACGATGAGGCCGGGCGTGTCAGGAGGGTGGGCCAGGATGTGGCGGACGAGACGTGTCTTGCCCATGCCACCCGCGCCGGTGATGTAGATGATGGCCGTCTGCCCGTATTGTCCGATGGCCTGCTCGACGAGGCGCAACACCTCCTCTCGGCCCACCAGCTCCGGCGTGGCGCGCGCGCTGGTGTAGCGCTCGACCGGCACATACCGTCTTTCTATCTCCGCCTCCATCCCCATCATGCCTCTCTCCTGCCTCACCCCTTCGCCACTCCGACATCAGAGCGCACAGGCTTCCAAAATCAGACAGCCGTGTCAGACCACGGCAGCAGAGGAACGGCACCGGGAATGAGGAACTGCTTTCCCGGGATCCCCTGTGAGGGCCCCATCACCGGCTAGGCAAGCGGGTCGGCTGAGCATCACGCTTGCTCCTGAAGCTTTTTCCTGTGGTACGCGGCCTCTGCCTGCCAGCGCGGCGCTGTCTTCGGGTACTTCCGAGCCCACTGCTCGTAGAGCTTCAGCGCCTGCCGGTGGAGGGCCCTCCATTGAGTGTCTGCTGACTTCAAGAGCTGTTTTTCAGAAATTTGGCAGAGATGAGGGAAATGACCCGAAATCAGCATGATATATCATATCATCCACGAGGAACGTACTGCACAATTTAAAGCGATGTAAGAAACCTACACCTTTGCTTAGACAATCTGACTCTCCTCTGGCATTAGGACTTTTCACCTCACTTTTCCACTTTGGGCGCAGCCTGCGCTTGCGTTTACCAGCTTCACAGTAAATTAACATCAGGGAGTGACCACCAGTTCCATTCAAGACTTTAGGCTTACGCTTTGAAAACCTCTTTGAAGGGGTTTCTGCCGCGAAAGTCTGTTTGACATTGGTTTTGTTCACTAGTGTCTCTCTGATAAGCTCAGCAAGTTCAAACCATGACACGGTGTTTAAAAGCACACCTGAAACAAGGCTCCACATGACCTGTTAGACATCACCTTCCATTTTGACTTGAAGAAAAAAGAGGAAATTAATAGGGGATGTCATGGAGATGAGAAACAAGTACCTTCTTATCTATCTCATGACAAGGCAACAAGTTCAGATGGAGGCATTTTTAACACTCCTCCACCATCTGTTTGGTTACTGTTTTTTTAATTCACTTCCTCATTGGAGTTTATCTCCCAGCAGTTCTTCAGCCATCAGTTACATGGAGTTTCCAGATCCACACCTATAAAACACATTCAGGACTTGAAATATGAATTGCCAGGGGTTATTATTCAAAGAGGTTTGCAGGACATGCCCTTTCTCTCCCTTCATTCAGGAGGTCAAGCAGCGTCATGTAGATATCACAAGGAAGCCTTCCTAACAGTGATTCATTCTTTTGAGCCATTTCAACAGGTGGCGGGCAAGTGCAGGGCCATGTCCCTTTTTTTCCAGGAGGCGGAGGAGGTTGTGAAAGTGCCGGATATTTCCTTCGGTATCCCGCCCCGCCTGTCGGAGGATGGCCATCTGCCATGCCGGTTATTCGTTGCTTCATAAAGTTTCAAGGATCATGAAAGGCACGTAATCTGTTTCATCTCTGCTCGCGAAACTTCTCTAACAGATGCTCGTGTATATATCTCAGAAGCCAAGATTTGCCTAGTCCGTATTCGCCCGTAAACGTGATTGTGCGTTTGCGGGTAAGTTCTCCTCGGAGAAGGGCTTTCACGGCGTGTATTACCTGGTTAGTCTCTTCTTGTCGGTTGACAAAGAGGCTGGCGCTATAAGGATAC
>JAUZRY010000021.1 GCA_030949995.1 Ardenticatenia bacterium
GGCCGCTCTTCACAGTGCGCGCCTTTGCCATCACAGCATTAAGTGGGCTAGGGCGCATTCCCGGCGCACTCTTGGGCGGGCTCCTGCTAGGGCATCGTGAGACCCCCTGCCCACCATCTACGTGCCGGGCACGGGCGAAAGTGGAGCACGGCTGTGAGCCTCATCCTGGTGTTGGTGTTGGTGACTAGGCCCTGCCTGCTCAAGGGATTCCCGGGCCCCGTGGAGGAAGGCGCGCATGAGCGGCTTCACACCCCCATCCGCCCCGGAAATCCCAGTATTCCTCGCCGTTGCGACATTTGGCTGTGGTGATCATGATCCTCGTGGCCGCTCTCTCTTCACCCCTTTACCGGAAGCCGACGACAGCCCGGCTCCTCATCGCCATCCAGATGTTCTTGCTGATTACGCTGGCGAGCAACTTGAACCTCATCGGCGGCATGACGCCACGTGGACTGGCCACCTGACCTTCTTTCGGCATCAGTCGCACTGTGGGCATTCTCATGACCCAATCCAGCACGATCTTCGCCCCCCAATTGTCCTTCGGCAGGCGTGTGGCCTTCAGTGCCCGCACGGCCATGCTTTTCGCCCTGGCAGGGCCTCGGCCACTCCAGGCTGAAAGGACCCTACTTCTCCATTGCCATGCTGGCCACCCTGCTGGCGATGCGGGAAATCGTGCGCCTCGTCGCCCCCATCACCGGCGGGGGCGGCGGACTCGACCTTCCCCCCGAGCTGAACCGCACCCAAGAATACCACATCGCCCTCGCCCCGCGGTGGCCCTCCGTGGGGACTCATGCGGTGGGATTCGCAACGAGTTCGGCCTCAGCCTCAGCGGTCATCCGCCAGCGCTGAGACGAAGTTGGTGCCGAGATGCGGGCATCAACACCACCCTTCACAAGGACAACAGCCTTCGCCCCCTTCCGCCTTCACCGGGCTGGTGGGTGGCTTCTGGCGTGGCAGAACACCCACATCGGTCCGGATGTGGTGTCTTCTTCGAGCCCCGGAACTGGAGATGATCAGAAGTGGCGGCCGTTCTTTGCGGCTCCGGCACCGTGAAGGCCACGTTGGGCGCGCGTGGCTGTGCTCTACTGGTCTTTCGGGAGTTCTTCTGAATCGCTTCCTCTTCGCCCACCTGCTAGGGCTGGGCTTGATGCTCATCTTCGTGGTCCTCTTCTTGCCAGGCGGTCTCGTAGGCCTCATCCAGAGAGCCCGCATCACCTCACTGCTCGACGTGTGGCACCTTCAGCCTGCCGCGCGCGAGGATGAGACATGAAGACCCCCATTCTCGAAGGCCGGAAAATCACGAAGACCTACGGCGGCGTACTGGCCCTCTTCAGGGTGGACATCTCCCTCCACGCCGGTGAAATCCTGGGGTTAATCGGCCCCAACGGCAGCGGCAAGACCACCCTCTTCAACGCCCTCTCGCGGGTCATTTCCGTTGACGACGGCCACATTTTCTTCCGCGGCCAGGATGTGACCACCATGCGCCCCTACCAGATCGCGCGCATGGGCCTGGCACGCACCTTTCAAGTCATTCGCGTCTACCGGAAGATGACCGTGCTGGAGAACATGCTCATCAGCCGCTCCTGGAGGAACGTGCGTCCTTGGGACCTGCTCAAGCCCAGCCACCACGAGGCCTACCGACGGGCTTGGGAGCTGCTCGAGTTCTTCCACATCGCCCACCTGGCCCACATGCCGGCCGGCGCCCTCTCGGGCGGCCAACGCCGCTTGCTGGAGCTGGCCATGGCCAGCATGCCCGACCCAGACGTCTTCCTGCTGGACGAAGCCATGTCGGGCATCAATCCCACCCTGATCGAACAGATCAAGGAACGCATCATCGAGATGCAGGAGCAACACGGCAAGACCTTCCTGCTCGTGGAACACAACATTCAGTTCATCGCCGACCTGTGTGACCGGGTTGTTGTGCTCCACCAGGGGCAAGTCCTGGCCGAGGGCACGCCCGCCGAGATCGTGGACAACGATGCGGTTGTCGAAGCCTACTTGGGCGTGTAACTGACATGAGGCTTCACTTCTGCCCTTCTCCCTCACACTCGGACACGCCCATAGCTCGGGCAAGGTGGAGCGCGGAGTTGTCAGCGTACAGGGCTCTCCAGCCCCTCGTCACGTTCTCCGCACGTGGGCAGTTACATTGTGGCGAAGCCATTTTCAGGAGCATTGACCATGACACAATCGGCCACTGACGTCGCCCCTGTCCAGGCCCCAGACGCCGGGCCGCTGCTCCACATCGAAGACGTATACGCCGGGTACGGGGCCGAGGACATCTTGAAAGGCGTTTCCATGGAGATCTATCCTGGCGAAATCGTCTGCGTCATTGGGCCGAACGGGGCGGGCAAATCGACCGTCTTCAAGGCCGTTTACGGTTTCGTCAAAGTTCGGAAGGGCCGCATCATCTTCGACGGCCAGGAGATCACCAACTGGAAACCCCAAGATGTCATTCAGGCGGGGCTGGCCATGGTGCCCCAGTTGCCCAGCATCTTCCCCCAGATGACCGTTTATGAGAACCTGGAGATGGGGTTGTTCCTCGAGCGGAACAAGCACGTTATCCAGGAGCGCATCGAGTACGTCTTCGACCTCTTTCCCCGCCTGCGGGAACGCGCCGGCATCATGGCAGAAGCCCTCTCCGGCGGCGAACGGCGCATGTTAGAGATTGGCCGCGCCCTGCTCATTCAACCGAAAATGCTCCTCATGGACGAGCCCAGCGCCGGGCTCGCCCCCCTCATCGTGCGCACTATTTTCGAGCTCGTTCAGGAGTTGAACGCCAAGTTGGGCCTCACAGTGCTCATGATCGAGCAAAATGCCCGCCGGGGTCTGGAGGCCAGCCATCGGGGTTACGTGTTGGAACTCGGGCGGGTCACCTACCGGGGCCAAGCCCAAGAGCTGCTCGACAACCCCCAAGTGCGCCGTGCCTTTCTGGGCGGACGATGAGTTGGGCGGGTCAATGGCCATGGACCCCTTGCGCCACGCAGTGCTCCACTGGTTTGCGCGCCGACGCCTCTTCTACGGTTGGGCCGTGGTACTGGTCTGTTTTGTGGTCATCTCGCTCCTCTTCAGCGTGCGTCTCTCCTTCGGGATCTTCTTCGAGGCCTTCGTGCGCAGCGACACGTTCCCCTGGGGCCGTGGGGAGACGGCCGGCGTCTTCAGCGTCACCATGTTGATGGCAGCCGTGGGCGGCGTGCCAGTCGGATGGTTGCTCGACCGGTTTGGAGCACGCCGTGTGTTCTTGGCTGGCCAACTGGTCCTCGTAATCGGCCTGGTGCTCACCAGCCGCAAACGCGCTCTGGCAGTTCTACCTCTACTACGGGGTACTGGCCGGCGCCGGCATCACAGCGCTGGCATTGCCTGTCCACGCCACCACCATCAGCCGCTGGTTCGCCCGTGATGGTCGGCGAGGCTTGGCCATTGGCTTGGCCTTCTCAGGCACCGGTATCGGCGTGATGGTGCTCGCCCCCGTGATCGAGCGGGCCATCACTGTCTACGGGTGGCGGTTTGGCTACCTCCTCCTAGCAGCGCTGTTGGCCGGCATCTCCCTCCCCCTCACGTGGTGGCTCCTCCAAGACAGGCCCGAAGCTGTTGGCCTGCGCCCGGATGGGTTTGCGGTCCAATCCGGCCGGGCACACCGGCCCGCGTTGCCCGCGGGCTCGTCGCGCGCATTCTCCTGGGGATGGCGGCAGGCGGCCAGCACGCTTCCCTTTTGGCTCGTGTTGCTCGCCGGTGCGTTGAGCCTCTTCACCCTGCGCATGGTCACTGTCCACCAGGTGGCCTACTTCGTGGACCGAGGCATTGCCCGCCGAGTCGCTGCCACGCTCTTCGGCAGTACGGGGTTAATCACGGCCACCTCTTTTGTGCTCTTCGGCCGGCTCAGCGACCACATTGGCCGCGCGCGGGCCTTCCACCTGGGGGCAGCGTTCCAAGTGGGTGCCCTCGTGTTCCTGCTGAACATCCGCGCCCAGACGCCTGTGGCCATGCTCTTCGGGTTCGTGCTCCTGTGGGGGCTTGGCGAGGGCAGCCGCAGCGGGTTGCTCACGGCCATTGCCAGTGATCTCTTCCCGGGGCCGGCCTTGGGCGCCATTGTGGGCTCGCTCGGCGCCATGTTCGGCGTGGGCGCCGCGCTGGGAAGCTGGTTGGGCGGCGTGGTCTACGACCTGAACGGCAGCTACACGCCCGCCTTCATCCTGGCCCTAGCAGCCACCCTGGTGGCCTCAGCCTGCATCGAGGGCGCCGTGCGGACAGCCCATCCCCCCTCTTCCCCAGTTGGTCGGAGAGCAACGTGCTCCTCGTGATCGGCGGCACGGCGGCCTATCACCTGCGCTTGGAGGCCCACGGCCACGTGGTTGAAACGTGCCAGGTAGTCACCCCTTGGGGCATGGCCCCACCTATCCACCGCCTGTCGGTACCCGAGGGCACGGTGGTGTGGTTTGCCTCCCGCCACGGCGAGGGCCGGCTCACGCGCTCGGCCGCCTTCGTGAACCACCGCGCCCTGCTCTGGGCCGCTCACGTGTTGGAGGTGGACGGCATTCTCACGTGGAACGGCGTGGGGGCCATCCACCCGCTGCTGCGGGTGGGCGACTTGGTCGTGCCAGATGACCTGCTGGACTGGACTCGCGTCCGCACCGCTCGCTTTGGCCGGTCTCCTGCCCAACGGTGGAGCGGCCCCTTCTGGCCGGCGGGACGAAAGGCCATTGTGGCCGCGGCTCACGATGCCGGAGAAACACGCCTCTTTGACGGTGGCACCTACGTGGTCACCGAGGGGCCCCGGCTGGAGACGGCGGCCGAGATCGAGGCCGCCGCGTTGGCCGGTGCCGACGTGGTGGGCATGACCCTGGCGCCAGAAGTCTGGCTGGCCGCCGAGCTCGGCCTCCCCTTGGCCTCGCTCTGCGTGGTGACCAACCGCGCGGCCGGCACGGCGTGGCGGGACGAACGACGGGATTTTTCGGCCCGCGTGGCCCATCGTGCCCTGGGCGTGCTGTTGCGGGCAGCCGCTATGCTCACTTCCCCTGAGGAGCCGTAGGCTTCGGCGCCGGCACCTCCTGGACTCTGATTTCCTGGCGTGCCGGCGGAATGTGGACTTCTGGGTTCACCAGGTTCTGCCAGTCCTGGGAGCTGAAGGCGAGCAAGGCGGCGACGAGGATAAGAGCCCAACCCGCCCCCACAGTGGCCAGCGCACGGCGTCGCACGCGGTGCCGTGCTGCCGGCCGCACGAAGTACGCGCTGCCGACAACGGCCGGGAGTGTCACCAGGGCGTAGACCAGAAGGGTGAAGTGCCACGTGGGCCGCACTACCCCGGCCTGTACGTCCACTCCCTGTCCAATGAATGTGAGCACGGAGCCCGGTTCTGCCGGCGCCAAGGCTGAACTCACGGCGCTCAGGGGGTTGATCACCAGCCAGAAGCGAGGAGGCACATCGTTGATGAGAATGCCGTGGATGCCAAAGGCCAGGAAAGGGCCCACGATCAGGCCAGCCACCATCAGGTACCCGGTTACTACGGCCCGGCCCGTGCGCCGCAACAGGGCCGAGAACAACGCACACATGGCCGTGATCATGGTGGCGATGGCGATCTGGACGAGGGAAACAACGGCAATGTCACTCACGGTGACACCGCCCAACACGAAGAAGAGGCTGGTGAAGGGCAGGGCGGCAATCATCAGCAGCAGCACGTAGCTCAACGTGGCGCCCATCTTGCCCAACACAATGCCGAGCGGGGAAAGCGGGGTGGCGACTAACATCTCATAGGTGCGCGCCTCATGCTCCTGGCTGATGCTCCCAGCAGCCAGGCCGGGCACGATCAGCATCAGCAGGAACGTCTCGAAGACCATGAGGGCACGAAAGAGATTTTGGCCCACCGCAACGCCGCTGAGGGAGCTGGGGTCCACCATCGGCGATTGGGTGGAAATCACGTACATGACGGTTGAACACCCTCCAAATCCCAGAAGGGCTGCCGTGAGGATGAGAAACGCACGGGCTCCCCTCATGCGCGCGCGCATTTCCTTGATGAGCACGGGGCTGACCGCGCCAAGGGGCCTGGCAATGCGTTGGCTCACCATCATTGCACCTCTCCCTCTGTTAAGCGGAGGAAAATGTCCTCCAGGTCAACGCGCTCGCTGTTGAAGGAAACGACCGGCACGCCGGCGTTGACCAGGTGGCGGAGTACGTCGGCCAACTGGGACTCATCGCCCTCGAAGACGAACTCCACTACGTCCTCATCGCTATCCTCGAGGAACTCCACGACGCCGGGATAGCTCTCGAGCACCTGACGGGCGAATGGAAGCGTTCTCCGGGGGTCCAGCAGGCGTGTTCGCACCACACGGCCGCCCCGGGCCAAAGCTGTCATTTCGCTGATGGGGCCGGCCGCCACAAGGCGTCCTTTCTCAATGATGCCCACGGTGTCACACAGCTCGGCCAGCTCGCTCAAGATGTGGCTCGAGATGATGACCGTCTTCTGGAGCTTGCCCAATTCCCGCAGGAGTTCCCGCATCTCCACCCGGGCCCTTGGGTCGAGGCCACTGGCCGGCTCGTCCAAGAGCAAGATGGGAGGATCGTGGACGAGCACGTGGGCCAGGCAGAGGCGCTGCCTCATGCCCCGACTCAGGTGCTCCACGAAGTCGTCGCGCTTGTGGGCCAAGTCCACCAATTCCAGGAGCTCATCCACCACCCGCTGCCGGCGCTTCGGGGGGAAGTCGATAACAGCGGGCGAAGAAGTCCAAGTACTCCCACACCTTCATGTCCTCGTAAACGCCGAAGAAATCGGGCATGTAGCCCACCAACCAGCGGGCGGTCTCCGGATTGTCGGTAATGGATTCGCCGGCCAGGATGATGTCGCCTTCGGTGGGGTCCAAGAGGCCGGCCAACATGCGCAGGGTCGTCGTCTTGCCGGCGCCGTTGGGGCCGATGAAGCCGAAAATGGTGCCGGCCGGCACGTTCAAGTTGACGTCATTCACGGCCACCAGGCGGCCAAACCGTTTGGTCAAGTGGACTGTCTGGATGGCGACGCTCATGGCTGTGCTCCTGTGCGGGCGCCCAGCAAGACGTACATGCAGGGGCCACCGCCAGCAGGGGAGCGCTCCACCTTGAGGCGCACAAGGCCGTCGGGCGCCACCAGACGACGGCCTTGTGTGGAGATGGTGTTCAGCCCCCACCTCGCCTCCACATCAACCCACGTCCTCTGATCCCAGTCCCACAGGGCAATTCCCGGGAGGTCAATCCACACCCCCCGGGCGCTGGAAGAGCAGGAACAGCTCGCTCACCTGGTCGGGGGAAAGCTCCGGAGGAAGCCGGAAGACCATCTCCACGTCCTCGGTAAAAGGGGCCACGCCCATCACATTGCCATAGCAGACAGTCTGCTCGCCGGTGAGGAAACGTTCGGGAAGGAGCAGAGGGGGCACGCCGCGCTCCGCGCGCAAGGTCACCGAGGCCACGATGAACGTGAGTCGCTCCCCCCGGTAGGTGTTGTCCGCAATGCGCACCCGTGGTCGCCCTTGTTCGATCCACCCGAGGAAGGTCACTTCCCTGAGTCGGGAGGGCGTCTCCAGGATGGCTTGGATCACTTGGCGACGTCTATCCTGGTCTCGGTCAGGCATATTCCCAAAGGGATAGAGTTGCACCGAGACCGGCTCGAACGAGAACGGTGCCTCGGCGCCCTCAAAAGGCGGGAGCACCACGCTCCGCTCGCCCATGGCCGGTATGTCCCCCAAGGGATGAGCTCGGCCGGAGATCACAAGAGCAGCATCCTGGATGGAAAAGGGAAGTTGGCTGCGCACGGTGGCAACGGCTCGGGCATCAGCTTGAGTGGAGAGTTCAACTGCCAGCCCGGCCGTCTCCTCCGGGGGATATTCGGCCACAAAGGGACGAGCCTCCCACTGGTTCACGCGGAAATTGTCAGCCAGGCCCGTGGGGCCTTGGTAAAAATGCACCCCCGTCACTGAAGAACGGCCCGGCTCCAGCGGAGAGCCAAAGACGTTGGGCGTGTTGCCGAGCAGCGAGATGAGCGGAGCCTCCGGCAGCTCGAAGCGGTAAGCCGTGCGGCGGGGCGAGAAGAGCAGGACGTAGGAACGGCTGAGCTGGACTTGTGCTTGGGAATAGACTTCTCGGACGGTGATCTCGTGGACGATGAGATCCTGGCCACGCATGTTCCAGCCGAGGCCTAAGGTGATCGCCGAGAACGTCAGCGTAATGGCCGGGATCGTTCCCCACGCCCACTCCAGCCGCCGGCGCCGGCGCAGGATGAGGTAATTGAGCGGCCCCACGAAGGCAACGTAGAGGAGGAAGAGGACCACAATGGGAAGCAGGGAAGGCAACCGGATCGACGGCACGTTTCCCAGTGCCCAGGCCATTTGGGCGTCGCCGACGTCCTCAGGGGGACTTCGCACACCCACCAGTGTGACGTCGGGGCTCGTCGTGAACGCGCGCTCCCAGAAGCGACCAGTGCCGGCCCACGCGTCAAAGGGGGAAGCTGTGGGGTCCAAGGCCAGCCAGAGGACATGGCCTTCGTCGAGGTCTCGGCTGACCAGCAAGGGGGTCTTCTCTTGGGCCAGGATCACCGTGGCGCGTTCCGCCGGTGTGCCTTGGGCAACAATGAAGGGCCCGGAGACACGTATCGGTTCGCCGGCCCACTCGGCAAGGGTCGGCAGGCCATCAAGAGCTATGTCACCGACCACTTCCACAGGACGGAGCACATCGGGTAGCCCGGCCAACACGCGCTGTGCTCGTGACACAGGGCCGCCACTCGCCACCAGCACGCCTCCCTGAGCAACCCACCAGGTAAGCGCGCGTTGCTGCTCTGGGGTGAGGCGAGTTGTATCCACTCCTGCCAACACCAGGGCGTCCAAGTTACGCCAGGCCGCGGCGTAGGCCGGCAGGCGGGCCAGGCGCACGGGCACCAGCTTGACGCGCACGTTGGCCACCTTGGAGAGCACGCTGAACACCTCCAGCGCGCGCTCATCCTCACCGGCCACCCCGACGATGAACACGTCGGGGTCCTGGACGTAGAGGGGAATTTCGCGTTCCTCTTGTGCGCGACCCCATTCGACCCGCACTGTGATCCGACGGCTGAAGGTGTTGGGGCGCACGTAAGAGCACTGTTTGCTTGCGAGCACCGGCCGGGAGCTCCACGCGGCGCACGAAGGTCTCGTCCTGACCACCGCTGCGCCTGAACGTGGCCGTGACATCCACCACAGTATCGGGCCCACTGTTCTCCAGACGAACGTAAACGGGCAACCAGGCTCCCATGTGAACCACGCCACCCAAGAAGGGCTCCACGGCCACAACGCGCACCCCAACGTCGTCGGATTCCTGTTGGGCGATGAGCGGTCTGGGGCGTCCAACGAGGGTGAGCATCACGAGGACCACGAGCACAACTAGGCCTCTAATGCGGCGAAATCGCTCCATGGGCAAGCCCCCTTCACAACGATTATTCGGCCACCCGCAGGAATACAACGAAAGCAGTTCGGTTAGGCGAATGTGGGGCGCAGCTCCCTTCCTGCTTGGACGTTTTTTCACCGGCACAGCGACATGGCGAGTGAGGTCAACCGGCCCCATCTCTGTTCGCCCACACATCCAGTCGGATCAGCAAGAAGCTTACCATAAAGCGGAGCCCGCGTAAACTGTGGATATTCACAGGTGAGACCTCCTCACTGTCCTTCAGGGCACAGTCGCGAGGTGGAGTCACGGCACAACGTCTACCACCACTTCTAGGGGGCGAGCCCCTTTTTGGGCAAACCAATATTGGTGTTCACGAACCATGTCAAATTGCAGGCGATATGTGCCCGGCGTTCCCGGGGCGATCACAGTCGCCTCCAAGCACATGGCTTGGCCGGGGTAGAGAGTGAAGGGCAAGCGAGTGCGCTCGCCGTCCCAGACCACGGCAGTCCCGTCAGGAGCAAGCCAGTGGTAGGCGAGAAAGATGGGGTACCAATCCACCGAGCGCCACCCCTGGCTGCCCGTGTTTCGGAAACAGACGCGCGGCGTGAAGAGCTCCCCGGCTCGCACTCGGGCCGGCGTGGCCTGTTCGAGCCACTCCACACGGTAGAGAGCTTCGTCATAAGCACGCCGCAAGGCGCGGAGCCGTTCCGGGTCATGGGGTGCACCACGTGCCAGGAGGAGCACGCCATTGTCCCACGCCTTGAGCCCAAAAGTGGGGTCCTCCGTGAGCCTCTCCACCAGCTCGAAGAAGGCGAAGTAGTCGAGGGGGGCCCGCTCGGCTGAGGCATCCAAGTCCAGGAGGATCTCGTCGGCCGCCTCAACGCCGTTCGGGAACAGGTAAAGGTAGCGCCTGTTGGCCACATGGGGCAACACGTCGCTTTGGGCGCTCAGCGCACTGTCCGGCTCCACTTGGGCGATCACGCGCTTGATGGCCTCGTGGTGGGGGCTCCAGACGGCGTAGTTCTCCACGTAGAAGGCGCGTCCTGGCGGAAAAGGGCTGAAGAAGTAGCCCACGAGCGTCGCCGAGGTGAAGACGTAGAGGGCCATCCCTCGCCGCCGGAGGAGATGAAGGCGCTCGGGGGCGGCGCGCCAGATGGCCGCGCCGGCAGCCAGCACCACGAAGGGCAGCGCGGGCGCAAAGTAGTGGGCCCGCACTGTCCCCTGCCACGCCGAGTCGGCCAGCAGGTTGAGCAGGGCCACAGGGGCGGCCGGCATTAGCCACGCGGGCGCCAACAGGGGCAGCCATCCCACGGGGACGAACAGGTCAAAGAATGTTTGGGCCTTTTCCCGGTCCAAGGCAACGCGGCCACACGGCCGGGGTTCCGCACCATGTTGACCGCGATCTCGGCCGGAGTGGCCCCAAATTGGCCAAACCGCTGACCGATGAGCCCCAGCGGGTCCGGCCCGTACTTGGCTTCGGCCAAGGGTACCACCAGGCCAAAGTCGAGCAGGAGCCAAAGGACGCCGGCCGTGAAGGTCAGCGCGCCCACCTTGGTCCACCGGCGCCAGGCGAACAGAAGGCCCAAGCCCAAGGCCACAAAGGCCGCGTCCGCCCGGGAGATGAGGGCCCCGAGGAGGGCAAGCGCGTAGAGGCGCCAGCGCCGGCGTTCGGCCGCGTAGATAGCTGTGGTGAGGAAGACGGGCATCAGGGCTGTGGGATGAAAGTCGAACATAGTAACGTAATGGAGGGGAAGGTAGACCACGTAGGCCCATGTGAGTGCCGCCGCCGTCCACTCGTCGTCCAGCCAACGCTTCAGGGTGAGGTACAGGGGCCACGCGCTCAACGCGAGGGCAAGAGTTTGGACAATGAGAAGGAGCACTGGGGAGGGCCACAGGCGGTACAGGGGCGCCAGGAAGGAAAATGAGCTCCAGCTTGCCCGAGGTGAGCCGGCTGGACACGGGCGGTGCGGCCAACGTGGCCTCCTCAAACATAGGAGTGTACTCGAAGGGGCGCCCTTGGGCCGTGTTCCAGATCGCTTGACTCATGGTGCCCAAGTCCAGGGCGTGGCTGTAGAAAGAGAGGTGCCGGGCCACCGAGAGCCCGCCGAAAACCACCGAGTAGAGGGCGATTCCTGCCCACACCAGGCGAGTGGCCGTGAGCACCCGTGGCCGCCGCCACGTGTGGAGTACAGGCGCCAGCCCTTGGGCGATGGACCAAGCCAACAGCGGCACCACCGCATAGGTCCAGAACGAGCTTCCCACCCCCATGCCCAGCGGACGCCACACGTGGCGCACAGCCACCACAGGGGCGGCGAACAGGGGAAGATATGCCCGCGTCCGCGCCCAAGCGACAGCAATCGCGGGGGATGCGTCGGGGAATTCCACGAAAGTGAGGCGATAGGGCGTCTTGATGGAGAGATGTGCGGCTGTTCCTGCTCCCCACAGGAACAGCGCTACTCCTGTCCCCCCCAACGCTGTACCAGACCAGCCGCTCTCGGTAGTAGGCGTACACCCACTCACCTCGGAGCCAAGCCTCCAAGGCAGCCGGGTAGAACAGATCCCAGAGGGCGATGCCGGCCGCCGCACCGGCCAAGGCTACCAACAGGGCCGGCCGAAGTAGGCGCCACACGCGCAGAACGTTCACGCTCGATTCCACCTCGCTCGAAGCTCGTCGGCGTCGGGATTGTAGCGGAATCAACAGGGAGCGTCCAATTCGATTCCGCCCCAGGCGGTTAGTGTTTGCCATCGAAGTCATTTTCACTACTCTTTCCTTACTCCCTGCTTGACCACGGGGCGCGCCAACGGACTGCTGTGGTCGAGCATTCCGACACAGATGTGGCGTGAAGCCAGACCACGTCGTGCCCGGGTGCCTGTGCGAAAGCGGAGGTGTGAGATGAGGGTACGTCGCCGGCGTTCGAATTCCAGTCTCGGCCACCCACCCCGCCGGCACCGTCCCTCACGGGGCGGCATCTGGTGGTCGGCGCTGGTCTTGGTCCTCGGCGGGCTGTTAGCCGCATGGTGGAATGAGGACCGACAAGGAGAGGAGCTGGCACACGGGGTGCCATCTTCGCCCACCGTTCTCGTCCCCTCCTCCACGCCCACAGCACCGCCCTCGCCCACGCCGTCGCCCGTTCCACCCACCTTCACGCCCACACCTGAGCCCACCGCAACTCCTGAGCCAACGGCCACACAGGTGCCCACGCCCACCCCGACGCCTTTGCCCGCTCGCGTGCTCCTAGAGGGCATCCGCCACGAATACCAGAGGTGGAACAACTGCGGGCCAGTCACCATCGGCATGGCACTGAGCTTCTACGGGCGGCAGGAAACGCAGGAGGTGATCGCCCCCATCCTCAAGCCCAATCCGGACGACAAGAACGTTTCCCCGGACGAGATGGCCGCCTACGCCCGCTCCTTGGGCTTCCAAGTCCACGTGGGCGTGGCAGGCGACTTGGAGCTGCTGAAGGCGCTGTTAGCTGCCGGCTATCCGGTCATTGCCGAGACATGGCTCGAACCCAAGCCCGACAACGGTATGGGCCACTACCGGCTGCTCATAGGCTACGACGAGGCAGAGGGTACGTTCATCGCCCACGATTCCCTCTACGGCCCCTTTATTTCCCTGCCCTACGATGAGTTCGACCGGCTGTGGCAGGTCTTCAACCGCACGTACGTGGTGGTCTATCCCCCTGAACAGCGGGAACCTGTCGAGAGGCTTCTCGGCTTCCGGCTGGATGAAGCCCGACTCTGGGAGTACGCCCTCACTGTGGCCCGCGCCGAGGTAGAGGCGATGCCCGCGAACGCCTTTGCGTGGTTCAACGTGGGCACCAGTCTCCTGCGCACGGGCGACGCCGTCGGCGCGGCCCAAGCCTTTGACCGGGCCAAGGCCATTGGGTGGCCGTGGCGAATGCTCTGGTATCAGTTCGGCCCTATGGAGGCCTACTTCGCCGTTGGGCGATACGAGGACGTGGTGGCCCTCACCACGGCGAACTTGGAGCAGACGGACGTCTTGGAGGAGTCGTACTACTGGCGTGGGCGGGCACGGGAGGCACTAGGAGACGTGGAAGGAGCTCGCGCCGATTACCAGCGGGCTCTGGAGTTGAACCCCAACTCGCCCTTGGCGCCGGAACTCCAGGCACGAGGGGCAGCTCCCTGAGAGTCAATACAGGTTACTTCCGGCGTTCCATGACGAAGAGCGCCGGGTAGATGCCACCGGTCTCAACAATCCGCACGTGGCGCACTCGAAACCCCCCGTGGTCGCGCACGGCCCGGTTCAGGGCGCCCCGCCTGCGGGCCAACAGGACGAGTCGACCGTCAGGGCACAGAACGTGGTGGGCTTGGGCCAGAAAGCGGGTGTGTAGAAGCGGTAGAAATTCGGCGCCTCCACGGCCAACGCGCACGCCGTAGGGCGGACTGGTGATGATGGCCTCGAACGTGCCGTGGGGGCGTACACCTCGGCCAGGTGCAGGGCGTCAGCGCAGCGCAGGTGCACGCGCTCGACTAACCCGAGCAGAGAGCGGCGTTTTGGCGGGCGCCTCCACGGCGCGGGAGCCCACATCACGACCCGTGCAGCTCGTAGGCCGGCATCACGAAAGCAGCTTCGAGCAGAATGGTGCCGGAACCGCAAAAAGGGTCGAGCAGGGGCCCCTTCTTGCTCGCTCCAGATGCGCCAGGCGGAGGAGTCCGTAGGCCACGACGGCCTTGAGGGCGGCGCGGTGGTGGTACAACGCGGGGGGAACCGCCGGTCCAGGGGCTCACGGGGTGAGTTGCAGGCCGACCAGACAGAGGTCATGGTACACGTCCACCCGCACGTTCACC
>JAUZRY010000022.1 GCA_030949995.1 Ardenticatenia bacterium
GCTGACGAAGAAGGGCGCGTAGAGGTGAGCCAGTTGTCTGGCCGCCTCCTTGGGCCGGCCGAAATGATCCACCAGTGCCCACGTGATGGCCGGCCAGGGTTCGTTCCACTGCCAGATGATCAGGCCGGCCGCCCCTTGAGCCTTGCGCCGGCGCTGGTGTTCCACCATGAGCTGAAGGCCCCATGCTTGAGCGCGCTGAGAGACATCCGTCCAGGCCTTCAAACTCCGGGGGGGAGCTCGGGGACCACGGCGCGGGCGTACCGCTCTAGTTTGGCCCGTTCGGCGCAGCGACGTGCCCAAGTTGGGCCAGGAGGCCAGTCCTCATCCTCCACGGCGGTGAGCGTTTCGATGGCCGGCAGAGCTTGGAGGCCGAACTCGCTGACCAGAGGGGTGCGTTCGTCCAAATAGGCGTGAACTGGCGCCATCCCGTGCCACACGTACCAGTTGTGGGTCTCGTCTGGGCCTGGGGAAGGAGGACGAAAGGGACGTGTGCCGTCGTGTTCGTCCACGGCGTGGGCCAGGCGCACCACCAGTGGCCGATTGCGGCGGGGGCTGTATTCGTTGCCGGCGCACCAAATGGCCAATGAGGGGTGGCCGCGCAGGGCTTTCACTGTGGAGACAGCCGTCCGCTCGACGAGCTCCAGGAACACGCGATCGCGAGGATACCGGTCGGCAAACGCCGCAGGCGAAGGGGAACTCCTGCCAGACGAGGATTCCCAGCCGGTCACACAGCTCGTAGAAGGCCCGTTTTTCTCGCAGGCCACCACCCCAGACGCGTACAGTGTTGACTCCCAGCTCCCGTGCTCGGCGGAGCAGGGGCGCGTAGTCCGCTTCGGTGAGCCGGCCCGGCAGGAGGCTGGCCGGCACCCAGTTGACGCCCCGGATGAAAGTGCGCGTGCCATTGACCAGCAGGTGGACACCATCCCAGGCGATCTGGCGCAGGCCGAAGGTGATTTCGAGTTCGTCGCTCACGTGACCAGCCTCCAGAACGCGCACCCGAAGGCTGTAGAGATGGGGCTGGCCGTGCTCCCATGGCCACCAGAGGCGTGGTCTTTCAACGGGCAGGATAACTTCCACTGTGCGCACGCCGGGCCTGACTTCAGCGGCAGTGTGCAGGTGCCCCTGTTCCCGCCCGTCACGTTCCCACCACACGACCTCAACGCCCACCTGCTGAGGGCGCGTGGCATCCAGTTCCAGCTGTAGCCGTGGTTGCCGTGGATCGCCGTGCACCCAGGCGTCGCGAATGAGCACGTCGCCTGTAACAAGAAGCCACACATCGTCCCAGATGCCCGGCGCAAGACATGGGGGCGCGAAATCCCAACCAAAACTCACTTGGGAGCGCACTAGGCCAAGGCGATGGTGGTAGGGGCGCAAGGGGGTGGCGATGAGCCGTTCGGCCAGGGGACGCCAGAGCCGGTCCAGCAGAGGCCACTGGGGCTGTGGCCAGGCGTGAGCTCCCCAGAGGCGCACTCCCAGCGTGTGTTCCCGTGGGCGCCCGTCACGGGGCACCGTGTCGGTGATCTCCGCCCACAAGTCGACAAACTGGCCCTCGTGACGGGCCAGATGGAGGCCGTCCCACCAGATGTCGGCCAAGTAGTCGATGCCCAGGAAGCGCACAAAGGCTCGTTCCCCCGGCTTCAGGGCCAAGCGAACGGGCCGTTCATACCACCAGTCGTGAGCGTTGGCTTGGTCGTACAGGGCCACGTGATCGCGCTGGTTCACGTCGGGCAGGAGGCCGTGGTCGGCCAAGTCAGCCTGAACGTGACCGGGCACTCGGGCGGGACGCCAGGGGTGCACGGCCACCCTGTCGTCCACCGGGGTAGCCGGCGGGCGGGGTGGCACAGGGCCGAAACGCCACATTGGGCCGGTGAGGCGGGAACGGGCCATGGGGTATGTGCCCCGTGTTCGTTGGAGGTCACAGGTCGCCCGGGCGGCCAAAGAAAAAGGCCACAAGCCATTGGTGAAGGGCTTGTGGCCTCTGGTCGGGGCGAGAGGATTTGAACCTCCGACCTCTTGCACCCCATGCAAGCGCGCTTCCGGGCTGCGCTACGCCCCGACGTGAGAGGGCGACCAGTGGGGCTCGAACCCACAACCTCCTGGGCCACAACCAGGTGCTCTACCCTTGAGCTATGGCCGCCACGTTCATCGCACAGTGGTGGGCCCTGCTGGATTCGAACCAGCGACCAACCGGTTATGAGCCGGCCGCTCTACCGCTGAGCTAAGGGCCCTGATGGGCAAGGAGGGACTCGAACCCCCAACCTCTTGGATGTAAGCCAAGTGCTCTCACCACTTGAGCTACTTGCCCGTGGCTCCGGCAGGCCATCGGCCGGCTAAACTGGTGGACCCGACAGGATTCGAACCTGCAACCCCGTGGATGCAAACCACGTGCTCTCCCGTTGAGCTACGGGCCCACATTGGCGACTCGACAAGCAGGTGTACTCCCGATTCTGTTCTGCCCGGGCACCGTCGCCTCGCGCCCGGACGCGCCGTCATCTGTCTCTCCGCACGCGGCGGAGGCGGCTCCTCACTTGGTGGGTGTAACCCACCCTCGTGGTCGCCGCTGCGACGGGAGCAAACCACGGCTGTGGGTCCCGTGGCCTGCCCCACCCGCCTTGCTCCCCATCAGCCAGCGCAGTCGCCTGGCCGCCGACATTGCTGCCGACGCCGGTGGGCTCTTACCCCACCCTTTCACCCCTCACCTGTGCGGCCAAGAGCCGCCATCGGCGGGTCTGCTCTCTGTTGCCGTCTTGCGTCACCCGGCCGTTACCAGCCGGGTGCCCCACCTTGCGGTTTCGGTGGGTGGCCTGCCCACAACAGACAGTGCTGTGGGCGGGGAGTCGGGAAGTTCCTCTGCCCCGCTTGGGGCGGGACAGCGACGGCTCCCTACTTGCCGCCGGCCGGGCCCCCGCCGGAGCCAAATGGGTCGCCGGGGACTCGAACCCCGAACTCCCTGCTTAAAAGGCAGGTACTCTACCAGTTGAGTTAGCGACCCCAATTACCCCTCTCATGGCCAATGGTGGCCTGAGCGTTGCTCGGGGTTCTCCTTCCTCTTGCGGGTGCTCGTAAATTATGCCAAAAATCGCTCACTTTGTCAAACATTGGGCCGGAGTGGAAGCAGCCACGTTCATTCACGCAGGGGTGCTGCCCGTGGTGGTGAGCGCTGGAGGGCTCTGGCGTGGCGGGGCCAGGTTCCCCCGTTGGCTCCATCCTCTCAAGTGCCGAAGCCCGACAGCACACGGGCACAAGGAACAGGCGGTACTGAGCTCGGCCTTTGCTTTAGAAGCGGGCCAAAAGGGCCCAGCTTTGGGCCACTAAGAACGTGACCAGAAAGGCGATGGCCAAGGGCATGAGCGCGCCCACTGTGGCCCATTTGGCGCTGCGGGTCTCTTTCCAAATGGTGAGAATGGTGGTAGAACACGGATTGTGGAGCACGGCGAAGAGCATCAGGGAGATGGCCGTGAGCAGCGTCCACCCGGCACCGTCCACGAAGAGGGCGCGCAGTTCAGCCAGGCTTTCCGCCTCCACCATGGCTCCCGCCCCGCTGTACACCATAATCATGGTGGGCACCACGATCTCGTTGGCCGGAATGGCAATAATGTAGGCCAACAGGATGACGCCGTCGAGCCCGAGCAGGCGGCCGAAGGGATCCAAGAACGAGGCGATGTGTTGGGCTAGCGAGGTGCCTCCCACGTAGATGTTGGCCAGAATCCAGATGAGCCCGCCGGCAGGGGCAGCCATGATCACGGCGCGCCACAACACGAAGATGGTACGGTCGATGAGCGAGGTGTAGAGAATGCGCTTGATGTCAGGCCGGCGGTATGGGGGCAACTCCAACGTGAAGGCGCTGGCCTCGCCCCGCAGGAGCGTTCGGGAGAGCAGCCACGAGGTCACGAAGGTGAAGAAGATGCCCACGACGACCGCGCCTACCACAGCGCCAGCAGCGATGATGGCCGAAAGTTCTGGCGGAAAGGCGGCGGCCACGAAGATGGTGCCCAACATGATGAGCGTGGGCCAACGGCCGTTGCAGGGCACAAAGTTGTTGGTGAGAATGGCGATGAGCCGCTCCCGCGGCGACTCGATGATGCGTGTGGCGATAACGCCGGCGGCATTGCACCCAAATCCCATGGTCATGGTCAGAGCTTGCTTCCCGTGAGCGCCCACTCGCTTGAAGAGCCAGTCCAAGTTGAAGGCGACTCTGGGCAGATAACCCAGGTCTTCCAAGATGGTGAAGATGGGAAAGAAGATGGCCATTGGGGGCAACATTACGCTGACGACCCACGCCAGGCCGCGGTAAACGCCCTGCCAGAGAAATCCGGTGATCCACCAGGGGACCCCCAATTGTTGGAACAGGGCCACGCCTACATCCTCCACGGCGAAGAGGAGACGGGCTAACAGTTCAGAGGGGTAGTTGGCCCCCACGATGGTGATCCAGAAGGCCACTGCGAGGCCCAGCAGCATCAACGGTAGTCCCCAGATGGGATGAGTGACCAAGCGGTCGATGCGTTCCTCCCACGAGGTGGCCGCGCTCCTCTCGGCGCGGACAGCCGCTTGGGCAATGCGGGTGGCCTCGGCGTAAATGGCTTCCACAAGCCGGTCGCGGAAGTCGGTTGCCAGGGTGTGGCGCAGCTCGTGCGCCTGGCGCACTAGGGCTTCGCCCTCGGCGATGTGACCGTTGTCCTTGTGCGCTGTTGGCCCGGTTTCGGCGGCGATGGCGGGGGCACTCGGCGCCAGCGTGCCCAGCCGGCCGGTCCGCACGGCGTCCTCCACGGAGAGGTCACCGTCCAACAGGCGTATGGCCACCCACCGGGGCACGCCCACGTTCGGAAAGAGTGCTTGGACGCGGGGAATCAAGGCCTCCACCGCCCGGTTGAGGGCGGGGTCCAAGGCGACGCGCCGAGGGTGAATGGAGATGCGGCCTTCGGCCACATCCTCGACAGCCTGCATGAGGTAGCTGACTCCCTCGCCTGTGCGGGCCACGATGGGCACCACGGGCACGCCCAACTCGCGAGCTAGCCGGCGGTGGTCCACGTGAATGCCCTTGCGCTTGGCCTCGTCCATCATGTTGAGGGCGACGACGACCTTGTCGGTGATCTCCAACACTTGGAGCACGAGGTTCAGGTTGCGCTCCAAGGCCGTGGCGTCCACCACAATGATGACCACATCAGGGTGGCCGAAGAGCACGAAGTCCCGCGCTACTTCCTCTTCAACGGAGGCTGAAAGGAGCGAGTACGTGCCCGGGAGGTCCACTACCTTGTACCGTTTGCCGTTGAACTCGAAGCCCCCCTCAGCCCGAGTGACGGTTTTGCCGGGCCAGTTGCCCACATGCTGCTTGAGGCCCGTGAGCCGGTTGAAGAGGGTGCTCTTGCCGGTGTTGGGGTTCCCGGCAAGGGCGACGAGGTGGTCCCAGTGGGTCAGGTCGATGCCCAATTGGTTGACGTAAAGGGGACACGCCTCACAATCATGGGTGAGCATGGCGCGCACGCGCGTTCTCGTGGGGGTCGGGGTGGGTGTGCTCATGGCGTTGCTCCTCCTCTGAAGGTGTGTTCAAGGGGGTGACAAAAATGTGCCGGGCCTGGTCGCGTCGCAGGGCGATGAGGGTGCCGCGCACCCGGTACGCTGTGGGATCGCCGCGGCCAAAGGCGCTGTGGAGGACGGGCTCCACAATGGCGCCGCGGGTGAATCCCAGGTCGAGGAGCCGCCGGCGCAACAGCCCGCGCACCTCTGAGGAGAGCCCTACAACTTGTACCTGGTGGCCCTCTGGCACCTCGGCCAGAGTCAACGGTGCTGTGGGGATGGCTTCATCGTCGGAGGATGGGACGACGTGGATGTGGGCAGCTAAAACGGCTGCCAGCCACACTTCGTTGCCCTCGGCCTGAAGGCGGATGCCCTTGGCCGAGCGCTCGATCACGGTGAGCAGGGTGCCCGGGGTCAGCCCTTCGGCCAGAATTTGGGCGAACACGCTTTCAGGTTCATCCTCGATGTGTACGATGCGAGCCGGTTGGCCTACGGGCCAGGCCGTCAACGGCGTGCCGGGGCGCTTCACCCCTGCTTCATCCTCCCTGGGAATGGGGTCGCCGTGGGGGTCGTGGCTGGGATACCCCATGCGGACCTCCAGGCGGCGCACGTCGCCGGGGGAGAGCTTGTGTTCGGCCTTTTCGGCCAGCCGGTGGATGTCCTTCAGGGGCACGGCCGCATCGTCGGAGAGATAACATTCCCACAGGCGGTGCGCCCTCAACACGTGCAGGGCCAAGGCTTTGCCCATCGGGGTGAGCTGAATCCCTTCGCCCGCCACGCGCACAAGGCCCCGTTCGCTCATGGTCTGGATGAGGCGCAGCGTGGCACGCCGCGAGAGGTGCAGGCGGCCGGCCAACAGGTCGGGTGTGCGCGCCCCCACGCGATCGCCCAGCTCCAGGAGCGCCTTGAGGGCATCCTCCACGGTTTCGCGCCGGCGCACGCGGTATTGTTCCCGTAGCCAGGTGAGTGCTGGCACGGCCACAACCGTGGCGACGAGTGCCACAATCGCGCCTGTCATCGGACTGCTGAGTTCCACCATGTGCCTCCTCTTGGCCCACACTATATTTTTAGTCAAGGCTAAAATTCGTTTTATTCTAGTCTAAAATTCAGGTGGTGTCAAATGGAGGGAGAGCGGTGTGACTTGAAGCTTGGGTGAGCTCAGATATAATGCACAGCGCATTGGCACGGAGAGAAGAACAGGTGCGCGTAGAACCCTTGAGGTGTGGACACTGCGGTCTCAGGGCCACCGCCGAAGGCGGGTGGGTGTTCTGGGGTGGTTCTCCTGCACAATATACTTGAGGAAGAGGAGAGTTCCATGAAACGCCTTCTGCCGCCGTTGAGCATTTTGTTGGTTCCGCTGTTCACTTTTTTGGCCATCACCCAACTGGATGTGCTCGAGATCCGGGCCGGCGCGAATGGCTCAGGCCCCATTGTGTTGCCGGTTACCAAGGAATCAGCCTACACGGTGACCAATGTGGACACGGTGAGTGCAAAGGTGGAGCACATGTTTGCTGATGCCCAAGGCACCCCCGTGGCCT
Organism: Ardenticatenia bacterium; assembly: GCA_030949995.1. Taxonomy (GTDB): domain Bacteria; phylum Chloroflexota; class Anaerolineae; order Ardenticatenales; family Ardenticatenaceae; genus WFWG01. The sequence continues at coordinate 7,053 of JAUZRY010000022.1, forward strand.
CCTTTCAGGATATGGTGCCTGTCTCCGAGACGCGCCGGTATGAGCTCACCGCGCTGCCCTTCATTCCCGATCCCTTCACCGGCACGGTGATGATCAGCAGCACGCAGGCCATCACGGCTGCGCTTGTCCTGCCGCCGCCGCCACTGTACCTGCCGATTATTGCACGACAACCCACGCCAACACCAACGCCCACGCCCACGCCGACGCCCATTCCCTACACCAATGTCTACAAAAAGCAGGGTGACACCGCCTACTGTGCTGGGTGCGACGGCACCACGTTCTTCGCCAAAGTGTTGGACCTCAACGGCAACCCGCCCAACGGCTGGGAGCGGGGGTATTCGGTCTTTGCCCAAGTGTGCTTCTACGATGGTCCTGTGGGCGGCCAGTGCTTCTACTCGCCGGCCGGGCACAGTTTTGATGACGGCGAACTGCAGGTGCCCATCGCCGGCCCGGGCGACCGGTACAGGGGGCGAGGGTACGTGCAGCTCTGGCGTTCGCCCTTCCCGCCTGGCGTCAAGGATGATATTGATGGGGTGGTCTCCCGCAAATACTCGTTCGACACCAACAACGGCACGGTGTGGGCCATGACGTTCAAAGAGTGTGCTCCCACGGACACGAGCGACAGTTGTGATCCCAACACGTGGAACCGGGAGGCACCGGAGGGAGTTCAGGTGGTCGATGAGGCCACGTTTAACGCTTGGTGGCGACGGTAGCCACAAGCGCGCGAACAAGTGGAGGAGAAGGGGCGGCAGAGGCCGCCCCAGTTGCTTTTCCGGGATACTATGGGGTGATCTCGATCTGGGCGAGGAGAATAAAATCGCCCATGGGGTGCTCATCCAAGGTAACGGGCAGGCGCTGTAGGGATGGGTAGGCGTACATGCCCGCGATCAAGGTGTAGGTGCCCGCCGGCAGATTTTCTGGGAGCAGGAGTTGGTGTTCGTCGGGCACAAGTGTGCCCGCCTCCCACGTGGAGGTGGGAAAGGTCCCGTTGGCCGGTTCGATGTCATGTTGGGCCACCAGTTTGCCCTCAGCATTAAGCACTTGGACGAAGACAGTGTAATTGTCCGCAACTGGTGCAAGGGCTTCCCAGTACAGCGTGACCTGGAGATATTCGCCAGGGCGCCACGTGGTGCGCGGCAGGTCGAGTCCCCGCAGGGCAATCTGCTCGCCCAACCGTTCGTGGCGTGGCTGTGCTGTCGGGCTGCTATTCGCCGTTGGTGGTGGGCGCCCCAGGAGAAGTGAGGGCACGGCGGCCAAGCGGTCGGGGGCCACTGGCGGAATGGGAGCGCCCTGCCGACCGCGCGTGACTTCGACGCTCAGGCGTGTCCGTCCTAGGGGGACGCCCTCGGGCACGGTGAACGTGCGACGCACAACGTAGAGGAGGGCGGGATCCCACGCGACAGTGCTGGAGCTCACTTGCGGCCAATCGTCAATGGCTACGAAGGGGGTGCCGTATCGGTCGAGCAGACGAAGGCGCATGAAGAGGTCTGGACGGCGTGTGCCCAAAGGTCTCCAGTAGAGCGTCAAAGTGCTCTGCTCGCCGGGCAGCACACGGGCTGGCTCCCACGCCACGGCTGCCAGCTCGATGGCCTCTCCGTAACGCACGCCCACGGGGACCGCGTTCGCCGGCAGGGCATCGGGCAAGAGAGTCTTGGGCCAGAGGCGCTCCGGGGTGTAGAGAGGCCACACGTAGAGAGCAGGTGCGAGCACGGCATACCCGAACATGCCAAGTGCTGTGACTAAGGTGACCGCGGGCTGAGCACGTAGGCCGAACATGGTGTGCACGCCTGTGGCCATGGCCAACATGAGGGCAGTGGCTACGGGGAAGAGATAACGGCCGTGACCAGCGCCCGTCGTGGCGACCGAGAAGCGCACAAAAGAGACGAAGAGCCCCAAGGCCGCCCCGAGAAGAAGTGCCCACGCTGGCGCGTTGGCACGGTTGAAGGTGTGCCTGCGGAGCCGGGCGACCACCAGGCCGGCGGTCCAGCCGACTGTTGCCAGGCCGGCCAGTGCCCAAAGGGTGCTCCACAGGCGACGGGGCAAGAGAACGTGCATGTAACCAAAGGCGCCCCAAAAGGTGCGTGCCAACTGGCCCAGAAACTCGTAGCGGAACGTGAACCAGGTGTAGGGCGTTGTGCGCACCATGTGGGCTTGGGTCTGCAAGAACATCTGCCAACCCAGTGGATCGTCGTAGAGCACCCAGTTGCGCGCGTACCACCACCCGGCCATGGTTACCACGGTGATAATCAGCACCCCGCCCCCGGCGAGGAAGCGGCACCTGTCCCGGTCGCGCCACCACTTCAGGAGGAGAGCAGACAGCCCAACGCCCAAGAAAACAAGCCCTGAGAGCTTGGTCAGCATGGCTGCGCCGATCAGCACACCGCCCAGAAGCCACCATCGCGCTCCCTGTGCTCCCAAGCGCACTGTGCGCACGGCCCACCAGAGTATCAAGGCGCCCAGCGCACTCAGCAACACGTCGTGATGGACCGTGGCGCTCATGAAGATGAAGGCGGGGTTGAAGGCGGTTAGTGCGGTGGCCGTGAGCGCGATCCAGGGCTGGTGGGGCAACACCAGACGCGCTGTGGCGAAGATGGCCAGGAGGGCCACAGCTCCCAAGAGCACGCCAACAAGCCTCAGCACGTGCATGGCCAACACGGTTCCTCGGAAGGGCCACGCTTCGGCTGGCGTGTGCAGGTACACTGTCCAGCCATCAGGGGGTGTTTTCGGCGGGACAAACTCCACCCAGCGAAAGTGAGGATTAGGCTGCATGACGTAGGCAAGGTCAGAGGTGTCAAGGGGGAAGATGAACAACGCGGCCAGCGCGTAGTAGAGGGGCGGATGGTGGCCCATGAACACGTCTAGGGGGCGGCCGTTGTCCCCCCACGGTTGGACCGGCAACGTGCGCCGCTCCTTGAGATAGACCACGTACTGGAAGTGGGGCACTTCGTCCACGCCCTCACCGAGGGGGAACGCGCACACTGTACCACGTGCCCACACCAGTGAAGAGGGTGACAATGCCGATGAGAGCCAGCAGGGGGAGCCTCTGACGCCACGCGCTCATGCCGATGTCCTGCGCGTCAGGCATCTCCTACGGTGACGCCCGCCAGCCGTTCCAACGCCTTCACCAGGGCGTGGTTGCCCTCGTGGCCCAGGCCAGCCCGTTGGAGCACACGGTAGAGGTTGAAAACCAAGCCTGTGCCCAAGGCGGGCACGCCGAGCTGGTCGGCCGTCTCCAACACCAGGCGCAGGTCTTTCTGCTGGAGGTCGATGGTGAAGCCGGGCCGCCAATCCCGCTGAATCACTTGGGGGGGCCCGGTGGGTGAGCATCCAACTGCCGGCTGCGCCGCCGGAGACGGCCTGTAGCGTTTTCTCCAAGTCCAGCCCGCCAGCTTGGGCGAAGACCAGGGCTTCGCTAATGCCCAGCATGGTAACAACCACCAGGATTTGGTTGACCAACTTGACCATCTGGCCGGCACCGTGCCCTCCGACGTGGGTAATGGTCTTGCCAATGGCCTTGAAGACGGGCATGGCACGTTCCACCTGCTCGGCTTCGCCTCCGACCATAATGCTGAGGGTGCCCTGTGCCGCCCCCTCGCTGCCCCCACTGATAGGGGCGTCGAGCATGTGAATGCCCCTCTCGGCCAGGCGGGCGGCGATCTCCTTGGCTGCTTGGGGGCTAATGGTGCTGGTGTCAATGACGAGAGCGCCGGGTGGTGCCCCGTGGATGACGCCCTGTTCTCCCAGGATCACCTCTTTGACGTCCGGCGTGTCGCTCACGCAGGTGATGATGATCTCGCTCTGGGCCGCCAAATCGGCCGGGCTGGTAGCCGTGCGGGCGCCGGCTTGGGCGAACTCCTCCATTTTGTGGGCTGTGCGGTTCCAAACGCACAGGTCAAAGCCGGCCTTGAGCACGTTGTGGGCCATGCCCCGTCCCATGATTCCCAAGCCAATGAAGCCTACCCGCTCACCCATGGCGTACCTCCTCTGGATGGTGTCGGAGCCTGATGTGTGGGGAACGACGAGTTAGCATACCACGCTCCCCCCACGGCGGCAAATGAGGGTACCGTCCTCCACGTCGTGATGAGAAAAGCAGTGAGGCGTTGAAGATCGCCTTGACAAGAGGGAAAAAATGGCGTACAATGGGTGCACACGTGTGCGACAACGCGTGTGTCAGAGCAGTGGTGTAGTGTTGCAGGGAGCTGTCGATGACCAAACGCTCCTCCAGGTCGGCTGAGGCCAGTGTCTCCATTAAGGACATTGCCAGGGCTGCTGGTGTTTCCCATTCCACCGTCTCCCGTGCTCTGCGTGACAGCCCACTCATCAGCCCAGAAACCCGCGCGCGCATTCGTGCGCTCGCCGAGGAGATGGGCTACACTCCAGATGCCATTGCCCAGAGCCTCCAGGCCGGCCGCACCTTCACCGTCGGCGTGGTGGTCACGTCCATTGCCGATCCCTTTTTTGCCGATGTGGTGGATGGCGTTGAGAGTGTGGCCCGCCCGGCGGGGCTCAGCGTGTTCCTGAACGCCTCCCTGAACGATCCCGAGCAAGAGCTTCTCGTGATCGAGACGTTCCACCGTCGGCGCGTGGACGGCATTATTCTGGCGGCCTCGCGCATCGGCACCGAATATGTGGAGCGCCTGGCCAAGATTCGTGTGCCCATTGTCCAAGTGAGCAACCAGGCCGAGTCCGACCGAGACTTCCTCCACTCCGTGGCCGTGGACGACCAAACCGGCGCCCGAATGGCCGTTGAACACCTTATCGCCCTAGGGCACCGCCGCATCGGGTACATTGGGGTGACCAACCGGCCCCGCTCAAACCGCCGCCGCTTCCTTGGCTACCGAGAGGCCCTCCGCGCGGCCGGCATCGCACCCCGCGAGGGGTGGGTGCGCACGGCCCAACTCCACGGCGTCGCGCCCGACGGAGATGTCCAAGCCGGCCACATGCTCTGGCCAACCCTCTGGGAAGCGGGCGTGACGGCTGTCTTCTGTTACAACGACATGGTGGCTATTGGCGCCCTGCTGGCGTGCCGGGAGCACGGTGTTCCCGTGCCGGGAGCATGCAGCGTGGTAGGCTTCGACAACATCGCCCTCACCCGCTACGTTGTCCCACCTCTGACCACTGTCCACCAGCCCAAGCGCACAATGGGGCAACTCGGGATGCAAATGTTGCTGGAACTGATGGAAGGCAAGGCTGTCGATGTCAAACACAGGGTGCTCGAGCCCCAATTGGTTGTCCGCGAGAGCACGGCGCCACCTGGACGGTAACATAACTCTCCAGCACACCGCGTTGAGGAACAGTCGATGGCACGATTGAGCGTCATTCTGCTCGGATTAGGTCGCATGGGCCGGTTCTACCTGCACTTGTTCCACACGGCCTTGGCCCCCCGTGCGCGCGTTCTCGCCGTTGCTGACCCCCACATCGCCGAGCTCACCAGCGTGCTCGCCGACTACGAGGTGCCCCACGCCTTTGTCGATCCCCATGAGGCCCTCTCCCTACCTGGCGCCGACGCCGTGCTCATTGCTTCTCCCACGTCCACCCACGTGCAACTTGTCGAGGCCGCTGCCCGCGAGGGCCTGCCCATCTTCTGCGAAAAGCCCCTTGCCCTCACCCAAGAGGAACATGTGGCCGCTCTGCGCATCGTTCGACGAGCCGGCGTGCCCCTTCAAGTGGGGTTCATGCGCCGTTTTGATCCGGCCTACCGCCGTGCCTTCGAGCTCATCGTCGACGGCGAGATCGGCAAACCGATCCTCTTCAAAGCCATTGGGCGAGATCCCACGTGTCCTCCGGCCCATTTTGCCGATCCCCACAAGAGTGGCGGCCTCATTCTTGATATGGGCATTCATGATTTTGACCTCGCGCGTTGGCTAATGGGCAGCGAAGTGGAGCGCGTCTCGGCTGAGGGCGGGCTTTTGGCGTGTCCTGAGCTCGCCGAGGTGGGGGACATTGACGTGGCCGTGGTCAACCTGCGCTTCGTCAGTGGTGCCGTGGGCAATGTTGACGTGGGTCGCACAGCCGTGTACGGATATGACATCTTCACCGAAGTGCTGGGCACCGACGGCAGCGTGCGCGTCGGGGCACTTGAGCGAGCCCCCCTTCTTCACCTGACCCGACGGGGAGCTGTGCGTGAGCTGATCTCGTCCTTTGCCGAGCGCTTTGCGTCCGCCTACGAGGCCCAGCTCGTTCACTTCATCGAGTGCGTCCAAGCCGGGCGGCATCCCGAAGTGGGGGCCGAGGATGCCCTGCGCGCCTTTGAGATCGGGTGGGCCGCCACGCGCTCGCTCCACCAGGGCCAACCTGTCCGCGTGTCGTTCGCCGAAACGGACTCCACTCCCTGAACTGCTTGAGCTTACCAGGAGGTTCGTCATGCGCCAGTACAGCGCTGACAATCTGGTCATCCACCCGGGCAACGTTCCCGACCCTGATGTCGTGGTGGAGGTCACGCCCTCACTGGCTGGCTGGCATCTGATCCACTTTCAAGTGCGCCGGCTGGCACCAGGGCGCACGTGGTCGTTCCAGACCGGCAACCACGAGCTGGCCCTGGTCGTGTTGGGCGGCCGGATACGGGTGGATTCGGCCTACGGACCATGGGAGATGGGCCAACGTCCCCATGTTTTCGCCGGCCTGCCCTATGCTTTCTACATGCCGCCTCACACGGCCTTCACCGTGGTCGCCCTCACCGGGAGCGAATTCGCCGTGGCCTCGGTGCCCACCGACGAGGACCACCCGCCTCGTCTGATCACCCCCGCGGACGTGCGCGTGGAAATTCGAGGAGGGGATAACGTCACCCGCCAGATCAACGACATCATCCCACCCGGCTTCGACTGCCACAGGCTTGTCGTGGTGGAGGTCTACACGCCGAGCGGCAACTGGTCCAGTTATCCTCCCCACAAACACGACGTACACAAGGTGGACGACCGGGGGCGCGTCGTGGAAGCGGATTTGGAAGAGATCTACTTCTACAAGATCGACCCGCCTGACGGCTACGCCTACCAGCGCATCTACACCGACCCTGAATCCCCCCTCCACCGTGCCGGCTATCCCATTGACGCCCTCGTCATGGCCCGCCACAACGACGTGGTGCTCGTGCCCGAAGGATATCATCCCGTGGTCTCCGCGCCAGGTTACACTACATATTACTTGAACATCTTGGCCGGCAGCGCCCAATCCCTGGCCAACAGCGAAGATCCCCGCTTCGCCTGGGTGAAGGAGACCTACCAGCACAAGGACCCACGCCTGCCACTGTACCCGCTGGAGGAGGAGCACCGTGAACGGTGAAGGCCCGGTGAGCTACGACCTGATTGCAATGGGCCGCTCCTCCATCGACCTCTACGCCAACGACGTGGGAGTGCCCTTCGTCGAGATCCAGAGCTTTGCCGCCTACGTGGGTGGGTCACCCACGAATATCGCCGTGGGTGCCAGGCGCCTAGGGCTGCGCACGGCCCTGCTCACCGCGGTGGGCCAGGACCCGGTGGGCGACTTCGTGCTCCACTTCCTCGAGCAGGAGGGCGTGGAGACCCGCTTCATCCCCCGCAAGCCCGGCCGGCGCACGAGTGCGGTGATCTTGGGCATCGAGCCGCCCGACCGGTTTCCGCTGGTCTTTTACCGTGACAACTGTGCCGACACGGCCATCACCGTTGACGACGTGCTGGCCGTTCCCATCGCCCACGCCCGCGTCTTCGAGTTCGCCGGGACCAATTTGAGCCAGGAGCCGAGCCGGAGCGCCACCCTCTTCGCGGCCGAGTGGGCCCGCCGGTCAGGCGTCACCGTCATCTTGGACTTGGACTTTCGCCCAGATCAGTGGCACGACCCACGTGCCTTCGGCGTGGCCGTGCGCAGCACCTTGCCCCACGTGCACATTGCCATCGGCACGGAGGATGAAATCAAGGCCGCTGCGCTCACCAGTTCCACCGATGTGGACGTGCACGCTCACCAGATGTCTGATGCCCGTGTCCGCGGCGATGTGCGCACAGCCGTAGGCCGGCTCCTGGCCTTGGGCCCCGAGCTGCTGATCGAGAAGCGTGGGGCCGCTGGTGTCCGCCTCCACTTTGTCGACGGCCGCGAGGACGAAGTGCCCGGCTTCCCGGTGAACGTCTACAACGTGCTCGGTGCTGGTGACGCCTTTGCGGCTGGCTTCATCTACGGCCACGTGCAGGGATGGTCCCCCCAACGCGCCGCCCGCTTGGGCAATGCCTGTGGGGCCATCGTGGTCACCAAACATGGCTGTGCCAATTTCATGCCCACGCTGGACGAGGTGATGGCTTTTGTCAAAGCACACGGAGGATGGTAGCAAATGGTCTCAAGCACTCCCGCACAGCGAACCGTTTCCCTGCGCCGCCTGGCCCACTACCCTGAGGCCGTTGCAGCGACAAGCGCATTGCTCATCTTCTTCTTTTTCAGCGCCGTGGCAGAGAATTTCCTGACGCCCATCTCCATCGCCAACATCCTCACTTTCGGCAGCATTACGGGCATTGTGGTCATCGGCGTGGCCCTGCTCATGATCGCGGGAGAGTTCGACCTCTCCGTGGGCTCCACGATGGCCGTGGCCAGCTTCATCTTTGCACTTCGTCTGGAAGCCGGAATGGCCCCAGGGCTGGCCCTTCTCCTCGCACTGACTGCGAGCGCCATGTTGGGCTTGATCAACGGCCTCATCGTGGTGGGCACAGGCATCCCCTCGTTTATTGCCACCTTGGGCACCATGTTGGTCTACCGGGGCATCGCGCGGGCGATTGGAGAAGGCCAATTTGCCAGTTTTACGGGGGAACCCCCGTTCCTCTTCACCCTGCTCAACGGCGGGGTGGAGAGCATAAATCGCCTCTTCTCCCCGCCGGCCACCTTTCGGCTCTCCATTCTTTGGTTCTTGGCGCTGGCTGTTGTGAGCACCTACCTGCTCATGCGGACGCGTTACGGCAATTGGGTGTTCGCTACGGGGGGGAACGTGGGTGCCGCACGAGCCCAAGGCGTGCCCGTTCGCCGGGTCAAGTTGATCGGCTTCACACTTGCCGGACTCCTGGCCGGATTGGCCGGCGTCATCCAATTCGCCCACCGCCTGAGTGTGGACCCATTGCGCGGCGAGGGGCTGGAACTGGTTGCCGTGGCTGCCTGTGTCATCGGAGGCGTTCAGCTACGGGGAGGTGTAGGGACTATCTTGGGCGCGTGCATTGGTGTTGTGCTGCTCCACATGCTGGAGCAGGGATTGGTCCTCATGCAGGTGCCGGTCCAAGTCTTCCAGGCCAGTGCCGGGTTGATCATCCTCGTGGCGGTGATGAGCAACACCTACTTAGCCCGTCAGCATTGAGAACTTCCGGAACATCTCCGACCGACCACTCTCAACCCAGCCTTCGGGGAAAGGCCTCTCGCAACACTCTCGCACCAGAGTGTTAATTTATGAAACATATATCAATCAGGGTATCATATTACAAACATTAAGAAAGGAGGAGGAAGCGATGAGTCGACGTGTAAGCATATTGGCCGTGTTGAGTTTCTTCGTGTTGGTATTGAGTGCCTGTGCCGGTCAAGCCACCCCAACCCCGGAGCCATCAACGCCCACTGAAGCCGCTGCGGCGGCCCAACCTTCGCCCACCAGTCCACCGGCCGAGGCCCAACCCACGCCCACAGAGGTGGCAGCATCTCCCACCCCGGAGCCCACAACAGCGCCGGCCCCTGACGGCCAGGCCGAGGAACTCACCTTCTACTTCGTGCAACATGCCCTCTGCGCGTGGGACTCCTTCTGGTGCACGGTCGAACAGGGCATTCAAGATGCCGCCGCGATGATGGGCATCAACGTGACCATCCTGGGCCCAGATGAATTTGACCTGGAGAAGACGGCCGCGCTCATCGACCAGGCCGTCGCCGCCCAGCCCGACGGCTTGGCCGTGACGGTGACGGATCCGGTGCTGTTCAAGGAGCCGATCCAACGGGCGCTCGATGCGGGGATACCGGTGGTTGGGTACAATGCCGGGGCGGGGCCGGAAGCTGACGGGATTCCCTACCTGACCTTCATCGGGATGGACGAATATCAGGGTGGGTATCAAGGCGGCAAGCGGCTGATCGCGGCCGGCGCCACCCAGGGCGTCTGCATCAACCACCAAGTCGGCCACGCCGGCCTCGATGCCCGCTGCCGGGGCTTCCAGGACGCCTTCGAGGAGGCGGGGCTGGAGGCGGAGGTGCTGGCGATCACGAACGACCCGGCCGAGTCGCAGACGATCATTGACGACTTCTTCACCGCCAACCCGGACGTGGACGCCTTTCTGACACTGGGGCCGAACGGGGCCAATCCCTTCTACGCCTTCTTGGAGGCCGCCGGCCTGGCCCCGGGAGAGGTGTTCCACGGCACCTTTGACCTGAGCCCGGAGATCGTGGCGCGCCTCGAGGACGGCACCACGCTCTTCGCCATTGACCAGCAGCCCTATCTCCAGGGCTTCGCCTCAGTGATGTGGCTGGCCATGGTGAACCGGTATGGCATCACGCCGCCACTGCCCGTGACGCCCACGGGGCCCGGGTTCTTGACCGCTGAGGACTTGGGCACCAAACCTGACCCCAACAAGCCGCTGACACTCTACTTCGTGCAACATGCCCTTTGCGCGTGGGACTCCTTCTGGTGCGTGGTGGAGAACGGCATTCAGACGGCCGCTGAACAGCTCAACATCGACGTGACCATCCTGGGTCCAGATGAGTTTGACCTGGAGAAGACGGCCGCGCTCATCGACCAGGCCGTCGCCGCCCAGCCCGACGGCTTGGCCGTGACGGTGACGGATCCGGTGCTGTTCAAGGAGCCGATCCAACGGGCGCTCGATGCGGGGATACCGGTGGTTGGGTACAATGCCGGGGCGGGGCCGGAAGCTGACAGGATTCCCTACCTGACCTTCATCGGGATGGACGAATATCAGGGTGGAGTATCAAGGCGGCAAGCGGCTGATCGCGGCCGGCGCCGCCCAGGGCGTCTGCATCAACCACCAAGTCGGCCA